>SKKK01000626.1 GCA_007121535.1 Planctomycetaceae bacterium | reverse complement strand
GATCCGGTTGACGAATCCGAGCAGTCTGACGATGCCCCCCTTTCCCTATGAGGAACGAACACGTTGATTTGGAATTTCTGTATCCGTCGTCCCGTGATGACGATCGTGGTTTTCCTGGTCCTGGCCATCTTCGGCGGCTACGGTTACGTGGGGATGCCCGTCCAGCAGGATCCGGACGTCGAGTTCCCGATCGTCAGCGTGAACGTCGTGCTGGCTGGCGCCGCGCCGGGGGTGATTGAATCGGAGATCATCGATCCGCTGGAAGCCGAGATCAACACCATCGAAGGATTGCGCACGTTGGCCTCGACGGCTCAGGAACAGGTCGGCACGATCATAGCCGAATTCGAGCTGTGGCGGGACATCGACGTGGCAGCGCAAGACATTCGCGACGCGGTCGAACGCGCGCGACGTTTATTGCCCGACGACATCGAATCGCCCATCGTCCGCAAGATTGAATTGGGCGCTCAGGCGATCATGTGGATCACGTTGACCGGCGACGAACGTTGGGATGCGGTCCGCATGACCGAATACGCAGAAACGGTCCTCAAGCAGCGGCTGGAGACGCTCCGCGGCGTCGGCCAGATCCGCGTCGGGGGTCGCCGCAAGTACGCCGTGCGAGTTCGTCTGGATTCGGCCCGTCTGGCCGCTCACCAATTGTCCGTCCAGGACGTGGTGCATACGGTGCAAGTCAACAATGCCGATATCCCCTCCGGGCGAGTCGAGGGGGGGCGCCGTGAGTTCCTGATTCAGACTCGCGGTCAGTTCTCGGAAGCCGAACCGATGAACCAGTTGATCGTCGCCTATCGCAACGGTGCGCCGATCCGAATTCAGGACGTAGGCGAAGTGGTCGATGGCGTCGAGGACGATCGGCAACTGGCTCGATTCGCTGGCGAAACGGCGGTGGGCCTGGGGGTGATCAAGCAAGCGGATGCCAACACGGTCGAGCTGGCCAAGTCGCTTCGCCGACAAATGGAAGTGATTTCTGAGGACTTTCCGCCCGGTTTAAGATACACCATTGCGACAGACAACTCGGAATTCATCCAAGAGAGCATACGGGATCTGTGGAGGACGATTTTCATGGCCACGGGACTGGTCATGTTCGTCGTCCTGGCCTTCCTGCGCAGCGCTCGCGGAACGATCATCGCGCTGCTGGCGATCCCCACCTCGCTGTTGATCGGATTGGCCGGAATCAGCGTGCTGGGGTTCAGTATCAACGTGCTGACCATGCTGGGCCTGATCCTGGTGATCGGAATCGTAATCGACGACGCCATCGTGGTGCTGGAACGGTGTTACTTGCACATGGAGGGGGGCGCCGAGGCCGAGCCGGCGGCTCGCGTCGGCACCACCGAAGTGGCTTTTCCGGCGGTAGCCAATACCTTGGCCCTGGGCGCGGTGTTCATCCCGGTGGCCTTCACCGGCGGGCTGATCGGGCGCTTTTTCCTGGAATTCGGGCTGACCGTAGCGATCACCGTCTTCGCTTCGACGTTCGTCGCGTTGACCTTGACGCCCATGTTGTGTTCCCGCGTGCTTCGAGTTCCCGAGCGGCACGGTCGTCTGTTCCGTATGTCGGAGGCGGTTTTCCGAGGGATCGAATGGCTGTACCGGATGGTGCTGGCGGGCGCCTTCCGCGCGCGGTGGCTGACCCTGCTGCTGGGCGTGGCCGCGCTGGTGCTCGGGATGCTGGCCCTGGCGAATATCGACCGCGAGTTCGCTGCCGACGAGGATCGCAACAGTTTCATGCTGATGTTCGAGACCCCGCAGGGCGCCACGCTGGCCGAAACCGACGCCTACGCTCAACGTATCGAACAGGTCCTGGCGGACATGCCCGAGATCCGTCATCAGTTCCTGGTGCTGGGGCTGTCCCGGGGCGGAGGCCCCGGTCAACCGAATTCCGGCATGGCCTTCGTGCGGCTGACTCCGCGGCAGGAGCGCGACCGGCATCAGGTCGAGATCATGCAGGATTTGCGGATTCGGTTGAACCGGATTCCCGCAGGCCGTGCCTTCGTCACCGAGTTGCAACCGGGCGGCGTTGGCGGATCGCCCGTCGAAGTAGTCCTGCAACACTCGGACCTGGAAACCCTGGCCCGTCAGCAAGAGATCGTGATGGATTGGATGTTCTCGCAGCCCGAGTGGTTCGTAGGCGTGCGAACCAACCTGGAACTGAACAATCCGCAAGTCGACGTCCAGATCCACCGGGACAAGGCGTCGCAGATGAACATCTCCGTGGCGGATATTTCCAACACGATGCGATTCTTGTTCGGTAATCCCACCATCTCGCACATCGAACGCGACGCCGAACGATATGATGTGATCAGCGAAGCGGCCGGGCGTGGGGCGATGAACCCGGACAATCTGCGCGACATCTACATTCGCGGTCCCGACAATGCGCTGGTGTCGCTGGACAACCTGGTCGATCTGCAAGAGACCATCGGCCCCAGTCAGATCCACCGCCACAATCGGATGCGATCCGCCTCGATCTCCTCACAAGTGCCGCCGGGAGTGGCGATGGGCCAGGCCGTCGATCGCCTGGAAGCGTATCTGCAGCGCGAACTGCCTCCGGGCGCTCAGTACGAGCTGACCGGACTTTCGGAGATCTTCGAAGAATCGTTCTATTACCTTTCCATCACCGTGGTTTTCTCCGTGATCTTCATTTACCTGGTGCTGGCGGGTCAGTTCGAATCCTTCATCCATCCGTTCACCATCATGGCCGCCCTGCCACTGGCCACGATCGGCGCGTTCGGCGGACTGTGGCTATTCGATCTGTCATTCAACGTCTACGCCTTTATCGGAGTGATCATGTTGTTGGGACTGGTCACCAAAAACTCGATTCTAGTGGTCGACTACGCCAACGTGCTGGTGGCTCGAGGTCGGGATCCCTTGACAGCGGCCAAGGAAGCGGCTGCGGTCCGATTCCGCCCGGTGCTGATGACCGCCTTTTCCTCGATCCTGGGCATGACGCCCATCGCCGCAGGATTCGGAGCCGGGGGCGAAGCGCGGATGCCGCTGGGTATCGCCGTCGCCGGCGGTATGTTGACCTCGACCGCGTTGACCCTGCTGGTGATCCCCGTCATGTACACGCTGGTCGCCCAATTGCAGGCGCTGCTGCTTGGGGATCGAGCGAAACGCTCCCGTTCGACTCACCCGGATACACCCCTCGCGGAGCCCAACGCCGGATGAAGCTGGTCATTATCACATTCCACTTCGAGTACACGGACATCATCGAGGCGATGCTCGATCGCGTCGGGGTCATCGATTACACCCGCTTCCCGATGATGGAGGGCCGGGACCGTGACGGGAAGCACTTCGGCACCCAAGTCTTCCCGGGAAACAGCAGCGTGGTGCATGCCCAAGTCTCGGAGCAGCAATTGGACCAACTGTTCGACCAACTGGCCCGTTTTCGCGACTCGAAACCCGCCCATCATCACGTACAGGCACTGGCCGTCCCCATCGAACGCCGTCTATGAAGTGAGCGGCACGGCGCTAGCCGCCGGTCGTCAGCGGCACGGCGCTAGCCGCCGGTTGTCAGCGGCACGGCGCTAGCCGCCGGTGAACACGAACCACCCATTCCCACGGAAACCCGCGACTAGCGGCTCAACGTGTTCGGATGGAAAGCAAGTGCCATGGGCCGCGTACCGCCGGTGATTCTTCGGACCGGCGGCTAGCGCCGTGCCGCTGACAGGGCTCGTGCCGGGTCAGTCGACGGTCGCCAACTGGACTCGAGCGCCCTCCAAGCGGGTCGCCAGCAGCTTGGTCACGCTCAGCAAAAGCCGGTAGCCCAAGTCGTGGTTCGACTCCATCAACTCGCGCAATTTTGCGCCTTGGATGGCCAACAGCTTGCAATCCTTGCGTGCGGTTCCCGAAGCCGTACACCGATACGGTTCGACCACTGCCGACCAGGTCGCCAGATCGCCAGCCACGAGGGTATCGACCGTCCGCAGTTCGCCGCTGCCCAGCTCGTACTGCAAATCGATCTCACCGTCGGTCAAGACGCACAACGAATCGGCCGGGTCGCCCTGTTTGAACAACGTTTCGCCCACAGCCCCGCTGACTTCCTCGGAAATCATGGCGACTTCCTTCAAAGCCTCCTCGCTGACATCTGCGAAATAGGGGTAACGCCGCAAAAGTTCCGGGGAAATCATGGCTCTTCTTCTCCCTGCTTGGATTCGAGAATCTGTATCACCGCCCGCACCGCACGGGGGATGGCTGCAGCGACCGCCGGCGTACACTGCTCTGCAAAGTTTACCAGATCCTGGGCCTCGATGCCTAGCAGGGTAACGTGACGATCCTGCGGCAAATCTGCGCCGGCTTGGCGACCGAACGCCAGTGCCGTCGGCAGACTGACATCGTGCGCCGATGCACTCTTCTGCGTGGCGATGGAATCGGGCGTCAGCCGATGCAACGTCCCGGGGGCGGCGCCCGTACAGATCGCGTCGATGACGATCACCTGCCGGTACCCGATCATCTGCTCCATCAGTCGCAGTCCGCCCCAATAATCCTGAGCCACGTCGACGTCCTCGCGACCGGCCAATGCTTCGCGCAACTGACCGGCTACCCGCAGGCCGACGCTGTCGTCGGATACCAGTGGGTTGCCCAACCCGATGATCAACGTCGTGGCCATGTCAGCTCAAATGTTGTTGCAACCGCTGAACGACGCGGCCCTGCGGATCGCGCAGCCGGACCTCCAACGGCATCTGGCCGGGCAGACTATGGGTGGCGCATCCGAAGCACGGGTCGTAGGCTCGAAAAGCCATCTCGACCATGTTCAACAACCCTTCGCTGACATTGCCCTTCTTGATCAGACCCTGAGCCGCCTTTTTGACCGACATACAGATCGGCGCGTTGTTATTGGTCGTGCCGACGATCAGGTTGACCTTGGTCAAGATGCCCCGCTCGTCCGTCGCGTAGTGATGCGTCAGCGTCCCGCGTGGCGCTTCCACGCAGCCGACGCCCTCGGTTGGCGTTTCGGTCGGCAGGACCCGGTACTGTTTGCTGGTGATCTCCGGATCGGTGGCCAGCCGCACCCAATTCTCCGTGGCGTACAGCAGCTCGACCAATCGCGCCCAATGGGTCGCCAAGGTGGGTTGTACGGGCTTGCCGCCCAGCGTCTCGTAGAACTTTTCGTACTGCTCTTGAGCCAGCGGGGTGGCCATCCCGTCGGCTGCGTTCAGCCGCGACAGCGGGGTCGCTCGATAAACGCCCGATTCCTGGCCATCCGAGAGGCCTTTCCAGCCGATCTTTTTCAGATAAGGGAACTTGAGGTACGACCACGGTTCCACTCGCTCGGCCACATACTCGCGATAGTCTTTGGCGTCGTACTTGAACGCCTCGTTGCCGTCGGGGCCGACGACACGGATCTTGCCGTCGTAGAAGTTCACTTGGTTGTTTTCGTCCACCGTGCCCATGTTGTAGACCTGATGCGTGTAGGCATCGCTCTTGATCAGATCGACGTACTCGGTGTTGGACAGCACCACGTCGTGAAAGACTTGCAGCGAGAACTGAGCGAACTCGATGGCTTCGCGACCCAGTTTCTCGATCTCCTGACGCTGCTCTTCATTGATTCCCCGGCT
>SKKK01000117.1 GCA_007121535.1 Planctomycetaceae bacterium | reverse complement strand
GCCGAGCGGGTGCTCGACCAGGACCGCTCCGAAGGTTTTCAACGACTCGAACATGGTCTCTCCGATCTCAGGGAGCGAGGACTTCGAGCTGCTCGAACTTGCCCTCGGCCATGTTCGCGCCGCCGATCATCAGCAGACGGTGGCCGGACAAGGGCAGCATCCGGTGGAAGAAACGAGCACGCTCCAATTCCTGGACGATCTCCCAGGCACTGCCGTCATCGGCCAACCGCTGCAGCGTCCCATGCATGGTGCTCACGTACAGCCGGTCACCGGCAGCGAATGCCGAGCTGCCGAAACCGTCCATCCCCTGGCCCTGCAGGCTTGGCCCCTGCTGCCACTGCCGCCCGACGGGGTCGTAGATGTCCACGCGAGTCGTCGGCCCTCCTTCGGCTTGCATCCCGCCGATGGCATAGATCTTGCCATCAAAGGCCGCCACCGACAGCGCGCGACGCTGGAAAGGCGGATCGGGCAACGATGTCCAACCCGCGGACGTTGCGTTCAAGTCCAGGACGTGAGCCGTCGAATGCCAGTGAGGGTCCTGCCCCCCGGCCATTTTCCAGCCACCGACGACGTAGATCTTGCCGTCCAGCACCGCCGCGTCGAACGACGAGCGCGGTTCGGGCAACGCCGGCAATTCGTCCCAGCGTTCGGCGGCCGGATCGTAGCTGGCCACGTCGGCTTGCGACCATAGATCCGACGGCTCGCCTTGTTGGTTCCGTGCGGTAAAGCCGCCGATGCGGTACAATTTGCCACCGTCCGCCACCAAGGCTAGACCCTGCAAGCCGGGCCCTTCGCCCAACGCTTCCCAGCCGTCGGGTTGGGCAAGGTTCAAACGCCACAATGTCTTGGCCTGGCCCTCTTGGTAGTACTGATGAGCTCGACCGGTGTGCCCGCCGTAGACATACAGCACATCCTCGATCAGCGCGGCGCCGAAACTGGTCACCGTCTCCGGCAACGGAGGATACTCGCCGCGCGACGATCCGGGGCCGGGTACCGTAACCAACATCCATACGGGCAGCGCCCCTTGGAGAAAAATCTTCCTCATTGCTTCTATCCTTTCGTGCAAGGTTCGTTATCCAAACAAATCGCGGCGGCCCCGCTTGGAGACAGCAAAGCTCCGGCGGAAAAGGGCTCGCCACTCACCTGGCTTAGGCGTCATCGCTTGCTCCTCAGATCGAAGTCGAATTGATTGTCGCCGTGCTCCGTCACCTCGCGGGTCAATTCCGAGTCTCGTCCGTACTGCGGTGGGATGGTCACGACGTCCAATTGAGGCCGTTTACGCGTTCCGATCGCCGCGTCCAAGGCGGCTTCCAGCTCCTCTTGTGAAACCGGTTTGGATTGAAACTCGACCCGTGCCGTACCTAGCAAGGGGCCCTCGTTCTTGGCGATGGCGTACACGCCATCCTCGATAAAACCAAAGGCTGTCACCTGGTCGTCGCCTTGCCCGCAATGGAACAGGATCACCCCGGCTTGCAGCGGCTGACCGTCCAACAGCACCTGGCCCTGTACGGCAACTCGCCGGCCCCGTGGGTCACCCGAGCCGCAACCCGAGACCAACATCGTGATCAGCAGGAACACGGCGACAAGCAGCAAAGCACGGCTTCGCTTGCCCGGGCGACGGACGCTCCTGCCCGGCACGACGGACCACGATGTCCGCCGTGCAGCTAGCGTTGCAAACATGGCACATCTCCTTACATACGCCAGCCATTAGTAGTTCCCAATCACCTGCCCGTCGGCGATGCTGCCCAGATTGTTCCAGGTCGTCCGGTCGATCGTGTTGGACACGAATCGGACGCTACCGTCGACCAGCGCGACATTCACGCCGCCGGGATGGAAGCTGCGGGCAGCGAACCAGCCGAACGCCAGTGATCCGACGTCAGAGTGAGCCGGATTGGGCGGATCGTAGGTGCTGAACGTCGTGCTGTACGACTTGCCCAGAATCCAGGCGTAGCCGCGGTAGCCCTGCCACGCCCACACCGGTCCGTTGGCCAGAGCCGCCACGTCCGGGTTCGCATGGAAGGCGTGCCCGATCCAAGCCACCGCCTCGTGCGCTCGAGCCGGCCGCGGACCGCTTCGCACGTTGTTGCCCAACAGTGTTTCGGACAACATCACCGTGTTGCTGCTGCCATCCAACACGTCCCGGAATCCACGAGACGAACCATAATAGAACAGTCCGTCGGTGGGCGAACGGAGATCCCAGGTGAAGTCGCGGCCCGATCCGGTGCAGACCACCACGTTCGATCCCCGGTAGGCTTCGCCCGCCGCGCCGTCGCAGTCAAATTCCGTAAACAGATCCTGCTGGCCGTCGCTGGGGCAGCGGAACATCTGCACCAAAGTCCGCGCGGCCTCGCGGTTCGCAGGCACGATGCTGGCCGGGCCCGCGTGGCCGCCGCCCGTGTAGATCGGCTGAGAAAAGTCGATCAAGTCCCGCAGGTTTTCCTGTTCGGCAAACGGCAAGGTCTGAGCCAATACCGAGTAGGCGTGACGGGTCTCGTGCCCGATCCCGGGAAAGCAGTTGTGGACGGAGTGATAGTTGTGCAGCGCCAGGGCGGCCTGCTTGAAGTTGTTCGCGCATTGGGTGCGCCGCGCCGCCTCGCGCGCCGCCTGGACCGCCGGCAGCAACAGAGCCACCAGGATACCGATGATGGCAATCACGACCAGCAGCTCGACCAAAGTAAACCCATTTCTTGCTTTTCGCATCTCGAAAGCTCCTGAGAGAAACTCTTGTCCGCACGCGCACCGGACCCACAAGAACCGGTGGCTCGAACAAGGAAAGGTTGGTTAGCAAGGAGCTGGCTGGCGTGCTGACCGGATGCAGAGCCGGTCGAAGGGCTGGCTGGCTGGAATATCAACGCATCAAACGGTTTGACACCGACCGCACTCGGCTACGACACAGACGTTCCTTTTTTGCGGTATTCCCAAGTCATTTCTGCAGCATCAGTTTATTATTCTGCGTCAAACAAAGACGATACACCTGGCCCTGATGGATGATCTGCAATTCGCGTCCCCCCTGAAGAAGGTCCTGACTGGCGACGACGGGTACACGGCCCGGGGCCACGCCGCCGGCGGACGACGGTTCTACCGCCTCCGGCCTGATTTTCGCATTTTCATCCATCGGATTGCCTGAAAACATTGCCTCGTGCCCGATAAAAGCAACTGAGATTCAATATCAATAGATGATTTTCGCAGTCTCCTTCCCCTTCGTCAAGCCCCGATTCGACGATTTCGAGAAAATTTTCTGTCTTTGCGTATCTGCCGGTTGCGGCCGGAGGGCCGCGTTAGGACTCGGTCGACAATAACTCGAAGCGCGGACTCCAGACCAATTCATGCCGCCGGGCGTTGGACACAGTAGTCCGCCAGATTACAGCAATTCGTAGACGTGCTCACCGCCGTGTGCCGGGTTACCGATCAGCGTTCCGCTGCGCAGATCGACCACGAAATCCAGACGTTCCAGGGGCAATTGCCCGATCAGGACGGGAACGCCGTCGGGCACTTCCATGACATCCATCGTGCATTCGCGGCCTTGGATCGTGAGCCGTACCGCGTCATACATGGCAGCTTCGCCGTTGCCCGTGCTGCTTGTGATGCGTTTTTTGCCGCGTTCGGCGAGTCCCAATTGCTGGATCAACGCCGCCGGCAACGACAGCAACGTGGCTCCCGTGTCCACCAGCGCGTCGGGGATCGTCACGTGACGAACCTGGTCGGGCGAAATCAGCCCCTGCTCCGCAGCCCATAGATCCTTGAGGTTCGCTATGGTGGCCTCGGTCTGCACTTGCCCCATTTCTTCAAACCCCGCCATTGGGTTTTCTCCCCTGATTGAACAGCCACACCTGGATCTTACGCCTCCGACGACGGAATCGTCAATCCTGCGAGATGTCAATGAAAGGGGCTAAGTGCTCACAGCCGGAAATGCACCGGCAGCAACTCGACGGTCGCAACGGCGATGCCGGCTCGTTGGGCGGGGCGGGCCCGCCACCGACTGACCGCTTCGACAGCGGCGGAATCGAGAATGTCGTGACCGCTGGAGTTGACAACCTCCACCCGCTCGACCATCCCGGTCGCCGCGATATGCAACCGCAACAGCACCGTGCCCTGCAAGCCCCGGGCGATGGCTGCCGCAGGATAGGTCGGCGGCGCGTTGTCCAGCAATTCGGGAGGCAGCGTGTCGTCCACCCCGGCGATTTGCACCGCCGCAGGGCTGATCTGCGGTTGATCGCGGTGCAGCTCGCGACGCGGTAGCGGAGGCGGCGTTATGCGGCCGGAATCCGGCGGCGTATCGACCGGCTGACGGCGAGCCATGCGCCGGGAATCGAAGGGTTCAACGGGAGGGGACGCTTCGGGTGGCTCGACCGTCCGTTCCTGTGCCGGTGCTTTCTGCGGAGCCGAGGGGATCGGCACTCGTTCGATGTGCATCAGGTTCTCGCGAGGCGAACGCGGGGCCTCGTGATGTTCCGCAACGGACGGTGGCGGCTCGAATTCGATCGGCACGGGGAACTCGTCCGGAGGGGGTGGCGTCTCCGCGGCGATCGTCACGTCGACCTGGACGACGTTTCGCATCCCCGCCAAAGTCACCCGATCGACCGATCGAGCCCATGGATGGAAAAAGACCGCCGCCACACCCAGATGGAACCCTAGCGACCAAAGCATGGCATTGGTAACGGTGGGGCGTCCGAGTGAAGCGATGATCGGTCTGGTCATGGTCACAGCATTCCAAGTGGCACATTACTAGCCGCCGGTTTCCGGCCAACGTCGTCGGCTACCGCCGTGCCGCTCACCAGACTAGTCGACCAAAAACCGGGAAGTTATTGCTGGCCAAGTCCAAAGGTGGCGCACGGCTGGACCAAAGATATTTGTGCAGCAAATTCCATACCAGAGATTCGATTCCTGAAAAAGACGCCTTGGGCCATCGTCAACGATGCTCGAAGATCCTTCCCTGTCCGTTCGACCGACAGGAAGTTTAGTGAATCTGGGAAAGCTCGTACAGTCGACAAAATCAGTTTGAATTCATCAACCGCTACAAACCGATGCCTACGGATGTATCGCAGTTACAGCGATCACCGACTAGCTCTGGGCCACGCGGGGAAAGCTGCTGACGAAAAGGAGAAGCCCGGATGGTTTCGAAGCACACCTGCCTTGTCTGCTGTCTGGTGGTCCTGACCGCCGGACCGATTGCGGCCCAGCAAAACGCCGGATCGATGTCGATTCGTGTATCTGACATCTCCTTTCGACAGGACGAGCCGGAAGGAACGCTTCCGCCCGTCATCGTGCGTCCGCCAACGGTGGTCGAAGAAGACGAGGCCACCCTGCCACCTGTGGAAGTGCGTCCGCCAGCTACGGACTTCGAGCCCTTTGACGGCTCGCTGGTCTTTCCTTCGCTGGCCGACCAGATCCTCGGGGACCTGGACAGCGGATTGCGCGGCGCGCCGCTTTCGCTGTTCGACAACCCCCGCGCCATCGATATCGTCACGCGGCAACAGTTGGACGAGCGATCACCGATCGATATGGGGCAAGCCCTGGAGCAGACACCGGGCGTCATGATCCAACGCACGGGGCGGGGCCAATCGTCGCCGTACGTGCGCGGCCTCACTGGCCAACAGGTGTTGATCATGGTGGACGGTGTGCGCATGACCAACGCCACCTTCCGGGCAGGTCCCAATCAGTACTTCAACACGGTGGATCCGAATTCGGTCGAGCGAATCGAAGTCATCCGCGGGCCGGGAAGTGTTTTGTACGGCGGCGATGCGATCGGGGGTGTGATCAACATCGTTACCAAGCGCGCGAACGATTCGGTCGGGGATTTTCTGACGGGGGGAACCGTTCAACGGTTCAGTTCGGCCGACTTGGGTTACACGGGACGGCTGAGCGTGGAAGGATGGGTCGGTTCGCTGGGCGCCTTCGCTGGCGCCGGCTACGGAAACTACAACGACCTGGACATCGGCGGCACTCCGGACGCTCCGCCCGGTTTCAACGTGAGACGGCAACCGGCGACCAGTTGGAGCTACCAATCGGCCGACCTCAAGTTGAACTACCTGCTGTCCGATTGTTCGGAACTGGTATTCGGCTTGCAGCATTATCGGGGCGAGGACATTTTCCGGACCGATCGTTTTCCGGCGAATCGCGAGTCCATCTTCGATCCCCAGATGCGCGAATTGTTCTTCTTGCGGTGGCAAGGCTACGATCTGTGCGGACCGATCACCACGTACCAGATCACCGCCTCGCTGCATCGGTTCGAGGAAGAGCGGGCCGATCGCGATTTTCGTCCCGGCCGCAACCCGTTGCTGACAAGCTATCGGGGTTTTACGGACGAACAGACGGGCATCACCGGATCGTTCACGACCGACCTGGAGCGATTCGGTATGCTTTCCTACGGATTCGATTGGTACCATGATGACATCGATTCCTGGCGAACCGACGTGGATGCCAGCGTCCAGCCGCCGACAGTGACGAGAAGAGCGGGCGAGATACCGGACGACGCCTATTACTCTCGCTACGGCGTCTTCCTGAACTGGGACGTCCGGTTGACCGACCGGTTGCTGGCCAGCAACGGAGTGCGCTTCGAGCACGTGACGGCCGGCGCCACCGTGACGGTCGGCAACGTGACCGAGCAGATCGCTCCGCACTATCAGGGCTGGATCGGCCAGATGGGACTGACGTACACCCTGACGCCGAACCTGCACCTGGTGGGTTCGATCAGCGAAGGGTTTCGCGCCCCGAACATCGACGACCTGGCTACCATCAACGAGAACGTCTTTGTCGGCATCCAACTGCCCAATCCCAACCTGTTGCCCGAGACGAGTCTGACTTATGAAGTGGGCGCGAAATGGAATTCCTCGCGGCTTCGCTGCCAGGCCTTTGTCTGGTGGACCGATCTGCAGGACCACATCCTGCGCGGTCCGCCCGATCCGAACAACTTGCTGGAACGTGCCAACGGCGATTCGCGTTTGCAGGGGGTCGAGGTTTCGGGCGAGTACTTGATGGGTTCCCAATGGAGCTTGTACGGCAATTTCTGGTACACCTACGGCCAGGATGTCGGTCTGTTCGACGAGCCGTTGGACCGCATCCCGCCCATGCAGGGCATCGTCGGTCTACGTCGGCGCTGGAACGGTGGCCGGGACTGGTTCGACGTGTATGCCTGGCTGGTCGACAAGCAGGACCGCTTGGCCGCCCGCGATATTGCGGACGTCAACCGGATTCCGCCCGGCGGTACGCCTGGCTATGCCACCGTCAATTTCCGTCTGGGGCGCATGATTACCCCTCGGCAGCGTCTGGCGTTGAACGTCGAGAATCTGTTCGACGAACAATACCGCGTACACGGCTCGGGCAGCGACGGTCCGGGAATCAACGCCATCCTGACCTATGAACTGCTGCATTGACCAACCAGCCGGGCGATCAGCAGACTCATCGACCGCTTGCCGACCTTCGAGATCGATGGCGATCGGCGAAGTCCAGGACTTTGCTGAGGCTCGATCGACCTTCCAGACGGTTTGCCCTGTCCGCTTCGCAAGAGCGATCAGATGCGATGGACCGTCGTGTTGGATATTCAGATAGACGTATTCCTCGTTCTGAGTGGGCGAAGCACCCAGACCGTGATTGTTTTCGAACGCCCCGTAGTCGTTCGCCAAATTGCGGTGCCACAGCGGATTATCCGCCAGTTCGGGATGCTGGCGGAAATAGCGTTCCAGCAACTGCTGGTCCTGTGGGGACAAGGATTCGCGCTGCCATGTCCGCCCATCCCATTGCAGTTCTTCGGGGACTGACAGATCGGACAGGGCAACTGGGAAACTCGACGACGAAGAACACCCTGAGGCGATAAACGCCAGCAGGATGAAGGACGCCTTCAGGTCAATAGCCACCGATGACTTGGCCGTCGTTGCGGGCATGCAGATTCCTCCAAGTGTTCAGTTCGATCGTTTCCGCGACGAAACGCACGCTGCCGTCGGCCAAGGCGATCTGAACACCGCCTGGATGAAGGCTGCGCTCGCCCGAAAGCGCCTCGCCGTGGTGAGCCACGTCGGGCACCGGCGAATTCGGTGGGAAGAAGGCGTTCGTCAATGTGTGGTAAGTCAGATTGCGAATCCACTGGCCGGCTCGGCGTCCCTCGTATCGGACCGCGGGCAGGGGCGCCATCGTCTCGGCAGGCTGCGTGCAAGGACCGCCGGCCGAGACGCGCTTCAATTGACGTCGCGCATCGATCAGATCGAGCGTGTCATCGCCACGAAGTCCGAACAGCGTCTCGGCCAGGAGCACCGTATGGCTCGTCCCGTCCACAATGTCGCGGAAACCGATGGACGATCCTCGCCAGAACAGACCATTGGCTTGGCCGTTACTGGAACAGTACCGCATCCCGGTCCCCGAACCGGCATTGGAAAGCTGCGGTGCGTATCGTGGTAGTTATGAGCCGCCAGCGCCAACTGCTTCAGACTATTGGCGCATTGAGTCCGCCGCGCGGCTTCCCGAGCCGCTTGGACGGCCGGCAGCAACAGAGCCACCAGCACGCCGATGATCGCGATCACCACCAGTAACTCAACCAGCGTGAACGCGCGGCGAGGCCGGACGTACTCGGAAGGGGTGCCCACTCCGTAGCGGCGGAAACGTGGTTCCACAAGGTAGATTCTGGAAAGAAAACTCATATTCGTGATCCTTGAAATGTGTAGGAGCGCGTATTGCCAGACAAATCCAGTGCGCACGTTCGAGGCACATTACGGCACAAATTGAACACCCGGGTCGGGTGCTTATTTTTCTTCCGCGTCGCGGCAGTCGGCGCAGTGGCCTTTGAAGAGGATTTCTTCGATCACGCCGATCGATCGGACGATCTTCAGGGTCACGTCGCCTTCGTTCAAGCAGGTAATCGAACCGCAGTCTACGCACAATAGGTGGGGATGCGGTGCCCCGGGACCGTCGGCTGGTCCAGTGACCCGTGTGGGCTCGTATCGCCAAACATGGTCGTTGCCTTCGGCGCCATTAGCATTCATCTCTGCGATCAAAACCGGTGATCCCCATCGAGTGTACTCGATCAACGCCTTCGGTCGCAATCGACCCTTCGATCCCATCGATATCCTTCGCCAGAACTCCGGGCTTGGACCACCAGCGACGACGCGCAAGCATCCCGAGAAGCACGAGACAACCAACCGGGACCAGAAGAGGGACGATACCGGTGCCGGGGCCGGGCCACCAAGGACCAGCGTGATGCACACCCGTCCGCCAGAAGATCTGGTGCAGTACGGCGCCAGCGAACAAGACGCCGAGGATTGGAATGTGCCGCCCGCGTGGGGTCCATCGCGAAACGAACGCTACCAGACACTTTAGCACAAGCGTGAAGACGGCAATCGATAACAAGGCTTGCCATCCGAGCCCCGCGCCGAGCAGCACGCACCCGACGGTCGGATCGTCTGTTACAGCTGTCTCCGCCTTGAACGACAGCCTGGACCGGCTCCAGCGTAGCCAGCCGCCGACAACCAATCCACCGATGCAACCGGTGCCGATCGCAGCCAAGGCCGCCAAGCGGGGGTTGGCTGCCAGCGTCGCGGGCAGCGGCTGGTGCAGCGGCACAAGCAACAGATGCGGCCAGACCAACGGGGGTATGATGCCGATCGTCAGGGCGACCAGTTGCGAACGCCTCGGGACGCGGTGTCCGTCCCCTTGGATCAACGCCCAAGAGAACAAGACGCAAAACACATAGCAGTGATACAAGTACAGGCCGACCAGGTCCCACTTGGTGTAGAAGATGATCCACACGACGCCCCGATAGTGGTTCGGCTCGCGAACCGGCAGGTTGGCGCCGCCGGAGATCAATTGCACGAAATACAGCAGCAAAAACAGGGTGGCGATGGTCAGCTCGACCAACGGGTAACGCAGCGGGATGGGGGCGCGGCACATCCGGCATCGGCCACCCAGCAGGAAATAGCTGAGGATCGGCAGATTGTCGCGGCCAGCGATCTGGCCGCCGCAGACCGGGCAGTGGGATCGCTGCAACACCAGCGACTGCCGCCGCGGCAGACGGTATACGACAACGTTCAGGAAGCTGCCGATCGTACCGCCCAACGCAAAGAACCAAACGGCCGTAAAGGCTTCCGCACTGCGCACTCGCACCTGCTCGGCGAACGACATGTCCTCCAGCACGCGCATGCTGGGCTGCGGCTGCAATCGCTTTCGGGCGGCGTCTACGGCAGGCAAGACGATCATGTAGACGATCAGTCCCAACGCGAGTGCTAGCCAAGCAAGGTGAAGCCGTTTCTGATGCGGCGGCGGACTCATCTACCATGCCTCCGGGATTGCAGCCAACAATCGGCAAGATCGACCAGGAACATGACGGCAAGTATGGCAAGAAATACGCTGGGCGAAAACGGGCCTGCGACCGGAAACGGCGGCAGATGGGAAAGATCGCTGCGGCTGATCGAAAACAGGCCCAACGCGAGGACGGCTGTCGTTAGCGGCGTCAGCCAGCTTCCCGACCACGCACCGGTCGCACGGATCACCAGCCAAATCCCGGCGGCGATCAGGCTCAGGCCGCACGCCGACGCAGGCGCCGCCAACGCCCATACCAGAACGCCGAAAGCTGCGTGAAACATCAGCAGGATTGCCGCGTACTCACCGACCAGCGACATCCGCAGCAGCGACACCCTGTGACCGGGGGTCTTTGCCAGATGATCGGGGGCATGATCGGGCGATTGTGGCATGGCAACGTTCCGTTTCGAATTAGCGAGTGCGTTGTCCAGGCGAAATCTTGGGGGCATGGTGAGTGAGCGGCACGGCGCTAGCCGCCGGTGAGTGAGCGGCACGGCGCTAGCCGCCGGTGAGTGAGCGGCACGGCGCTAGCCGCCGGTGAGTGAGCGGCACGGCGCTAGCCGCCGGTGGTGTCGAGAACCGGCGGCTAGCGCCATGCCGCTCACAATCCGCATTTTTCGCCTAGACAACGCACTAGACGATCCAATTCACATCGCAACCGGGTGCTCCGTTTCGCAAGACGACTCCCACCCGCCAAACGGATCCTCCCAGGTCTGCCAGCAGGACGGGCCGGCGGCCATTTCTTCGTCGGTCAGCGTGCATTGACGAAGCGCGGCTTCGATGCGTTCCTCGTCCAAGTACTGGCCGATCAGCACGAGTTCGCTGCGCCGGTCGCCCCACGGCTCCTGCCAGACCTCGGTGATCTCGCTGCGGAAATCGTCGTCGTCCGGCCACTCGTCCTGCGGCGAGCAGGCTGCCCACATCCCCGCGGGCACCAGCGAGAACACCCGGCCGGCTTGCGACCACTCGTTGGCAAAATCGTGCCGCGTCGCCAGCCAGACCGCGCCCTTGGAACGCACGATGCCGTCGAAATCGTCGCCCTGGACCAACTGCATCAAACGCGCCGGATGGAATGGGCGCCGCGACTGGAAGACCATGCTGCCGAAACCGTACTCTTCGGTCTCCGACGTTTCTTCACCTCGCTGGACGACCAACCAGTTCCGGTGCTCGGCCGCCCATTGCTCGCTGAACCGCCCGGTGTTCAGCACCTCGTCCAACCGCAACCGCCCTTGTGATGCGCGGACGATTTGGGCCGACGGGTTCAACTGACGCAGCATGGCTTCCAGTTCCGCCAGTTGCGATTCTTCCACCAGATCGCACTTGGCGATTACCAGCACGTTGGCGAACTCGATCTGATCCAGCAACAATTGCACCACGTCACGGTCGTCCTCACCGCTCAACCCGATGCCGCGCTGCGACAAATCGTCCATCGACTCGAAATCGGCTCGGAAGTTGACTGCGTCGACCACCGTGACCAAGGTGTCCAGACGAGCCACCTCGCCGAGACTCGCGCCGGTTTCGTCCGCAAAGGTGAACGTCTCGGCCACCGGCAGCGGCTCGGAAATGCCCGTCGATTCGACCAGCAGATAGTCGAATCGGCGCTGGTCGGCCAGTTGGCGGACCTCGCGCAGCAGATCCTCACGCAAGGTACAGCAGATGCAGCCGTTGGTGAATTCAACCAATTCTTCCTCGACGCGGCTGAGCTTTGCATTGCCGGTCTTGACCAGCCGAGCGTCCACGTTGATCTCGCTCATATCGTTGACGATCACCGCCACGCGCAACCCCTGGCGATTGGCCAGAATATGGTTCAACAAAGTGGTCTTCCCGGCGCCGAGGAATCCCGACAATACCGTGACGGGCAGATGTTGAGGGGTGGGATTCATCGTTGTTCCTCCGTGGAAACGCGGATAAAGGCATGTGAATAACGAGCCGCCATCGAAACTATCCGCTGACGACAACCAACCGCAGGGTGTAGACGGCGCCGATGGCGACGATCAAACTGCCGCGGAAATAGTGCCATGGCAGGTGCGAAAAACGGCTGAACCGGTCCCCGAGACGGTCGCCGAAGCGTTGCAGCAGCAAGCCGACAACCGAGAGCGACAAAGCGATGCCAGCGGCGAACAAGAAAACGATCAAGTAAGCCTCGCCCGGCCCACCCGTCGACAGACCGGTGAACAAGGCGGCCAACGCGGTCGGGCACGGGAGCAAGCCAACCGCGAAACCCAACATGGCCGTCGTCCGGAACCCGTGCAGCGGCCGAGGCGGTGGCGGCTCGGCCACTTTGCGTTCCACCGGCGCTCCGATGCCGCTGAGCGAAACCAGTTGCGGATGCGGATCGTGATGATGAGCCTCGCCACGTGCATGATGAGCGCAACCGCACGAAGCGGTCCGCCCGCGCCGAGCCTGAACCAACATCCAGACGCCGATCGCCACGACCAACAACGCACTGATCCATTGCAGCACACGGGAAACTTGATGCTCGTGGTGATGGTCGCCCGTGATCAAGTGATGGGCCAGATGGACGGAAAACGCGATCGCCAGCAACGACAGCGAATGCGCGATCGCGGTACTGGCCCCCATAATAAGTGGATGCCAGGCGCTGCGCCGGCCTCCGAGCAAATAGACCAGCATCGCCGTCTTGCCGTGCCCGGGCTCCAGCGCGTGAAGGATGCCTAGCAGAAAGCTCAGCCCCAACGTGAGTTCGTGCGAGTGATAATGCATAAGATGTTCGGACCTCGGAAAAAATGAAAATGCCCTGCGCCAGGCGGTGAAGCCATCGCCTACGCACATCGCGGTCCGACCATCGAATGTGATTAAGCATAGTTCACCAAAACCTGCCAAGCAAGATCGATCGAAAAGACGCCTGTTGAACCAACGAACGGACTACAAAAACCACGCTGAACACCAGCGTACAAGCCAGCACGATCGCCCCACCGCTCGAAACCCCCAAATAGAAGGAAGCATACAGGCCGCTGACCGTGCCGATGGCCGAAAAAAGCACGGCCAATGCGAACATTCGTTGCAACCGTTTGGTCAACAACGATGCGGTTGCCGCTGGCGTCACGAGCAGGGCAGTCGTCAATACGACGCCGACCGCCTGGATGGCGGTCACCACCGACATGGCTATCGAGACGAGCAGCAGATAGCGGATCTTGTCCGCCGATAACCCGATGACTTGAGCGTGCAGAGGATCGACGCTGGTCAGTACCAGCTCTTTGTGGAATACCAGCAGCGTCCCGACCACGATCGATCCGACCAGCAAGATGCCCACCAGATCGCCGGTCGTGACGCCCAGGATGTTTCCGAACAGGATGTGCGAGAAATCTCGGTAGCTGTTCGTTCGGCTGATCAGAACGATGCCCAGCGCGAACATGCCGGAAAACAGCACGCCGATCGCGGTGTCTTCCCGAAGCCTCTCGCGCCGACTCAAGTACCCGATCCCCAGCGCCGTGACCAGCGCCGCGACCAACGCGCCCAGCAGCAGATTCCAGCGGTTCAAGTAGGCGACGACCAAGCCGGGCAACGTCGTATGCGCCACGGCGTCGCCCAGGAACGCCAATCGGCGCAGCACGACGTAGACGCCCAACATCGAACAGGTCGTCCCCACCAGCAGGCCAGCGATCAGGGCTTGTCGCATGAACCCGTACTGCAACGGTTCGATCAACCAGTGCATGCGGGATCTCCGGTTCGACTTGCCGTACATCGCGCGCCGGGTGTCCGATGCGGGGACGCCACACCTCGGGCGACGGCCAGAAGATCGGTCTGCTCGATCCTGCCATCTTGCAAATAGATGGCGGCGTCGAACGATTCGCTCAGCCGCCCCAGATCGTGCGTTGCGGCCAATACGCTGGCACCGTTCCGAGCCTCTTGGGCCAGAACGTCGGTCACCAGATCCCGCGTCGCTTCATCGACGGCGTTCAGCGGTTCGTCAAGCAGGAACAAACTTGCCTCTTGCACGATAGCCCGCGCCAGCAACGCACGCTGCTGTTGCCCGCCCGACAGGTCCGCGATCTGCCGGTCGGCCAGATCGGCGATCCCCAGTCGCTGCAAACAACGGCGTACCTGCTGCCAGTCGATTGCTCGGGGCCTTCGAAACCAACCCAAGTGGACGTAGCGGCCCGTCACCACCAGTTCGGCAACCGTGATGGGAAACCGCCAGTCCAAATCGGCTCGTTGCGGCAAATAGGCCGTGCGATGGTGACAGGCCCCGACCGGGTTGCCGTATAACCGCATCTGACCGCACTCGGCTGGCAGCAATCCGGCAATCGTCTTGAGAATCGTGCTCTTGCCCGCCCCGTTCGGTCCGACCAACGCAACCCGCTGGCCGGCGGCCACCGAAAAGGAAACGTCCGCCAGAGCGAGTTTCGAGGCCCCCGGATAGCGCACTACCAACCGAGACACCTGCAAAGGGGCGGCGCCATCGAGGGGTTGGCCGCGCCCCCGCGCTCCGTACGCCCAGCGGGGATGCTCGTGCTCGCAACGGCTCAAAGCATCGCCTCCACAATCGTCTGCACGTTGAACCGCATCATCGACAGATAGCTGGCGCCCGGCGAATCTGCCGCTCCCAAGGCGTCGGTGTACAACGTCCCGACCAACTGGACGCCGGCCTCCCGGGCGATCTGTTCGGTCAGACGCGGGCTGAGGATGTTTTCCGCAAAAACGGCGGGTACCTGCCGGGCGCGAATCTGTTGAACGACCGCCGCCACCTCGGCTGCCGACGGGTCCGCAGCTTCGCTGCTGACCGATCCCATCACGCTGAGAACCTCGAATCCATAACGGTCGGCGAAGTAGCCGAACGTATCGTGCGTGGTGACCAGCACGCGACGGCTCTCCGGCACCCGGACCGTCTGCTCCCTGATCCATGCGTCCAAGCGACGCAATTCTCCGATGTAATCGTCGGCTCGCGTGCGGTATTCGTCGGCGTTGGCCGGATCGGTTTCCGCCAAGGCGTCCGCGATCGCCTGGACCATCGAAATCGCCAGTATCGGGTCGTGCCAGACGTGCGGATCGAGTTCCTCGATCTCGCCAAGGGTGACGATCCGCTGAGCGTCGATTCCCCGGGTGACTGCCACGCGGTGGGCTGCCGAACCACTGCTTTCGAACAACTTGTCCAACCAACCCTCGAAGTCCAAGCCGTTTTCGAAAACAACGCTCGCGCGTTTCAGCGATACACTGTCCTGGGGAACCGGCTGATACGTGTGAGCGTCACCGCCTGGTCCGACCAGCGTCACCACCTTGACCCGCGGGCCGCCAACCTCTTGCACCCATTCGCCCAGAATGCTGTAAGTCGCCACGACAGCCAGCCGTCCGTCGTCGACCTGCGGCGGCGAACCGGAGCCCCCGCAGCCGCCGGACAGCATCAACAAGCCAACAGAAAGACACGCATAGCAAAACAGTCGATCGGGTCGTAAGTACATCGTTGTTCCCATCGTTTGAATCGGGGTTCAAGCTTAGAAGACGCGAAGCCCCCGCCGGGGACTCGCTTGACAAAAGCGGTAACATCTTTATGATTCTGCAATTGTATTGCATTTCCAAATTCTGGTCAACCAGGGTGTCGCAAGCCTTGCTTCCTGAAGGCTCCCAGCGGGGCTCGCAAACCATTAGACAAGGAGATCGTCATGTTTGCTGAACGTAGCCGCGTACCGGTAACGGTGCTGACCGGCTTTCTCGGCTCGGGGAAAACCACACTGCTGAACCGCATTCTGTCCGAAAATCACGGTAAGCGGATTGCGGTTATCGAAAATGAATTCGGGGAGATCGGTGTCGACAACGACTTGGTGATCGGCGCCGAGGAAGAGATCTTCGAGATGAACAACGGGTGCATCTGCTGTACGGTGCGAGGGGATTTGATCCGGATTCTCGGGAATCTGATGAAACGTCGCGATCGTTTCGACTATATCATGATCGAAACAACGGGCATGGCCGACCCTGGCCCCGTCGCACAAACCTTTTTTATGGACGACGAGATCCAGGACCATCTGGCTTTGGACGGGATCGTGACGTTGGTGGACGCCAAGCACGTCGCACAGCACATCGACGAAAGTGACGAAGTGAAGGAGCAGATCGCGTTCGCCGACGTGATTCTGCTGAACAAAGTGGATCTGGTCTCCGCCGAGCAGTTGGACCAGCTCGAAGCCCGCATCCACAGCATGAACTCGGCCGCCAAGATCTTTCGCACCAAGGACGCGGCGGCCGACATGGACAACATCCTGAATCTTGGCGGATTCGATTTGGATCGCGCGTTGCAGGTCGATCCGAAGTTCCTGGAGCCCGAATACCCGTTCGAGTGGAGCGGGGCGTACGATCTGGAGCCTGGTGAGTACTGGTTGGTGTTGAAGCAAGGCCCCGACCCGTCGATGAACGTTTGCCTGCGCCCGGCTGTCGAAGCAACGGACGAATCGATGCGCGAGTCGGTGGAGCCAGTGGTGCGGATCTTCTCGGATGTACCACATTGCTTGGAGCCCGGTCAGACGCTTACTCCCGGAGCTCTGCTTTACCAGTTGTCTTTGGACGGAGACGAAATACGTTTCCCGTTGTGTGTGACCCAGCATGGTGCTCACATGCTGTTTACCGAACATCATCCGGACGAGTTCCAGGCGTATCTGGCCGACTCGGATGGCAATCGGGGCGAGCCGCTGGCGACGCGTGAGTACAAGCCCGATCACGAACACGATGACACGGTGACTTCAGTTGGCATCACGACTCCCGGCGACTTGGATCCCGAGCGATTCCAGGCCTGGCTACGGAATCTGCTGGCCACGCAGGGGCCCGACATCTTCCGGATGAAGGGCATCCTCAGCCTCCGGGGCATGCCGCAACGCTTCGTCTTTCAAGGCGTCCACATGTTGTTCGATGGTCGGCCCGATCGCCCGTGGGATGGCCAACCGCGTAGCAACTCGTTGATCTTCATCGGACGCAACTTGGACCGCGAGCAATTGACAGCGGGGTTCAACGCATGTTTGGCATGAAACCGAGCCGAGTCGCCCAACCCTCGCACGCGGATTGCTGGTCCTTCGACGTCGGGCAATACATCCTCGACCTCGGCTGGTCGCCGGGCGGCCGGCAGGTCGCTTTGGTGACCGTCGAAGGCCGTGTGTTTGTCGTCGATCAGGCAAATGGTAAAGGCGTCTTGAGGCGAGTCGGCGCCCACGAGCATGGCGCCACGTCGGTCGCTTGGCGAGCGGACGGCGAAGAGTTCGCGACGGCCGGTCAGGACGGTTCGATCAAGATCTGGGATGCGAGTTCACTCAAACTCCGGCGGCAATTGCCAGCGGGAGCGGACTGGGTGGCCAAGGTAGCCTATCAACCGGGAAAGCAACGCCTGGCGTCGGCGGCCGGCAAGTTGCTGCGGATCTGGTCGCCTGATGGCCGGATCGAATACGAGTCGGACGATCATGCCAGCACGGTCGCAGATATCGGTTGGAACCCGGACGGCAGCGGGATCGCCGTGGCCGCCTACTACGGGTTGACGCTGCATGTCCCCGGACGGCAAGCCCGACCGCGCAAGTACGAGTGGAAAGGTTCCAGTTTGGTTTTGGCCTGGAGTCCGACGGCCAAGTACATCGCGACCGGCGAGCAGGATTCCACCGTCCACTTTTGGCACGTCAAGTCCGGCAAGGATGCACAGATGT
>SKKK01000536.1 GCA_007121535.1 Planctomycetaceae bacterium | reverse complement strand
CGTCCATGCCCGCCTCCAGGCAACGCTCGCGATCTCCCTTCATCGCTCGTGCGGTCATGGCGACAATGGGAACGTGGCCCCCGGCGGTCCTTTCCTTGGCGCGGATGGCTGCCGTGGCTTCCAATCCGTCCATCTCGGGCATCTGCACATCCATCAGGACGACATCAAACGACTGCTGCTCCAACGCCGCCAGTGCTTTGCGCCCATTGTCGGCCACGGTAACGGCGTGTCCGCGTTTCTCCAGCAGACGGACCGCCAGCTTTTGGTTGACCAGATTATCCTCGGCTAACAGGATCCGCAGACCCTGCGTACAGCGATCCATGGACGGACGGGCGCCCTTCCGGGCCCAGTCGGAGTCCAGATCCTTGAGGCTGAGGGCCTGCAGGATCGAGTCCATCAGCTCGGCCCGTCGAATCGGCTTCGTCATGTAGGCCGAGACGCCCAGTTCCTGGCACCGCAGGGCGTCTTCGCGGCGGCCGGCTGACGAGATCATCATCAGCGTGGCACCGACGAGTTCGGGATGTTGATGGATCTGCTCCACCAGGGTAAACCCGTCCATCTCGGGCATCATGTTGTCCAGCAGGACCAAGGCGAAAGGCTCGCCGGCCTGCTGCGCTTGCTGCAGCACCGCCAGCGCCTGTTTTCCACCGGCGACCACGGTCGGTTTCATGCCCCAATGCGAGAGCATCCCTTGCAAGACGCGGCGGTTGGTGGCATTGTCGTCGACGGCCAGGACCGGCAGTCCGCGTAGACGCGTACTCTCCGACGGCAGCCGCCGTTGCGCCGGCGCGGCCGACAAGCCGAAGTGGGCTGTGAAATGGAACGTGCTCCCGCTGCCCAGTTCGCTTTCTACCCAGAGCCGTCCCCCCATCATTTGCACCAGTTGCGACGAGATGGCCAAGCCCAGGCCGGTCCCGCCGTACCTGCGCGTGGTCGAGGCGTCGAGTTGATAGAAGGCTTTGAACAGTTTCTCCATTTTGTCGGCCGGGATACCGATGCCCGTGTCGACGACGGCGAAATGCAGGCCGACACGATCGCCGGTCTGCGACTCCCGCTCGACCCGGACCACCACCTCGCCATGATCGGTGAACTTGATCGCGTTGCCCGCCAGATTGACCACGATTTGCCGCAACCGGCCCGGGTCGCCCACCAGCGCGTCCGGTACGTCGGGCGCCACCTCGCCGGCCAGTTCCAAGCCCTTATCATAGGCGCGCAGGCTGAGCGCAGCGATCGTCTCGTCCAGGTTGTCGCGCAAACTGAAATCGCACGCATCCATCTCCAGCCTGCCCGCTTCGATCTTGGAGAAGTCCAGGATGTCGTTGACCACCGCGAGCAGATAATCCGCCGAGGTCTTGACCATCTCCAGGTATTCCCGCTGCTCGGCAGAGAGTTCCGTATCGAGGGCCAAGTCGGTCATCCCGATGATGCCGTTCATCGGCGTGCGGATTTCGTGGCTCATGTTGGCCAGAAACTCGCTCTTGGCGCGGTTCGAGCCTTCGGCCTCCTCCTTAGCGTGTTGGAGTTCGGCATCGGTGCGATTCAACGACACCGCGTTCCACCAGATGAGGACCGAGAAAACCACGATGTTGGTCACGACGAACAGCGACAGCCCCATCACGTCGTCGACCAGGCCCTGCTGTTGGGCGAGCCATCGGAGCCAACCCGCAACCGCGGGAATCAAGATCGCGGCCGGCAGCAGTCGCCGCGCCATCACCGCGCCGCCCCCGCCGCTGCTGAGATTGGCCATCAGGCCCCGATCGGGCCTGGCACAGAGCACGCCCACGCTGAGGATCGCAAAGGTGACGGCGGTGTTCAGTGCCATCGGAATGAACGTTTGGATGCCGATCAGCGATACCGTGCTGTAAGCGTAGCCGATCATCGCCAGCAGCGCGATCAGGGCCGCAGCCAGCGCGAGCACTTCGGCGGGTCGAAACGCGCGACCGACGTTGACGTCCAACAGCAGCAACGCCAGTCCGACCAGCAAAAAGCTGACCGCGGTATTCGGCGCCATCCGGTTGGGGATGTCGTAGGCGGCCAGCTTCTGCGAAAACAACCATTGGTCCGGGCCGAAATCCCAGTGGAACCAGTACCCTGCCAGCCGGACGATGGCCCACAGCGTCACGCCCACAGCCAGCGCGCGGCCGATCCGACGCTTTGGCCGTGTCCGAGCCGCCTGTAACAGCCACAGTGAGCCGCCGCCGAACAAGAAGGCCAGCGCCGTACCGCCCGGGTTCATGGCCACCATCCCCGGAAAAACCGCCTTGAGGGTTTCAATGTCTAGAAACCAGCCGATCAAGACCAGGCAGCTCAGGACGATCACGGCCAACGCGGCGGCCTGAGACGAGAATTGAAAGCGTTGGATCCAATGCGGTTCGATCAGCATGTTCCAGCCTGCTAGCTGCTCGTAGAGTTCCCCGATGAGTTTCACGTCGGGAATGTGCATGGAGCCAGTGTACTACAGATCTCCGGTTTCGTCACCACGTCGGTTCGGACGAAAAGCAAGAACGGCCCAGCAAAGTTCAGGAGGGTTGCCATCTTGGCGGACAACGTTTAAAACTTTTGACAGCCGCGCGGCGCCGATTCCGGGAACCATGAGCGGTGAAAAAACATGGCCCGACACCCGACCAAACAGGTAACTTGGAGCCATCTCGAGGCGACCACAGGGATGCCGAATGAAGGATCAACGGGAAGTCATTGCGTTCTATGACGAACGCATGCTGGATCATGCACCGGATATGGATGCCCCCTTTCTGCCGACTCGGCTGGATCGCCGGGTCCGGGAAATGCTCGCCTCCATCCCCGTGCGGTGGCGTTACCCCGAACAACCCGGCCGGCTTCAGGCGATTTACAATCTGCTGCAGCAACAGCCGGTACCCCAGGTCAGTTTCGAACCGGGCAGGCCGGCCACCTGTGAGCAACTGGCCCGGGTACATACCAGCACCTACCTGGACCATATCTTTTCCCTGCGCGGCAAAAATGCCTGGCTGGACATGGACACCACCGCCGTCTCCAGCGGCAGCGTGGATGCCGCCGAAGTCGCTGCCGGCACGGCAATCGCGGCGGTGGAAGCGGTGCTACAGGGGCGCGCAAGCAGTGCCTTTGCGCTGGTCCGGCCACCTGGACACCACGCCGAGTCGGTACGCGCCCGGGGCTTCTGCCTGTTCAACAATATCGCCGTGGCAGCAGCCCATGCCCGGGCGGTGCTGGGTTGCCAGCGGGTGCTGATCATTGACTGGGATGCCCATCACGGCAATGGCACCCAGGAGATATTCCACGCCGACGAAGACGTGCTGTTTTTTGACAGCCATCGTGCAGCACCCTTCTACCCGGGCAGCGGCGCCCTGGAAGATATCGGCGTCGGTCTCGGGGAAGGCTGTACAGTGAACGTGCCGTTGCCCAGTGGCAGCGGTGACACGGCGATCCTCAAGGCATTTCGCGAGATTCTGGTGCCCGCCGCGGACTACTTCCGCCCGGATCTGGTGCTGGTGTCTGCCGGTTTCGATGCACATCGCTTTGATCTGGCGATGAACGTCAGCCACGAGGGTTTCGCTGCCATGACCGCGATCGTTCAGGATATCGCCGACCGGCACTGCAACGGCCACCTGGCAATGGTACTGGAAGGCGGCTATAATTTGGATTCCCTGTCGCAGGGCGTGCGCACTGTCTTGCAGGTACTGGCCGGCAAGAGTGTCGACGAGCCGCAGGAATTTGGTATTGCGGAAGTGGATGCCGCCATTGAGTTCCATCGCACTGCGTTTATGTCAGAGCAGGAAGAAGACAGGGGACATTAGATCGCGGAAACCGAAACGGGCACGTCAGACAGAACGATGCGGCGGCTGCACGGCCGCCAACGGCAGGAATATCCGGAACACCGCGCCCGCGCCGGGCCGGCTCTGGACACAGATCGCTCCCTCGTGAGCCTTCACGATGCCCAGCACCATCGCCAGCCCCAGCCCTCGGCCGGTGAATTTGGTCGAATAGAACGGCTCGAATATCTTCTCCAGGGCCTCCGGGCCCATGCCACAGCCTGTGTCGGCGACGGACAGGCAGGCATAGTCACCGGCCTTGGAGTTCCAGCCCGCTGGGATCATCTCCGCGGCCGGGATCGCGGATGCCGGGATCGTGGCGACCGTTACGGTGAGGTCGCCCGGTCGCTCGCCCAGGGCCTCGTTGGCGTTGCTCACCAAATTCGACAGGACTTGCTTCACTTGCGCCGCGTCGGCCGAAACGACAAGTCCCTCGAGCGGGACCTCGAGCTGGGCGTTGCGCGATAGGCCGGGGGACAGCTTGGCGAGGGTTTCGCGGCAAACCGCTGCCAGTTCCACGGGTTCGCGCTTTCCTATCGTCTGCCCCAGATAAGTCAGCATCATGCGGCCCAGTGTGGCGGCCTGGTGTGAAGCCTTCAGGGCCTCCGTGACACTTGTCGCCACCAACCGTGGATCGGAAATCTCGTCCGCGGCCAATTCCAGATTGCCCAGCACCACCGTCATCAGGTTGTTGTAGTAGTGGGCGATGGCCCCGGCCATGCGGGCCAGACTTTCGGTCCTTTTGAGTTGCTCGATCTGCTTCTCTCGGTGACGCAGTTCCTCTTCTGCCCGTTTGCGATCGGTGATGTCGCTGATCGTTACGCGGCAGACGGGCTCGCCGTGCTCGTCCTGCGCGGCGATTGCGGACAGACGCATCCAGACGGCCGAGCCGTCCGACTTGACCAGACGCAGTTCGCACTCCTGGGGGTTGTCGGTCGCGAACAACTGCTTGCGATGCAGATAGTAGATGTCCTGGTCTTGGGAGAGAATGAATCGGCTCAGCGGCTGTCCGACCAGCGCGCCGCGGGTCGTGCCCAGCAGGTTAGCCGCGGTCAGGTTGGCCTCTTCGATCAATCCTGATTCGCTTGCGGTGAGATAGCCCACCGGAGCCAGATCGTAGAGGTGGAAATAGCGTGCCCGGCTGGCGTCCAACTCCACCTGGGCCGCACGCAGTTCCTCGTTTTGCATCTCCAGTTCGATCTGATGGACTTGCAGTTCGTGCAGCATCTGCCGGGTTTTCTCGGGCGACAAGGCCACGAAATCTTCCGGCGCCGGAGGGGCTCTTTCGCTGGCGACCGCTTCGGCCCGCCGCCGCAGTTCGGCGGCGTCTGTTGGTTGATGGTCCTGGTCTGTGATTGGTCGCTCCTTTTCTTCTTGACGGGCTTCATCCGCAGGGATTCGATTTCCTACTGGAAGCGTGGCGGTTCGGACAAGCCGAAGAGGACGACTTCTTCGCCGGTGACGGTGCTGATGTCGTGGTGCATGTTCAAGACCTTGACGCCCGTGACTTCGTGGATGATCGATTCCAGCATCGGACGCGCTAACTCCAGCAGGTGCGTGCGGACTTGCTTGACCAGATCCCGGCCGGTCTCCGGCGACATCGATTGAGCCAGTTGCCTTTCGGCCACGGTCAAGACGCCCAACAAGCGGACGATCAGCAGATCCTTGACGATGTGGACGCGAATCTGCTCCGCCCGCCATCCCAAGAAATCCTCTCGGAAGCGAATGAATCCCTCGCAGATGGCGGATTCGCTTTCTGCTTGTGTCAGGGCTCTTGATTCGCGCTCGT
>SKKK01000182.1 GCA_007121535.1 Planctomycetaceae bacterium | reverse complement strand
CTGACGCCAAAACGGCCGGTTCGCGGCCGCCGGCGCGTACCTCGATCCGACCGGCTTCGCCGACGCTTCAATTTTCTCCGTTTTGCTCCCGTAGCTCAAGTCGCCAAGGTCACGTATCCGCCAGACGCGGCGGAGCGTCACCGGCAAAGCCCGGATCTGGAATGCCGGGGACGCCACGGGAGAACCCAATCTTGAACAGACGCGTGCGGATCGTCGGGCATTGAGTTTGCGACAACTCCGTTTCCGCCAGGCCAAAACGACGAAGCAGCATGCACAACACGTACGCGAACGAACATTGGTACAGACGGATTTGGTTCGCTCGCATGGCCTCGCACGGTAAACTGCCCGCGAACAAATACTTCTGCTCCTTGATCCGGTTCTCCGCGTCGCCACGCGGGATGTAACCCTGCTCGTAAGCCGTGCGTCCGTCGAGTTCCTCCGCCGTACGCGACAGCACTACGAACCGTACGTTCGACTTTCCTTCCCAACCCGCTTGCTCTATCAGCCCATCCGCCGCCGTGCGGGCCGCGGCGGCCTTCGTTTGCAGTTTCTCCACACGCTGCTCGGCCTTCACCGCCGCACCTTGGCGGGCGAACGGGACACGCAGCGTTTGGCCCAACTGCGAGACAAGCGATGCAAGAACGATGTGGCGACGATCGCCTTGGCGTTGGAGGGGAATCGGCGGGAGAAGCATTTGTTTGCCTTGCGTCAAGGCTTGGAGTTGTACGAGGTGTATCTGCAGAAACTAGCTGAACTAGATGAGCGAATCGAGGCCTGCCTGGGAACCTTTGCGGATCGGAGCGACGGCCAAGAGTTGCCCGCCATACCTCGGAACCGGGCTTTGGAGCCCGACATGAACCTCCGCGACTTGATGCACAAACTGACGGTCGTGGATTTGACGGACGTGGACGGGATTGGCGGCCAAGGAGCCTTGCAAATCATCTCGGAGATTGGTCTGGAGATGAGAAAGTGGAAGACAGACAAACATTTTGTCAGTCGGCTGTGTTTGTGTCCGGAGTTGCAACTGACAGGCGGCAGCCCCAAGAGCAAACGGAGCCGTACGCAACGGAGTAAGAACCGGGCGGCGGCGGTGTTTCGCATGGGAGCTCAATCGTTACTCAAGGCGGATTGTGCGTTGGGGGCCTTTGGGCGGCGCATCCGAGCCAAGAAGGGCGGTGCCCAGGCGGTGACAGCGGTGGCGCGCAAGCTGGCGATCATCGTGTACCACATGCTCAAAGAGGGTCGACCGTACAAGGACCAGGGCGCGGTCTACTACGAAGCGCGCTATCGCGAGCGTTTGGTGGAAGGCCTACGTCGCCGGGCGAAACAATTGGGCCTGGACGTGGTTTCCGTCGCCACGGCACCCTAACCCGTTGCATGGGTTCGAGGACGGTTCAAATTTGAAGCCGGACGACCCGGCTGGGAAGGAGGTTTGCGCCGATGATGGCCAAAACATGCTTCCGTTGGCTAATTCCAGCGCGACGCACCACTGCCGCCAAAAGAAATCAGGTTTTTCCACCCTTTCTTATGACACACTTAAGCATGGTGCGACTTTAAGTTCCTGGGGATCTCTCCGAAGCCCTTGCAGCTCCAGAAGGACGCTGCAAAAACGGGGACGGGGGACCTTTCGCGGAAAAGACCCCCGTCCCCGTTTCTTCCCCACGTCGATCCCAGCGTACTTCTGCCGGAGGGATGAAGCGCCAGTTCCTGACTTCCCCCAAGGACGCCTAACGATGGTCCGAGCACGATGCGTCATCGCGGCCAGGCGTGGAGAACGGACTGCCGACGCACGCTGGTTCGAGTGTTGGGAGTTTTCCTGGCATTGACTCACGAACCCAGCGAAGTGCAACTGGAGCAACGCGGACGACGGCGCGTGATCGTGGGCTGGGAAGGCTTTGACGCCGCGCAGGCGGTTCACGATGCGCGCGAGGATCACGTGGAGCGACTGGCCGTCGTGCGTCGGGAGACTTGATTGTGGATTTCATCGACACCACCGTACTGGTCGCTGCGTCGGTCGCGGCCGAGACGCACCATGCAGCCTGCGGTCGGTTGCCGGATCGCGGCGCGGAAGGGCAAGGCGAGTCGGTTCTACACGCTCAACGGCTCGAACTTTCGCGCCTTTCAGCGCGACGGCGATCCGGAGATCCTCAGCCCGTGATTGAGGTCGGGCGAGGCCATCGATGAACAACATCAAGGTGGGGTATCTTCCTGGAACTCTCATCTGGCCTGGCCCTGCAGTACCAGTTTCGCAGATGTCGCGAGATCCCGGCAGGGACGAAACGAGGTGAGAGTCTTCGTTCGCCGACCGCTTTATGCAGACAGATTTTCTCCAGCAGATTCAGGGAGGCCAACAGATTGGGTTGATTGACAATGAAAGAGAACTTCGCAACCGCGTTAGCACCGTTCGAGAAATAACTGTCCGATATCCCCTCGCCCCTCTGGGGAGAGGGCAGGGTGAGGGGGTCAGAAAGTGCGTCAGTTATTTCTCGAACGGTGCTTAGGCAACTACGAGTTCCTTCTTCGTAGCGTAGTTGAATTGAGAATCCCAATCTGCTGGCGTCTCTGAATCTGCTGGAAATCCGAATCCTGAACATCGACCCCCGGGCGTTTCAATCCATCTGCTGAACAATGTTGGCTGCGGTGCGCCGGGCGATTTCGGCTGCCACGACTTGGACCTGATCGTCTGGGCGTTCGATTTGCAGGCGCTGGAGACCATCGAGGCTTTGCCGGCGGGGTTCATTGGCACTCTCGGCAAGTCGGCCCGTGGAAGGTACATTCGTGCGGACTTAATAAACTGGACCGTCAAGCAGGAAAACCCCATTATAACGGTCGACACCGGAGACATCTACGAGTGGGGAGCGGGGGACGAGGCTACCCATGTTTATCCGGCTGGTGTTCGGCATTATCGCGGCAAATGGTAAATCTGGCGCAACGCAGGAGGGCGTCCCAAAGGGGGAGACGACGGCGTTTATCACGTGGGTGTCTTGGTAGCGGATGCATTACAACAAGCCACGGGAATCCAGCACGGACGCCATGCCGGAACGGAAAGACTGAACCAATGTGCTCGAGTCTTGGTCGGTTCGAGGGAATTCGTTCGTCGCAAGATGGCTTGCGGCGGTCGATGGGTCGGACCATGAACGCTACACTGGCCGGGTCAATTTCCGCGAGACGTGGCGCGGCTATCTGTGGCAGGGGCGGTTCGCCTCGTTCGTGATGGTCGAACCCCGGCTAGCACCACGTTTTCCCACAACGCGTATGCAGGAGACAAGAAAATGAAGCGATGGTACGTCTTTACGACAATGATGATCGGCTGTGCATGGGTCATGTTCGCCGTACCCGGCAAGGGCGCCGAGACGGAGCACTTTCACGGCGTGACGCACGGCGCCACGATGCCCGTTCACGCATCGGTCCTGCCCGAGAACTTTGCGCTGGAGTTCCCGCTGGACAAGAGCAAGTGGCCCGATGCCGGCGAACGCGCGTTGGCCGCGTCCGACGTGTGGGGAGGCCGGATCGACGTTCGGCAGGTGTTCCAAATGGGCGGCCGGTGGGTCCTGTTCTACGGTTCGAGGCCGGCGGGCGGCGACCGCGGCCGTGCGAGCCTTCCCGCTAGCGTCGCGTTCTCACCGGATCTCATCCGCTGGTGCGACAGCCCGGCCAATCCGATTTTCGACGTCGTCGAACAGCCCTGGCAAGGTTCGCGTGCGCGGGCAGAGGGCTTGGTGTACGATGAAGCGGACGGCCGCTGGGTGCTGTTTTTCGGCGGCAACGGCCACCAACACATGCCGGGCCTGCGCGGGGTGGGCGTTGCCTACAGTAACAATCTGAAGGACTGGACTCTGGACGAGTCGAACCCGCTGGTGACCGTTGCAACCGGCGACATCAGCAATTGGGGAGCCGGCGACAACGTGGTTCGCGTCTATCCGGTCGGTGTGCATCGCCACCGGAATACGTGGTACATGTTCATTATGGCCGGAGGGCCTATGCCGGGCGTCTACAAGGCGGCGTATCATATCGGGATACTCACGGCCGACGCGCCGGAGGGCCCTTGGGCCGACACCGGCAACAACCCGATCGTGACGCGCGGAGCCGAAGGGGAATGGGACTGGCAGGGTCTTTTTGCAGCCGGCGGCGCGCGGTTCCATAACGGGCGATGGATCATCGCCTATGCCAACCGGTTCGGCAAGGTCGGTTTTGCCCTCTCCGACGGCGAGGATCCGACAAGCGGCTGGTCGAAGGCGCCCGAAAACCCGTACATTGAAGGCGACGAAATCCGGCGCTCTCTCATGCTCGTGCCCACCGGCGACTCGTGGGTGCTGCTTTACTCGGCGCTCGATCCGGCCCGTGGACTCGATTCCGGCGATCCGCGCGAGTTGTACATCATGCGTTACGGCGCCGAGGAACGCGCGGCATTTCTAATTGGAGATCCCGGTTTAGCGTCTGATGGCCGGCATTGCCCGTAATGGAGTCCGCTCCGCGCCCGTTCGTCAGGTGCGGAGCGGGCTTTTCGCGTTTCGGGCGTTTCGCAAACGCGGGGCGCGGTGGGTCAGTAGGGTTGCAATCTTGGCGGACGACGTTCAAAATTCCAATCAGCCTGTCCCACGGAACAAACACCGCTTTTGCGGAGGGAGCTACCTGATGACATGGTCGCTGATGCACTGCCGACTTGTTTCCGCGCTGCGAGCCGTGCGACGCTGCGTCCGAACCGAATTCCGCGGCGCGCTGCTCGGTGCCGGCCTGGCGTTGCACGGTGCGGGGCAAACGCTTGCCCTGGAGCCGATCGACGATACCGACGCGGGGGAAATGCTGCGCTATTCGCCCGGCGGCGGCATCTACGCGCTCGACCCGCCCCCCGGCTCGCGCGACGCCTGGAGCGGCGTCTGGAGCCGCGAGTTTGCTGGGCTGTTCAAAGAGCATTGTGCCGCGTGCCACGGCGGGCTCGACCTCCGCAACAACCGCCACAGCACCTGGGTGAACCTCAGCGGTCCGCGGTACAGCCGGCGCCCTACGAGCAGGATTTCGACCGCCTGTACCAGGGCGGCGGCCGCTACCGATAAATGTACTCACAACACGAGAAAGGTCATTGAATGAAGTCAAGAGAGTTCGGACAGTCGGGCGTTGCGGTTTCTGAAGTCGGGCTTGGTTGTTGGCAACTGGACGGGTTTTGCTGGGGTGACGTGACCGAGGACGCGGCACTCGCCATCCTCAATGCCTCGGCCGACCACGGCGTAACGTTCTTCGATACCGCCGACGTGTACGGCAGCGGGCGCAGCGAGGAGCTGATCGGCCGGTTCTTGAAACAGCGGTCCGAAAACGTGTTCGTCGCCACCAAGATCGGGCGGTTCTCGGTCGCGGAGGGCGAGACCAATTATTCCGAGGCGATGTTCCGCAGCCACACCGAAGCATCGCTCGACCGCCTGGGCGTCGAGGCGCTCGACCTGACGCAGCTCCACTGCATCCCGGCCGAACAGATGCGCCGCGGCGACGTGTTCGAGTGGCTCCGCGCCCTGCGCGACGCCGGCAAGATCGAGCGGTTCGGCGCCAGCGTCGAATCGATGGACGAGGCGCTGTTATGCCTGGAGCAGGACGGGCTCGCCT
>SKKK01000020.1 GCA_007121535.1 Planctomycetaceae bacterium | reverse complement strand
CCATCGACAGGATCCTTTCTGTGGTCAAAATGTTAGTCGTCATGCCTGAAGAATCCGCCAGCGGGATTCGGCGGATTGACCAGCGCGTACGGATCTCCCGAAAACAGGGTCGCGATGGGGACGAGTTCCGCTCCACCGTCAGGTTGACGGTTAGCAGCGCAGATCACGGCCACCGGTTCGCCTGTGGCCACCAACTGGCATTCCAGCAGGACGGCATCGCCGGCCAGGATGGCGCGGCGCAGTGTATGAAAATTATATTCGTGGCCTTCGAGTAGCGCCATCGGTAGATCTCCTGGTAGCAAAGGTGACGTGAATGGACGTGTCCAGGGCGGGAAGCCTAACTTGCAGCTTTCGGAGGTTGGGAGCAGGCGTTCGCCCCTCCGGTCGCAGCCAAATGCTGCACGATCATGGGCAAGCTGACTTCCCGCGTGATGACGTACAGATCGTTGTGCTTGGGAATCGCCATCCATTGAAAGGTCGGGCTGCTGGTGACCGTGGCCTCCGGTCCGTTTGGTATCGCGTCGTACCGTACGATCTGCTGCTGACATTCCGTGTCGCAGGGTTCGTACCGCTGCAGATCGATCGCCGGTGGCACAGCAGCGAAACCCAGCCCGCCGAAATCGTTCCGCCAACCGGGGGTAAGTAGGTCGCAATCGTCGACAAGATCCCCGCCGTAGAACTCGACGGCTTGTCGCCAGAATACGGCTTTGTGGAGATCCGGCAATGAGTCACGGCAGCGCAATACGGATTGCCCCGTTTGCTGCAAATCCGCGCATAAGGCGGGCGTCAGTTCCAACACGGCGCATTGACAGCGCAAGTCGGCAGCGGGGTTGCTGTAGTTCACATCCAAGAGCAGATACATGTGTGCCAGCTCCTTTCGAAGTTCAGTGTTCGACCAGTCCAGCCTTAGCAGGCTCCAGGCCATGTTCAAGCATCTTGCCCTGAGCCCAGTCGCGTTTGGCATTCAGCCATTGCCGGTCGCCCTCGCATAGTCCAGTTAGAGCCAGCGCCGACGTGCTGTCGGTTACGATCGCTTGCAAGGTATCGGCCAATACAGCTTTGCAGGGCTGTCCCGCCCAGCGTTGAATGCCGTCACGTAGCATTTCTTCCAGTTCATCTGCTTGCCGCTGCAGGGCGATCAGGCTGCCGGCGTATTGCTGAAGTCGAATGTTCATCAATGCATCTCCCGCGAAGAAAGCCAACCCGGACAACGGGTCGGCGATGTTGGGACCAGGGTCATCCTATGCCGCACAATCCAAACCGAAGATCCCGGCGATGAACTGCTGGTTGTCCCAGTGACCAGCTTCATCATGCACGGTTTCCAGGATCCCCAGTCGCTGGGCACGATGCAGCAGTTCGACGATCGCCAGGTGGCAGCGGCGAAAATTGTTCCGGCCGCCATGCTCAGGCCGGTCGGCGTGCGCGGTAGTACAAAAGCTGCCCCAGTGCCAGGCGGACAAGCGGGTTTCGATGCGGCGTCCGCAAACCTCAATGAACTCCGGATAACGGCAGAGCCCGAAATTGGCAGCTTCGCAGCCGGGACCGGGATAGGTGGCGAAGGCGATCACCTGTCGTGGGACAACGCTGACCTGCCGCGAAGGTTCCAGCGGATCGGGCAGGTACCGCAGGCATTGGATCAGCAGCCAGTTGTGTGGCGACTGCTCGTCGTGTCGATGGTCGCAGGCGTCACCTTGCAGTTCAGTGATGTCTTCAACGATGTCGAAAGCCAATCCGTGGGCGTGCTGGTGCAGTTGAGCAATCAGTTGGTGAACTTGCTGCGGATCGTCCGTCTCGCAGCGCAGGCGGTAGTGGATGGCAGTCATGGGTTCCTCCATTCGGGCGAGAAGTTTGCTGGAATGGGCGCGGAGATCGTTGCCTGGCAGGGGATCGGCGTGTGTCGATCGCCGGCGGTGGTACCGGGCACGCAAGGCTACGCGGTTTTCGCTGCAGGCAAACGGTTGCGTCCGGCAAGTGTGTTGAACTCTTCCAAGAGGTCCAATCGCTTGAACCACAGGTGCAGGTTGCCGTTCTTGAAGCAGCGGAAGCGGAAGAACTCCGTCTCTCCCTGTCCGTCCGCTCCACAGGTGTTGATGGCATCTACCAACGGGCCGGCGTAACCTTCGGGGACCCCCTGCCCGTCGAGGCGATGGAAGATGTTGTCTAAAGCGATCAGGTGCCTCCGGTTGGCGTAAACGGGCGAAAAGCGACTGTTCGCTCCGCCCCTCTCGACCATCCATTGCTTGACCACCTTGCGGCCCAGCACAAACGGATCGGAGTTGGTCTTGTAGGGTGTCGTTTCCGCCGGTTTCCAGAAGTCGTATTCCTCGTGGATCGCCTCATGCATGAATTCATCCGCACTGGACACCATCCCGGCCAGGACGTCGTACAGGGTCTCGGGAGTGATTTCCGGCAACGCGTCGTCCTGGGTCTCGTCGCTGCGATACCTCCAGCGTTGCTGCCGACAGGTCGCGGCATCCAGTTCCGCAGCCCGCTTGCTGCTCATCAGCTTGCGAATCCCCAGCTTGTTGATCAACGCACCCCAGGCCGCCCGCTTGAACCGGTCCGCAATCGCATCGCACGCTTCCTGATCGCAAGCGTAACGAGCGTGGTGCAGCTCCAAGTCCAGGTGGAAGTTGTGGCTGTCGTCGAAAGCCTGCTGTAAGGTTTGGCAGCATTCACCAATGGTCAAGACGGACGCTTGGATCTTCGGTAAGGTCTCCTGGTACACTCGGGCCATCGTTTCCGCCGGAATTCGCGAAATCAGGTGATTGGTCATCTTACGGGTTCCCTTTCCAGGATCGGGTAAGTGTCATTTCAGCCGTTGGAGTGGTCATGGCTTCCTCCGCTGGCCCACATCGGCGGCGACGGCTGCCGCTGCGGTCTCGTGAAAGATGGCTCGGCAGCCTAACCGGTCAGCCGCCTGTTGGGCTTCTGTCTTGGTCACCCAGGGATACGTCATGCAGTCCTCGTAAACCAAGCTATAGCCCGTGTGCCAAGCGTAGGACGGGCGGCCCGCTGCATCCCCCCGGGGACGTTCGACTCCGCCCGCAGGGAAGTAATGTCGGTCCATGAAAACACCCCATGGCTGTCAGGGAAGTTCCACCCCACACCGGCAACCAGTCCTGGACGGATCTGCTGCCGGTGCGGGTAGGTCTCTGGTACCGCTCAGTTGTTGGAGACGCTGCGGGAAACCCGGCGACGACTGGTCGGTTTCGCGTCGCCAGAGCGGTAGATCCCGCCCCGCTCCGCGTCCAGGCAGCGACCAGCGGCCCACTCGCGCAGCCGCTGGACCGATTCGGCGGCGGTCAACGCCACGGGCACCACGTTCTGAGCCGCCTGGGCCAGCGGTACATCCAATAGGGCCGCCAGACGGCAGCAGGCCCGGATCTCGGCCCCGGTCCAGTTCTCATCGGAGGGCAGCGTCTGCTGGCGATCTCTTTCGTGGCTGGTACTGACGTCACATCGTCGGTCATCCCGTTCAGACGCAGCACTGGATAACCAGATATGCCGTGCCTGCGGAATACTGCCGACACGTCATCCACGGATCTCCGCAGGAAGCACCACGTCAGACCACTTGGCTGATCGCCAAGCGAAAACCCATTGCATGGTGCGTCCCACGGCCCAGATCGTCTGGGGCTGTTCCTGGCGTGCTGGTCGCCTTTCCCAAAGGCGATGGCGGCATTTTTCCGGATCAACGGAAGTTCCAGGATCCGGTTTTCAAAGGAAGCGGTTTCGTTGACCCGGGTTTTCGCCATGGGTACAATCCGGCTTGATAGCCATCGGTGGCTCGCACCTTGGCTTATTCGTCCGGTGGCGGCGAGCCGGCGCACGTCGCCTGAAGTGATGTTTTCCGTGTCTTCAACGAACAGGTTCGTGTGATGAGTAGCGAAATTGCCCGTCGAGAGTTCTTTCCGTTGGCGATGGCAGGTGTGGTGTCCGCAGGTGCGGCAGCGGCCCAAGATCATCCGGATAATCCGAAGGTCGTGCGGGAACCACCCCGGGACACATCGGTAGTGCATGAGTGCGATTTGTGCGTGATCGGCGGAAGCTGTACGGGTGTGTTCGCCGCAGTGGCTGCGGCACGCCTGGGTGCTAAGGTCGCGATTGTCGAATTGAACGGGTTTTTTGGCGGTGTTGCCACTGCCAGCCTCGTGAATATCTGGCATTCGCTATGGGATCTACGCCGCGAGAACAAGATCGTCGGCGGGTTGACCGAGGAAGTGATCGATCGTCTCCGACGAGTGGATGCTGTGACAGAACGCTTTCGGCCGGCTCCCGGGAAGGGCTCGAACCACTTCGAGTTGAATACGGAAGTCCTCAAGTTCGAACTGGACCACTTGGTAGTCGAGGCCGATATCCGGCCCTTTCTCCATACGATGTTTGTTTGCCCAGTGGTCGAGGACGGCAGGATGACCGCTGCGATTATCGAAGACAAATCGGGACGGCGAGCGATACGGGCTCGGCAATTCGTCGATGCCACGGGCGACGCCGACGTGATCGCCCGCATGGGGCTCGACGTGTACAAGCGTCAAGACTTGCAGCCGCCGACGTACACCTGCATTCTGCGGGACATGGACAAGATCGCTCGGGAAAACCCCGGCTTCAACATCAACCGGGTGATCTTCGACGCTCAGTACGAACAAGCGATCCGTGAGGGGCACTCCTGGACGGCCAGTGTGCCGGGCGCACAGGGGCATCTGATGCTGGCGGGAGCCCGCGTTTTTGGCGTCGATTGCAGCGACGCGGACCAGCTAACCCAGGCCTCGCTGGAAGGGAGGCGAAAGGTGGCATCGATCTGTGAACTGCTCCGCGAGCATTTCCTGGGAGGAAAAGGGGTGCCGTTGGCTTGGCTTCCCGCGAAGATCGGCGTTCGCGAAACGCGTCACGCCCATTGTCTGCATACACTCACTGCCGAGGAACTGCTGACGGGTCATCGGTTCGAGGATGCTATTGGTAACGGTACCTATCCGATCGACGTTCACCGAGCCGATCGCGCGGGGATTACTTGGGGGCATCTGCCGGAAGACGTTCCCTTTTACCAAATTCCGTTTTCGTCACTTGTACCGCGTGCGGCGAAGAACGTACTTGTCGCAGGAAGAAATATCGATGCGGACGAAGGGGCGTTCGGTGCGGTGCGCGTGATGGTCAACTGCAATCAGATGGGACAGGCCGCCGGGGTGGCTGCCTGGCTTGCCTTGGATTCCAATGTGCCCGTTGATTCGCTCGACGTGAAAAAACTCCGAGCCACGTTGCGGGACCAGGGGGCGCTGATTGTTTGAGCACCCGGCCAGATATCTATTGGTGGAATCGGGGGGAAAGGGGTCGGGAGTGGCGTGTTCAATTTACGCCTGTCAAGGCCAATTGGCTTGCTCCCGTTTTTGTTCCCTTTCCGCAGCGCATTCCGCCCGCCACCGGTCCTGCACCGGTGGAGGCGAGGTTTGGCAACTACGCGCCGGCCTCGCGCCACCGCATTCGGCCCCCCACCGGTCCTGCACCGGTGGAGGCGAGGTTTGGCAACTACGCGCCGGCCTCGCGCCACCGCATTCCGCCCGCCACCGGCGCAGGGTCGCTGTTGTGCCAAAGGGAAGAAGGAAAGAATGGGGGACGAGGT
>SKKK01000676.1 GCA_007121535.1 Planctomycetaceae bacterium | reverse complement strand
GCGAGCGCTCTCGAGATGGACTTCACGTTTCATCCCTCGATCGTCTCGGGAAGCGAATGTTACGGGAACGCCATCCTCAGCCGCGTCCCCATACGGCTTCGCAGCGCGGGACTGTTGCCCGTGATCGCGGGCGCCCCCGGCTGGGAACCGCGTGGCGTCGTCTGGGTCCAGGTGGACGCGGGCGACAGCCCACTGCAATTGCTGGCGACCCATCTGGGCCTGGACCGGCGTGAGCGCCGATTGCAGGTCGAGTCGCTGTTGGGAAGCGATTGGCTGGGCCATCCGGACTGCCATGGCCCGATCGTGCTGTGCGGCGATTTCAACTTTCACGCCAACTCGCGGCTCTACCGTCAACTGACCGCACGTTTCCAAGACGCACAAACATCCGTCGACGGCCATCGGCCGCGGAACACGTGGTTCAGTCAATACCCGGTGCTGCGACTGGACCACGCATTCGTCAGTTCCGACCTCGTCGTCCGCCAAGTGATCGTCCCCCAAAGCTATTTGGCCCGAGTCGCCTCGGACCATCGCCCCATCATCCTGGACGTCGAGCTACCCGTTCCATCGCGTCGCTAAAGTTTTTGTCCGCGCGTCGAGGCGGCAGACACCCGCTGGCGAATCGGTTGGTGGATGAAAAGCAGTTATGGATGCAGCGTTAGAGACGCGAGCGCCCCGAGCACGAGACGTTTTGTCATTACCGCCCTTCCCGCAGCGTTATCACAGTGTTCCCCGATAGTTGACCAGGGGAATCGTCGCTTGAGAAATGGGGGATTTGTCATGGTCTGTCATTTCGTAAACATGCCGTCGAAAAAGTTCAGGTCTCCCATGTGGCAATCCGTTGTGTTGTCCGGTACAGTGGGGATCATTCAGGGGGTCGCAGGTCGATTCCCGGCTGAGCGACTCCTTGTCTCGGAGCCTAAGCCATGCCGCTTGATGCACAGCACGAATTGCCACCCGATAACTCGCGCAGGCTGGTATCCCATAGCTCGACCCTGCCGTTCCCGGCACGGCTCCCTTCGTCCGGTCCTCGTTCCCGAGATATACGTCCCGATCCTGGAAACACACACCTGACCTGCTGGAGCAGCGGTTAGCATGACGTTTTTCACGAATCAGGGGGTGATTTGTCATGTCGGCGATCGGATCAACGTATTCCATGTAATGACAGCAGCTTTGACAGGAGCACATTCATGACAACGAATTGGCGCGACGTTCTGATCGCGTACCTTCACGACCCGCCGGACAAGGCGATGCAGATTCGCGGGCACGAGCCGCGAGCCCGTAAGTACTTGCGTGTTGCACTCGGGGACGACGTGTCGGAAGCGGAATTGAAAGACCCGTCCGATCGGTTGGCCGCGATCGCCGAGCGGCTGCCCGCCCCACACTGGGAAACATTGAAGGTATCGAGTCACGAAGGCGAATTCATCACGCGGCATCCGCTGTCGGGGGTTGAAAGCAGGCTGTTTACCTGCGAGTGGAGCCAGTCCGACATTGTGCGTGCGATCGAACAGCTTGTCCAATCGATCGACGATACCGAACGTCGGTTCCTGGTAATCTGGCGCCGACTCGCTGAAAAGCTTTCGATCGATTATCACGATACTTACGCACGCCTTCCGGCTGACACGCGGGTACCAGATCACACGCGCTGGCAACATCTTGATACGACTGCGGCGTTGAAGGCGGCGGGAGCGGGTAGTTCTTCCAACGCGGCTTTCTTGTCGTTTTCGCTCGGACCGGTCCAGTCCTTCATTGCGGCCGCCCGTTCCTTGCGCGATCTATGGTCCGGCAGCATGATCCTGGCTCGTCTGACATTCGAAGGTATGTTGCCCGTCATCGAGCGATTCGGTCCAACGGCCCTGATCTATCCCGCGCTGCGCGGCCTGCCATGGTTGGATCTCTGGTTGCGCGAGGAGCGTGGACTTGGAGAAGCGGTTTCGGATCCCTCCACCGATCTACGCACGGCGCCATGCATCCCCAATCGATTCCTGGCCCTCGTCCCATCCGGTTTAGATGGGAATATCGCGGGGGAAGTTGCCCTCGCCTGCCGCCAGCGTGCACAGCAGGCATGGCAGAAGATCGCACGGTCTGTACACGACGCGCTGGATCAGGCTTGGGGATCGTCGAACCCCGTTTGGGATGCACGGTGGTCGGACCAGATCGATCATTATTTCGAGATTCGTACACCTTTATCTTTCACCTAATCTTTCACTTAGCACCGTTCGAGAAATAACTGTCCGATGTCCCCTCGCCACTCCGGGGAGAGGGCAGGGTGAGGGGGCCGAAAGTGCGTCAGTTATTTCTCGAACGGTGCTTAATCTCTCCCTTCGAAGTTGGTACCGGAGGATTGGGGGGGTAGATTAGATGAAAGATTTAGTGAAAGATTAGGGAGAAGAATGGGGGAAATCATGGGGGGTTTTGCGATGGATCAAGAATTGGCTGAACGTATTCACTCCGGTTTGTCTGCCGTTGCCGTGCTGCCGCGGCGGATGTTGCTGGAAACACCTGGTGTGGCGGCTACGGTACCGATGCTGCGCGGAGTCTGGGGGGCGGCGCTGCACGATCTGGATGCGGAAGCCTACGCAACCGTGTTCGCGCCGAACGACGAAACGGCAACGGGACCCGGCAGTCGATCGAACGGGATGCGTTTGAGGGCACAGCGAAGCGCCGGAACTTACGAGCCGATGCCGACGCCCGGCGGTGGCGATCGACGGACGCCGGCCGTCACGGGCAGCGGCACGGCTGTGGCCGCCTACGTCCTGCGCCCGGCTCCGCCCGATCCACAATTCGCACCGGCCCTGGACTGGATCCTGATCGGCGATGCTATCCGACACGATGCGACGTTGCTTCGCGCCTGGGATATCGCCAGCGGCATGGGACTCGGGCCCCAGCGACACCGCTTCCACGTGCGACGGATCGTGGGTATCGAGCCGGATGACAGAATCGCCGAAATTCCAAGACCGTGGCGGCTGGACGAAATACAATGGCCAATCGACGGGAATCAGCAAGTCGCCAGCCAGGCTGCGAGCCGGGCTTCCGGGACGCACTCGCAGGTCCAACCGCCACCCCGCCGCCGCGCCGATCTGGCCGCACGACAGCCGTGCCGCCTGATCTTCCCCGTCCCGTTGCGGTTGATGTCTCGCAAACGGCTGATTGAAACCCCGACGCTGGCCGATATCGTCGTCGCCGTGTGTCGCCGAGTGAAAGCGTATCTGCCCGTCGAATCCTTGGCGGATTGGGACCAGACCAGCCGTTGGGCGCTGGAAACGGCTCGCGAAACGCCCACCGAACCGTGGCAAGGCGAACGGCTGGACCTGCATCGGTACTCGGGCCGGCAGCGAGCCGAATTGGAATTGCGCGGCGTCACCGGATACCTGGACCTGCCGGCAGGTCCGGGCCCCCTTTGGCCCCTGCTGGCCGCCGCCCGCTGGCTGCACCTGGGGAAAGGCACTGTGATGGGCATGGGACAGATGGAGGTTGGTTGTTAGTCATTGGTCATTGGTCATTGGTCATTAGTCATTAGTCATTAGTCATTAGTCATTAGTCATTAGTCATTAGTCATTAGTCATTAGTCAGAGGTCAGAGGTCAGAGGTCAGAGGTCAGAAATTATTTGTTCTTCATTTTTCTGCCATGACATTTTTCTGCCATTCACATTGAAGGGAGAAGCAGCCATGCGGCGAATTTTGATGGTGACGGTGGGTGGGTCGCACCAGCCGATCGTGCGAAGCATTCAACAGAATGCGCCGGACTTCACTTGTTTTTTGTGTTCGGCCGATAGCGGCAAGAACAAAGGCAGCCATGCCCAGGTGGTGGGCCAGGGCAACGTGTGTTCCAGCCGCTTCGGGCTGGAACGTCCCGATCTGCCGAACATCGTGACACAAACACAATTGTCGCCCGACGCTTTCGAGGTGCGACAGGTCGCCGATTGCGATCATCTCAGCGAATGCTACCTGGCGGCGTATCAGTGGATCGAGCAGATGCATCGCCAGCATCCGGACGCGACGATCCTGGTGGACTATACGGGCGGCACCAAATCGATGACGGCCGGGTTGGCCGCCGCGGCGTTGGACGACGGCCAGTGCGAGATCCAACTGGTGTCGGGCGTGCGGCAGGACTTGATCCGAGTGGTGGACCAGACCGAATTCGTCCGGCCCGTACGAGTCTGGGACGCCCAACTGGCTCGACGCTTCCGCCTGGCTCGCACCGCGCTGGACCGCTACGACTACGCCGGCGCGGTCGGCGTGTTGGAGGATGCCGCCGCGCGTTTCGCCAGCCCCACGACGATGGGCAAAGTCCAACGATGGTTGTCGCTTTCACGAGGCTTCGATGCCTGGGACCGTTTCGATCACGCGATTGCCCAACGTCTGTTGCAGCCCTACCGCAAGTACGTCGTGCCTTATGCCCTGGTGCTGGACCGCATCGTGGACGGTAAAGGCGACGGGTTCGAATGCGTGGAGGATCTGTTGCAGAACGCGGGACGTCGAGCGGCTCAGCAGCGTTACGACGACGCGGTCGGCCGCTTCTATCGCGCGTTGGAAATGACCGTCCAGGTCTGGTTGAAGACCCGTTACGATCTGGAGACCGGGAATGTGGATCTGGAAAAAGTCCCCGAAGCGCATCGTCCGTCCCTGGCCAAGTACGCCGACGACAAAGGCATCCTCAAAACGCCTCTACTGGCTTCCTGGGACTTGGCCGCCGCGTTTCCCGACGATCCGCTGGGCCAGCATTTCCACGGCCAGCGAAACCGGCTACTGAACTTCTCGACTGTCCGCAACGCCTCGCTATTCGCCCACGGATCGCGTCCGATCACCCCCGGCGACTACCGCGAGCATGCCGGATTCGTCGACGACTTCATCCGAACCGCCATCACCCTGGCCGCCGCAGCTAAAAACGGCAAACGCCGTGCTGCGTTGGATCAGTTTCCGACTGAGTTTGGCGATGAATGAGTCATTGGTCATTGGTCATTGGTCATTGGCAGTTGGCAGTTGGCAGTTGTGCTTCGTGCTTTGTGCTTCGTGCTTCCGGATCGGAATCGGGTTCGGGTTCGGGTTCGGGATCGCGATCGGGTTCGGAATCCCGATCGGGACAGGGTTCGAGGTTCGTACGTCCGATTCCGGCAGGCGGGCGGATTGAGATTATTGACGATCGGTGGTGGGGAAGCGATGATATCGATGGCAGCCTGTGGCATCTTCAGTCCCGTAGGGACGGCATGGTGTAGCCAGGGATGCGAATCCCTGGTTGGATGCGAATCCCTGGTTGGATGCGAATCCCTGGTTGAATGGGAACCCGCGGCCGGATCCGAGTCCCGTAGGGACGGCATGTAATTTCAGGATCACGCAGTCATCGGAACGACGGCGATCAGCGGGCGGCGGGATTTGACTCACCATCATCGGAAACGTCGCCACCGCCGCTCCGTTGCATCGCATGGTTCGCCGCAAATCGTCGAGGTGGGAGATCGACATACGAACGTTCCGAAGAAGCGCGTGCATCACGCAATTCAGCAAAGACACGATGAATGTCGTAACCGGCCTCGGCTCCGAGTCGGTGACGAATCGCCTTGATCTCTTCAATTGGGTTAGGTGTCGTCATAGGATTCCAGCAATTGTTCGGGTGTGCAG
>SKKK01000014.1 GCA_007121535.1 Planctomycetaceae bacterium | reverse complement strand
CGGCGGAAGTGGGGTTCTTTGATGCCGGTCCAACGCTTGTTGACGGCCTCGACGTACTCGCGGTCGGCTTTGTTGGCCGCTGGATTGATGATGAAGGCTCCGCCCAAGTCGCCGAACGCTCCCCGACATAGCTTGGGCAGGTCGATGTCGCCTTGCCGGAAGAATTCGCCACTCCAGAATCGGCCTGGCTGGTCCTTCGAGCCGACCGAGGTCAAGATGGCGTCCAGATGGTCGACCAGCGGGAACTTTCGTTCCTCGACGCCCCCGGATTGCTTTGTCTGCCGGCCGGTTTTCGGCTGGACTTCGTGGGAAGCGCCTTCTGCAAGGCTGCCTTCCCGCAGGGAGAAGATTTGGCCATAGGCGCTGACAGAACTGGCAAACTTCAAAACGGCCCGGAAGTCGTCGTCCGAGAAACGAGCGGGATTGGGCTGAAAGGCCGGCACGAAGCTCAAGTGGAGTGGTGGCTGAGCCTGTTTACGACCGCTTCCCTTCACAGTGACCCCGTTCAAGATCCGGTGAATGTCGGCGGCCAGCCCCGAGGAACTGAGTTTGGCCGGGTCGCGGAAGACTTGGCTGCGGGGCTCTTCCCACGGACTGAGCGGCTCGCCCCACAGCGGGACGCACGTGATGGGCGTCTTAGGTCGGCCTTGACTGGCCGTGACCTCCTCCAGGCCGCTGGCCAAAGCGGCCAGAGTTCGGCCGTAGGTGACGCCCAAGATCTTGCATGCCTCGCAGCCGCGAAGCAGGGTCAGGCAGTAGGGCGCTGCCTTGTGGCCGAAGACGCTGACGGCTTGGTCCCAGGATTCGTCGGTTTTTATCCCCAGTCCGGTGGGAACGATCTGGAGCTGGGTCAACGACCCGACGCCGCTGTCGTAGGCTATGTCCTTCAGCTTGCCCAGCAGTTCTTTGCCCCGGTACACCTCGTCGTGCAATCGCTGCCGCTCGGGCGCGGATAGTTCGCACTTGATGGTTTCTCGCACCAGGCCGACCTTTCGGGCTTGCTCGACCAACCGGGAGACCATCGACGGGCTGAGCGACAACAGACCGGCGATCCGCTTCTGCGGTTCGCCTTTGGCGTATAAGTAGGCGACTTTCTTGATCGTGTCGTCCTGGCGGCCGAGCGGCTCGGCATCAGACGGGCCAGACATGACGGTTTCCTTCTTGTTGGGGGGTGTAACACGTGGTCCGGCATCTCCGAGGCCGGGTTTGGGTGGCTCAAAGGCAAAATCCCGCAATCGGGCGTCTCGGAGATACGCCCCCACGTGGTCCGGCATCTCCGAGGCCGGGTTAGGCGGCTGAAAGGCAAAATCCCGCAATCGGGCGTCTCGGAGATACGCCCCCACGTGGTCCGGCATCTCCGAGGCCGGGTTCGGGCCGGCTGAAAGGCAAAATCCCGCAATCGGGCGTCTCGGAGATACGCCCCCACGTGGACCGGCATCTCCGAGGCCGGGTTTGGGCGGCTGAGAGAAAAATCCATAAATCGGGCGTCTCGGAGATACGCTGCCACGTGGTCCGGCATCTCCGAGGCCGGGTGAAGCCTAGAAAATCTGACGGCAATCGGCGTCTCGGAGATCCGCCGCCACGTGGTCCAGCCTCTCATAGTCTACCGTGAATCCGATTTCAATTCAATCTATCTCGCGAAAAAAATGAATGCCGTTTCATGCTATGATCCAACTTGAATAAAATTCGGCTGATCTTAGAATCGGATCAGGGACGGCGGCCGGCTGGTTTTCAGGTCGGATCGCTGTCCGTGGTTCGGTGATTCCTTTATGGGACGGAGGCGACAATGGACGATTTGAGGCTTGCTTGGCGGACGTTCGACGGGGACGATTATCGCCGCGTTCGGCAACTGGGGATTCGTAGCGTGGTGACGGCGCTGTACAACGTGCCGTGCGACCAGGTTTGGCCGCTGGACAGTCTGAAAACGTTGTGGAATTCGATCAAGGCGGCCGGGTGCCGGTTCGAGGTGGTTGAATCGCTGCCGGTGGCCGACGAGATCATCCTCGGTGGGCCGGCGGCTGATGCGTTGACCAAAATCTGGTGCCGGTCGCTGGCGAATATCCGCAAGGCTGGCGTCCGGGTGGTGACCTACAACTGGATGCTGGGTCCGGATTGGTGCCGCACGCATTGGTTGATGTTGCCCGATGGTTCGGAGACGCTGGCCTTCGACGAAGCAACGGCGCAATCGGATGCCGCGATCAAGCAGTTGCCGGGATGGCTGAAGAACCAGGACGACGCCGAGTTCCGGCAACGCCTGGACCAATACCGTCAAGTCGGGGCTGATCAGTTGTGGGATGGCCTGGCGAAATTCCTGGCTCGTGTGGTACCGCTGGCGGAGCGGCTGGAAGTGAGACTGGCTCTGCACCCGGACGATCCGCCGTGGCCGGTATTCGGCATCCCGCGGATCATCACCGACGCGGCGGCCCTTGACCGGGTGTTGGGATTTCAGGACTCGACGGCCAACGGGCTTTGTTTCTGCACGGGCAGCCTGGGAGCGAATCCGGAGAACGATCTGCCGGCGATGGTCCGCCGATTCGGGGCGCGGATTCATTTCGCTCATGTCCGGAACGTGGTCCGCACCGGCCCGCGAGCGTTCTACGAGAGCCCCCATCACCAGGGCGACTTGGACCTGGGCGAGATCCTGGCCGCGTTCTACGAAGCCGGGTTCTGCGGCCCGATGCGGCCCGATCACGGGCACCGGATTTGGGACGAGCACACCGACCGGCCCGGCTACAGTTGGGTCACGCGAGCGATCGGAGCGGCATATCTACGCGGAATCTGGGAAACGCTTGCCAACGACGCCAGCAAAGGCAAACGCCGTGCCGCATAGGACCATGCCGGCGTATTTCACGTGGTTCGGCCCCCACGTGGCCCGGCATCTCCGAGGCCGGTGGTCTGCACACGTGGTCCGGCATCTCCGAGGCCGGGTTAGGCTTGAAAAATCTGACAGCAATCGGGCGTCTCGGAGATCCCGACCCATGTGGGCGTTCTTGTTACGGCCTCTTACACGCGGGGCTTCCAGCACAGAATGACCTGCTCAGGATCGACACGTCGTGTCCATCCGTGTAGGATCACGATTTGGTCCGTCGGGTGCACGTGTCCGGAATGCAGCGAGGTACTATCAAGGGAGAAGCAAGATGAGTGATTCAAAGAGACTGACCCACAACGTCGGCGCCCCCGTTGCCGATAACCAGAACGTCATGACGGCCGGTCCGCGCGGCCCGATGTTGCTGCAGGACGTGTGGTACCTGGAAAAACTGGCTCACTTCGACCGCGAGGTGATTCCCGAGCGTCGCATGCATGCGAAAGGCTCGGGGGCGTACGGTACGTTTACCGTGACCGACGACATCACGCGGTACACGCGAGCCAAGGTCTTCTGTCCGGTGGGCAAGAAGACCGAAGTGTTCGTCCGCTTTTCTACGGTCGCGGGCGAACGCGGGGCGGCCGACGCCGAACGCGATATCCGCGGCTTTGCGATCAAGTTCTATACCGAGGAAGGAAACTGGGATCTGGTCGGCAACAACACGCCCGTCTTCTTCCTCCGCGATCCGTTGAAGTTTCCCGACCTGAATCACGCCGTCAAACGCGATCCCAAGACCAATCTGCGCAGCGCACGCAACAACTGGGACTTCTGGACTTCGCTGCCCGAGGCGTTGCACCAGGTGACGATCACGATGAGCGATCGGGGCATTCCCCGGTCGTATCGCCACATGAACGGTTATGGCAGCCATACGTTCAGCCTGATCAACGCCGACAACCAGCGGGTCTGGGTGAAATTTCACCTGAAGACCCGGCAGGGGATCGAAAACCTGACGGACCAGGAAGCCCAGGAGATCATCGGCCGCGACCGCGAGAGCCATCAGCGGGATCTGTTCGAGAGCATCGAAAAGGGCGATTTTCCTCGATGGGACATGAAGATCCAGGTGATGTCCGAGCAGCAGGCGAAAGAATGCCCGTTCAATCCGTTCGATCTGACCAAGGTCTGGTCGCACCAAGACTATCCGTTGATGGACGTGGGCGTGCTCGAATTGAATCGCAATCCGGAGAACTACTTTGCCGAGGTGGAGCAATCGGCGTTCAACCCGGCGAATATTGTGCCCGGTATCGGCTTTTCTCCCGACAAGATGCTGCAAGGCCGGCTGTTTTCCTACGGGGACGCTCAACGTTACCGGTTGGGCGTCAACCACCATCTGATCCCCGTCAACAAGGCTCGCTGCCCCGTGCATAGCTACCATCGCGACGGTATGATGAGGGTGGACGATAACTTCGGCGGTACTCTGGGTTACGAACCGAACAGCGAAGGTCAATGGCAGGAGCAGCCGGAGTTTCGTGAGCCGCCGCTGGAACTGCAAGGCGCTGCGGACCACTGGGACCATCGAGCCGATGACGACGATTACTACTCGCAGCCGGGCAATCTGTTCCGGATCATGAGCCCCGAACAGCAGCAAACGCTGTTCGACAACACGGCTCGCGAGTTGGGGGATGCCCCGAAAGAGATCAAGCTACGCCATATCCGCCACTGCTTGAAAGCCGATCCGGCGTACGGTCAAGGTGTCGCCAACTCGCTGGGAATCCCGATCAGCGAAGCCACCGAGTAAGGATCGGCAAAGAAACAACTGAGCGGATTGGCGCTAGCCACCGGTTTCCTGAGCGGCATGGCGCTAGCCACCGGTTCCCGTCCAACACGCCGGAGGCTAGCGCCGTGCCGCTCACGTAACAGCGAAAAAAACCGGCGGCTAGCGCCGTGCCGCTCACGTAATAACCGACATTTATTTTCTTGCCGATCGTATGCAACGACGAATCTTCCGCGAAGGACGTAACATGTTGACGAGCACGCGCTGGTTCCGCTGGTTGGCCGTAGCAGCCTTGGTGCTGACGTACCAAGGGGCGATGGCCGAAGAGCCCGGACGGTTGTTTCAGGTCGCCGAGGCCGCTGAGCCGATCGCCGGGGCGCCGCGAGCCAGCGACGTGTGCATGCGATCGCTGCGCCCGCGTCCGATCAACGCCCGGGACCCGCACGATACGATCGAGGCGATGCGAGGTTTCCACGTGACCTGGTTGGAGTGGACCTACGGGAATGATGCCGAGTTTATCCGCCGCGTCCACTCGTTGGGCGCCACCTTCGGCGGCGCTTTGGCCGCCGGATCCTACTCGGGCGACCAACCGCACGAAACATGGAACGTTCGCGATCTGCAGGGATCGCCCGTCTATGCGACTTGGATGCGAGCCTGGCGGCGGCCCAATCCCTGGGGCTGTGCGAATCACCCCGAGTTTCGCGACGGGCACGTCCGGGCGGCGATCGAAGCGGTCGGGGCGGGCGCGGACGTGCTGCAGCGCGACGAGCCGGGTCAGAACATGCACGCGCTGAATTGGGGCGGATGTTTCTGCGATCATTGCATGCGGGGCTTTCGCGCCTGGTTGGATCGACATGCCGATCGAAAGAACTTGCGAAATCTGGCCGTGAATGACCTGAGCGTCTTCGATTATCGCGAATACCTGCGACAGCGAGATGCTCCCGTGGGTGATGATTTCCACCGTTGGCCGGGCGACGCGTTGAAGACCTATTTCGAACGTTTTCAGATCGAATCCACGGTAGCGTTCAACCGTTGGTGGCGAGCGAGATTGAACGAACATTTCGGCCGTGTGATTCCCGTATCGTGCAACAACGGGTGCCGCCACTGGCGAGATATCGAGCAGGTTTTCGATTACGCGATCGGCGAACTGTCCGCCAGTCATGCAACGCCCGAGTTCCTGCATGCGGCCATGCGCCAAGCGGCGGAGCTGGGCAAGACTCAGACGGTGACGATGCCGTTGCGCCGCGGCGGGCCGCAAGAGACGGCGGATTGGATTCGACACACGCGGCAGACGCTGGCGACGGCCTACGCGACGGGCGGGCACATCGAGATGCCGTGGGATACCTATCTGCCCACGCCCGATGCGCAGCGGTACTTCGGCGACCCGGCCAACTACGCGGACTTGACGGCCTTGGTTCGAGGCATGGCGGACTTTTTGGACGGGTACGCGGAAGCGTTCGCCGCCGGTGGCGATATCGTCGATGCTCGCTGGCTGGACAATCTGCCGCCGATCACGCTGCTGGCCGATGGTGTGTACGCGTGGGCTCGCGCAGTGCCGGGCGAATCGGACCAGCCCGTAGTGATTCATTTGGTGGACTGGCGCGACCGGCCCGAGCCGTTTCGTCTGTCGTTGCGCCCGCAGGCCTTCTTTGGCAGCCAGCCGTTGCGATGGCGGCTGTTCACGCCGGTGCTGCCGTACGATCAGCCGGCGCACGACCGAGCCTTCGAATCGGGCGATTACTCGCCCTTGGTGCAGAAAACGATTCTGAGCACCGGCTTTGTCAACTCGGTGGATATCCCCGCGCTGGCACCCTGGGCGATGCTGGTTGTCGAACCCGAATCGACAGCCGTCGACGGAATCTGGCCACCGGCGGTGAGCGCGTCGGACACGCACTTTGTGCACGAAACGACGGTGACGCTGGATTGTGCGACCCCCGACGCCAGCATCCATTACACGCGGGATGGGACGCCAGCCACCGCCCAATCGCCTCGTTATCTTCAGCCCCTGGTGATCCGGGATACCACGACCATTTCAGCGATCGCCATCAGCCAGGATCGGAAATCGACGCCCGTTTCGGCAACGTTCACCCGGCAACAGAGAACGCCGAACCTGATTCCCAATGGTGACTTTGCTGACGGTTTGGCCGGCTGGCTGCGGATCGTTGGCGGTCAAGCGGGCGACGATGCGCTGCAGGTAGCTGTCGATCCCAGCCGGCGGCTGCCCGGTCCGGGCAACGTGCGCGTGCAGATCCAGAACCCGACGGGTGTTGTCTATCATCTGAGGCTGGTCCATCCCTTTCAGGCAGAACCTGGAATCGATTACTCGCTGAGCTTCCTGGCGGTCGCCGATGGCCCGGTGCTTTGTCGCGTCGGACTCCAGGCGCGTCGGGCTCCGCATACGGTTCTGGGCATGCGGCACGAGGGCATCGGGACCATCCCGCAACGTTACACCCTGCGAAGCAGCAGGGTGCTGGAAGACGAGGCTCGCGAGTTCCTGGTCCAATTCGATCTGGGCGTCAAGGAGAACGCCGGACGGACGCTATGGATCTCCGACGTCCACCTGGAACCATACGGATCCACCCACGGAGCCGGCAGATGAACGCATCCCCGGTCGATGCGAACGATCCGCACGATCCGCACGATGAACCCGCCGGTGCCGATCAGGAAGTGGTCGACGCGATTCCGGTCGATCAGCCGACAACGACCGATGATGGGCAGCAGACAGCCGCTCCGGTCTCATCGGTCGAACGCATCGTAGCGATCGACGTGCTCCGCGGCTATGCGGTGCTGGGCATCCTGGTGGTCAATATCCAGGCATTTGCCCTGCCGTCGATGGCCTACATGAATCCATACGCTTACGGCGACCTGACCGGCGTGAATTATCTGGTGTGGTGGTTCACGCACGTCATTTGCGATCAAAAGTTCATGACGATCTTTTCGATGCTGTTTGGCGCGGGGATCGTCCTGATGACGTCGCGGTCCGAGGCGCGGACGGGTCGTTCCGCCGGCGTTCATTACCGCCGCATGGGTTGGCTGATTCTGATGGGGTTTCTGCACGCTCATCTGCTGTGGTATGCAGATATTCTGTACATGTACGGCGTGTGCGGTCTGCTGGTATGGTTGCTCCGCAAGCAAACGATCGCGGTCTTGTTCCCGCTGGGTCTGTCGATGATCGCCGTGGCCTCGATCATCATGGTGTTGGGCGGATTGTCGATGCCCTACTGGGGCGAGCCGGCAGTACAGGAGTTTGCAGAAGTCTGGTCGCCTTCGGCGGAAACGTTGCAGGAGGAGTTGGATGCCTATCGCGGGGCATGGTGGCGCCAGGTATTGCCGCGGTCCACGGCTGCCTTGGGCATGCAGACGTTCATGCTGATGATCTGGGGCGTGTGGCGAGCTGGCGGGCTGATGTTGATCGGCATGGGGCTGTACCGGTTGGGCATCCTCCAAGCCGCGCGATCCCGCACCTTTTACGCGACGCTGGCCGTGGTGGGATTGGCCGCAGGCATCACCGTGAGTGCCTACGGCGTCCACTGGAACGACCAACGCGGTTGGACGGTGGAAACAGGCTTCTTCTTCGGCAGCCAATGGAATTACTGGGGCAGCCTGCTGACCGCCATGGGAATGGTCGGCGCGTTGATGTTCCTGTACCTTTGCAGTGCCAACCTTCGATGGTACAAGCCATTGGCAGCCGTGGGCCAGATGGCGCTGACCAACTATCTGGTCCAGACGGTCGTATGCACGACGATCTTCTACGGTCATGGCTTCGGCTATTTCGGGTATCTGCAACGCTGGCAGTTGGCGTTGGTCGTCATCACGGTCCTGGCCATCCAGGTGGTCTATTCACCGATTTGGATGAGCCGTTTTCGATACGGACCGGTTGAATGGCTATGGCGCAGCCTGACCTACTGGAAGCGACAACCCATGATGCGATAAACGGCTACGCCTGAAACGCAGGGATGGAATGCATAGGGATCAATCGGGAAACAGCGGCCGAATGAACTGCCGAATCTCTTGCGCAAATCGTCCGAATCCCTGTGGGCATCGTTCTACCAGCAGACTGAGGTCGCTAATCGCCAAGGCGATTGTGTCCTTCTGAGCAGCAGATCGGACACCCCAGTGGATGAGGACCGCCTTGGGGTTGCCGGTTTCATTAGCACAAGGAGCCGGTAAAGACTCTGGATCGGCAGGCAATTCAAGCGGTCCCTTGACGCGAGCGGCTTGTTCAACAGCTTGCCGATCAACAAGCAGCCAAGCCTCAATGCACGGTTGTGCTACCCCGACGGCTAACGGTAACGACGTGGACTCCAGACTTCTTCCCCGTACCATTTCGTCCAACACCTTTTGTCTCTTCCGATCGTCACCTTCCGAATCCATGACAAATACGGCACCAGCGGAGCGATTGTAGAACGCTTGACGTTTTGCAAACCGCACCTTCTGAGCCAGATTTTTGCCTTGTAAAAAGGCGAACGAACGCCGCTTGGCACGCATGGTCGCCGGTCGCTCGCACAGTTGATGCACAAGAATCGGAACGACTCCCGCAGTTGGTGGCGTCGGCTCACTGCCGGTGCCGATGTCGGTCTTGCCTTCGCCGAAGAACTCGATGACGACCGTGTTTTCAGAATTCACCAAACAGTTCCTCTTCCGTCAGGTTGTACCACAACTCGCCCAAGTAGAATTCTCCACCCGCCATTCGTTCACGCAGATCGGGAGCATCGCGTAGCGGCCGAGCACATACGGGAGCATCCGGATCACCTCCCGGTCGTCCAAGAAAGGTGACCTCTTCAGGTTCAAACAGACTGACCACATACGGAGAATGGGTGGTAAAAATCACCTGCGGGATCTGAGTCCTTTCGGAACGGGCGGCCATCTGCTTCAATAGCTGAATCACTTCGGCTAGTCGCTTCGGGTAGATGCCGTTTTCGGGTTCTTCGATCAACAACAAACCGGGCGGTTCCGGCAGATAGGCCAATGCAAGAAACCCGAGGAATAGGATCGCTCCGTCCGAAGCCTGTCGCGCCCGAATCCGTTTGCCCCTACGCGTTTCAAAGTAGATACCTTTACCCGTTTGCGAATGAGATCGGTGGATGCCCGCGGGGCTGAATTCCCTTCCCATGGCTGACTCGGTCTCGACTTGTACGCTCTTGAATTGCGGAAAGAAATCGCAGAAGTCGCGCCGCAGACGCAGGAACAGCTCCGGGTCGTATCCGACGATGTCGTCCAACAGGGTCGCCAAGCCAAATCCGTCGGGGTCCATTCTGAATCGACGCACGGGATCGATCGCCGCCGGAATCGCCATCAGTTTGGCATCGAGCGCGTACTTGTGAGCGGGCCGGAGTACGTTCTTGATTCGCAGTATCCGTTCGCGATTTTCCCCGGAAACAGCATCGGGGCTCTTCCGCGAATGGCGAAGAAACGTTTCACCCGACCACTTCTTCAATTCAGTCCGTTCCCCATCGATCGCAATCCATTCATCCGCAGCCTGGCAGCTTATTCCGTCTTCGGGAAAGACCACCGAAAAGCCGTATTCTAAGCGTTGTGAAGACGCGCCCTCGTTCCATTGGCCAAAGAATTGCACGCGGTCGGACCCGGCCGCTTGGCGCACCAATTCACGAGCGTTCCAAGGTTGTGGGAAGATTTCGCCCAATGGACGTTCGCCGCTGGCACAGAAAGCTGCGAGTGCTTCCAACAGACTGGTCTTGCCCGAATCATTTGGTCCGATCAGAACGTGCATCTGGGTCAGGGGCACGTCGACTTCCCCGAGGCACTTGTAGTCGGTCACACCAAATCGGGTTAGATGCATGGCCAACTCCTGATGAAGTGCTCTTACTTCCAAAAGGCAACGCAGAACCCAGGTCGCTCGACGTCAACGAATCTGGGCGTTTCGCCTTGGCGATTCTAGCTTGGCGATACGGGTGCGTAAACTCGTCCGAATGCATCGTCGACGGATTTCAGATGCCGGATGAAGTCAGAAGTTAAGGAAGTTTAGCGGGAGTTAAGTAAGTTCGGTGCAAGTAAGTTCGGTGCCACCCATCTATCATGCCCGTTATTTACATCATTCTGGGTGATACACTCCATCATTAGATGCATCTTTCTCTTGGACGGCTGGCGACTTGGGTCGACAGTCGGTTCATTTGGACCGTGCGACACCATCTGATTAGGCGGGCACCACAGTTAGGTGGGTGGCACCTTTCGATTCGTTTGGATTCCCCGCACCTTTCGATTCCCCCTCCTTCGTATATCGCCAACCCTTCGAGATTGACCTCTTGATTGCAAGAATTCAGCCGTTGCTACGCGACTCGGATTTCCATCGAATACCCGATCCGTGGGTTAAAACCCACGGCTACAGTCACATCGTCGCTACGCGACGCGTGCGCATCGCATCCAAAGCATAACGGGGTGTAGCGATCGCGTTTGTCGGATGGCACGGCGTGGTGGTGGAACTTGTCGGCTGGCAGGGTGTGGCGGTTGAATTAACGTTCCGGTCCTTGATGGAAGACGAAAGTGGCGTCAAGCAGGCGATGCTTGTTCCTCGTGTGCAAAACGTCGGCTGTCGTCGATCCAGTCGGCTCGCGAGTAGCTGAGCACCGACGTATCGGTCTCGCGGATCTCGATCCGATCCAGAGTAAAGCCGAGATCGGTGATTTCGGTGAATAACTGGTAGGCCAAGTTCTCCACCGACGTCGGCCGCTGGAACAACTTCAACTTCAATGATTCGCCCGTTCGCTCGAAGTGCTGTTGCAAGGTTTCATACAACGGGTCGTCTACGTTGATCAACATCCCATGGTCGTATTGGCTCTTCAACCACGGTTCGATCTTGTCGTCGAAATCAGCAAACAAGGTCGAATACGAACCCGTCCTTTCCGTTTCGAAAAAACATCGCACACCATAACGGTGACCGTGCAGGTTCCGGCACTTGTCCTGCAGTTCTTCGTTCCGATGCGCCGCGTAAAACTTATAGTCCTTCTGAATGATCATGCTTCCACTATTTCTTCAAGGCCAGGTGAACGGAGTCGTCAGACATCCCATTTGCCACGATCAACCGTTATTGATCAGCGACATGATTTCAGCGCGACTGGACTCGTTGGTCTTGAAGATACCTCGCAGGGCGCTGGTGACCGTTTGGGCTCCGGGCTTGCAGATACCCCGGATCGACATGCAGGAGTGTTCGGCTTTGATCACCACCGCCACGCCACACGTCTGAAGTTCCCGTTCGATCATGTCCGCCACTTCGGCTGTCATCCGCTCCTGGACTTGGGGGCGGTGAGCCACCTCGTCGACCACTCGCGCCAACTTGCTCAGCCCCGTCACGCGACCATTGGGGACGTAGGCGACGTGTGCCACGCCTCCGAACGGCAGCAGGTGATGCTCGCACATGCTGGTAAAGCTGATATCGCGCACCAGAACAATCTCGTCGTACTCTTCGGGGAACGTCACTCGCAGATGTCGCGCCGGGTCGGTGTGAAGGCCCGCGAACATTTCCTTGTACATCCGGGCTACTCGACGCGGTGTATCTTTCAGGCCGGGGCGATCTGGATCTTCGCCCACCGCCGTCAAGATGGTGCGCACCGCCCGTTCGATGGCAGGCAGATCGACGCCTTTGGAACGCGTTTGGGGCTTGTTATCCGGCAAGTATCGCGACTCTGCATTTGTCATTTGAGGGGATTCTGTCCCCAAAGACGAGTGTAACGTCAAAGTCATGTTCGATCCAATCTTCATACGCTTGTGGAAATCGTCAATTCTTTTCTCCGCCTTCGATTTCTAACGAAACGCCCCGCGATTTCAAGATTCGCAGAGAAAAAAAACAGCAAAATATGTAAAAAATCTCCGAAAAGCAGGATCCGGCAAACGCTCTGCAAGAAAAAGAGAGTCAGTGCTGGCGTGTTCAGAATGCACGTGTCACAGCCAACGTGCATCTTGCTGGGATTCATCATCGGCCCTGTTGCAAATTGCAGGGCATCGGATTAAAAAATCCTTCCGTCTTCAGTTGGCCCAGCCGTGTTGTACGATGGTCGGCAGAGGGCGATGCGGGATCATTTCGAGCCACTTTCCCACGCTTTGAAGGAGTTACGAATGAGCACGATAAATGTCGCGATGATTGGTCAGGGTTTTATGGGGCGATCTCACTCCAACGCTTGGGGACAGGTAGCCAAGTTTTTCAAGCCGCCGCTCAGACCCGTGATGCATACGGTGTTTGGCCAGGAGTCGGAGAACCCGCAAGCCTTCGCGGACAACTGGGGATGGCAGCATGCGTCCACCGACTGGGAATCGGTCGTGCGAGACCCGAATATCGGGTTGGTCGATATCGTTACCCCGAACTTCATGCACGCGCCGCCTGCCAAAGCCGCGATCGCCGCCGGAAAGGCCGTCGCCTGCGAAAAGCCCATCGCGGGAACGTTGGCCGAGGCCCGAGAGATGGCAGAGGCAGCCAAAAAAGGTGGCGTCAAGACAGCGGTTTGGTTCTGCTATCGCCGCTGCCCGGCCGTGGCACTGGCTCATCAGATGGTGAAAGACGGTGAGATCGGCGACATCAGGCACGTACGCGCTCATTACCTGCAGGATTGGGCGGACGAATCGATTCCACTAGCGTGGCGGTTCATCAAGGAGGAAGCAGGCTCGGGTGCTCACGGGGATTTGAATGCTCACATCGTCGATATGACTCGATTCGTGACCGGCCAGGAGATCACCGAGATCTGCGGCGCGATCGCGGAAACCTTCATCAAGCAGCGCCGACGGATGTCAGGCGTATCGGCGGGCGGGATCGGCGCCGGCCTGGGAGCCGGGGCGGACATGGGGGACGTCACCGTCGACGATACCGTCCTGTTCCTGGCTCGATTCTCCGGCGGAGCGGTCGCCAGTTTCGAAGCGGCTCGACAAGCGACGGGCAACCAGAACCGCAACGGTTTCGAGATCAACGGTACCAAGGGCTCGTTGAAGTTCGATTTCGAGCGGATGAACGAACTGGAATACTACGACGCACGTCTACCGCGTCGCGCTCAAGGCTGGACGACCATCATGTGTACTCATGGGGGCGATCACCCGTACGTCGCCAACTGGTGGCCGGACGCCCACATCATCGGCTACGAGCATACGTTCACCAATGAGGCCTACGACTTCCTGTGCGAGATCGCTGGTCAACAGCCCACGGTTCCGATCCCGACCTTCGACGATGCTTACCAGACGCAACGAGTCCTGGAGGCATCCTTGCTTTCGGCAGAGGAAAAGCGCTGGATTTCGATGGATGACGTCAAGTGATCTCTACCGTTTCGGACGGCCACGGTCTGCTGTGAGGCGGGGCGTTCTTAAGAGGCGGTTACGGAATGGCCCGGGAGACCTGCGGTCGGCGTTCCGGCGGGGTCAGAGACCCGCTCCCAACATTTTTGTTGCGGCCTCGAAGGAACCGTGGGAAATAGATGAAATAGGTGATTTTGTCATGACAACGGCGGTCTGCGGTGGCAGCAGATCCGCCACGAGATCTGTCGGACTGGGCCGGCTAGAGAAACACGGAGGGGGATTTTTCGCGTATTTCGTGCCTTTCACAAGAAAACCGGTTTCGGAAAGGTGCTTGGTGTGGTTGAGGTGCCGGGCGATTCACGTTAAGATGCGTGGGACAAACACACCTGTAAACCTTCACGCGATTCCGGGCTTATCTGTCAGGGCCGAACGGTCCCCCGTCCAACAGATGCCAAACGGGCCGCATTCTGGTGATGCCATCCGGTCGTGCTTGTCTGATTTTCTCGGGGGGAACGAACGAGCGGGCTTCTACGGTTGGGGCCTTGCTCGTGCTGAAACGCGGCTGATTTCCCAGCCGCCGATCGATATTTCGCCTTAACCGAATCTTAGGAGTTTTTACGTGAATAAGCGGAAATGGGTCACGGTTGACGGCAACGAGGCGGCGGGTTACGTCGCTCACAAATGCAGTGAGGTCGTGGCGATTTACCCGATTACGCCTTCGTCGCCGATGGGTGAGTTGTCGGACGCCTGGGCGGCGGCCGGGTACCCCAACGTATTCGGGGCGATCCCGGACGTGATCGAAATGCAAAGTGAAGGCGGCGCGGCGGGCGCCTGCCATGGTGCGATCCAGGCGGGGGCGCTGACGACGACGTTTACGGCGTCGCAAGGGCTGCTGCTGATGATTCCCAACATGTTCAAGATCGCCGGCGAGTTGACCCCGGCCGTCTTCCACGTTTCGGCTCGAACCCTGGCCACCCATGCGTTGTCGATTTTCGGCGACCACAGCGACGTGATGTCGGTTCGCAGTTGTGGGTGGGCCTTGCTGGCGTCCGGGTCGGTGGTCGAAGCCCAAGACATGGCAATGATCGCGCACTCAGCGACCTTTCGAACCAGGATTCCCTTCCTGCACTTTTTCGACGGATTTCGTACGTCGCACGAGGTGAACAAGATCGAGTTGCTGACCGACGATGACATTCGATCGATGCTGGATGACGAATTGATCGCCGAGCATCGGATGCGGGCCTTGGACCCGGACCGCCCGAAGATTCGCGGAACGGCTCAGAATCCCGACGTGTTCTTCCAAGCTCGCGAGGCCTGCAATCCGTTTTACGACGCCACCCCGGGCATTGTCCAGGAGACGATGGACCGCTACGCCGAATTGACCGGTCGTCAGTACCATCTGTTCGATTACGTCGGAGCTGCGGACGCCGAGCGGGTGGTGATTCTGATGGGCTCGGGGATCGGAGCGGCGGAAGAGGCCGTGCTTCGAATGAACGAGGCGGGCGAGAAGGTGGGCATGGTGATCGTGCGGCTCTTCCGCCCGTTCGACGTTTCGGCCTTTATCAACACCCTGCCCAGTTCGGTCAAGCACATCGCCGTGCTGGATCGGACGAAGGAGCCTGGCGCTGTGGGTGAACCGCTGTACCAGGACGTGGTCACCGCCGTGATGGAAAGCTGGGCGGACCGTCCGGGCACCAACGGATCGTTGCCCAAGATCATCGCGGGTCGCTACGGTTTGTCTTCGAAGGAGTTTACGCCGGCGATGGTCAAAGCCGTTTTCGACGAGATGTTGGCAGACGCGCCGAAAAGGCGGTTCACGGTCGGCATCATCGACGACGTGACGAATCTGAGCATCCGCTGGGACCCCGAGGCCTTCTCGGAGAGCGCGGATGTCAACTGCAGCATCTTCTACGGATTGGGCAGCGACGGCACGGTCGGCGCGAACAAGAACACCGTGAAGATCATCGGAGAAAACACCGATCTGTTCGCCCAGGGTTACTTCGTCTACGATTCGAAGAAGGCGGGGGCCATGACCGTTTCGCATCTGCGATTCAGTCCTCGACCCATCAACTCGACCTATTTGATCGAACGTGCCAGCTTCGTCGCCTGTCACCAGCCCGTGTTTCTGGAACGCATGGACGTGCTGGAGAAGGCCGAAAAAGGCGCGACGTTCCTGCTGAATTCACCGTATGGCCCGGACGAGGTCTGGGACCATCTGCCGATCGAATTGCAACAGTCGATCATCGAAAAGCAGTTGAAGTTCTACGTGATCGACGCCTTGACCGTGGCGCGGGAAGCCGGCATGGGCGGACGCATCAATACGGTCATGCAGACCTGTTTCTTTGCCCTGGCCAACGTGCTGCCTCGCGACGAGGCGATCGGCCACATCAAGGAAGCGATCCAGAAGACGTACGGCAAGCGAGGGGAATCGATCGTCCAGCGGAACTATGCGGCCGTCGATGCCTCGCTCGCGAACATGCACGAGGTCAAGGTGCCGACCGAGGCGAACAGCCAGCTTCGCCGCCTGCCGCCGGTGACGGGATCGATCACCGATTTCGTCGAGCGGGTGACCAGCACGATCGTCGCCGGCAAAGGCGACTTGCTGCCGGTCAGTGCCATGCCGATCGACGGCACGTTCCCGACGGCCACCGCTCAATACGAAAAACGCAGCATCGCGGTGGAGATCCCGATCTGGGACGCAGACATTTGCATCCAGTGCGGGCTGTGTGCGTTGGTCTGCCCTCACGCGGCCATCCGGGCCAAGGCTTACCCGGAAGCAGGTTTCGACGGGGCGCCGGAGGCCTTTGTGTCGCGCAAGTACACGGGCAAGGATCTTCCCGATCATCTGTTCACCATCCAGGTCGCCCCGGACGATTGCACCGGCTGTGGCGTGTGCGTGGACGTCTGCCCGGCAAAGAGCAAGACCGAGGTCAAGCACAAAGCGATCAATATGGAGCACAAGCTGGACCATCTGGAACGCGAGCGGAAGAATTACGATTTCTTCCTGTCGATTCCGGAACTGGACCGCTCGCAAGTCAATCAGCAGTCCGTCAAAGGCTCGCAGTTGCTGCTGCCGCTGTTCGAGTACTCGTTGGCCTGTGCTGGTTGCGGCGAGACGCCGTATATCAAGCTGATGTCCCAATTGTTCGGCGATCGCGTCGTGGCGGCCAATGCCACCGGCTGCTCGTCGATTTACGGCGGCAACCTGCCGACCACGCCTTACTCGGTCACGGCGGAAGGTCGCGGCCCCGCCTGGTGCAACTCGTTGTTCGAAGACAACGCCGAATTCGGGCTCGGTTACCGCTTGGCCTTGGACATGCGCAAGCATTTCGCCGAGACCTTGCTGAAGTCGATGTCCGGCCAGATCGGCGACGATCTGGTGGGCGAGCTGTTGAATGCCACGCAGGACACGGAAGAAGAGATCTTCGCTCAACGCCGTCGGATCGATGCGTTGATGAAGCGGCTGGAAAGCATGTCCGGCCCGGAGGTGGTGCGATTGCGAGCGGTGGCCGACGCCCTGGCTCGCAAAAGCGTGTGGATCATCGGTGGCGACGGTTGGGCTTACGACATCGGCTTTGGTGGGCTGGATCACGTATTCTCCACGGGACGCGATGTCAACATCCTGGTGCTGGACACCGGAGTCTATTCCAACACGGGCGGGCAGGCCTCGAAGGCCACGCCGCGCGGAGCGGTGGCGAAGTTCGCGGCAGCGGGCAAAGCGGTCAACAAGAAAGACCTGGGCATGATCGCCGCCTCGTACGGCATCGTCTACGTCGGTCAGGTCGCGATGGGCGCCAATCCGGCTCAAACCGTCAAGGTGTTCCGGGAAGCCGAATCGTGGCGAGGCCCGTCGCTGATCTTGGCCTACAGCCACTGTATCGCCCACGGAATCGAAATGTCCACCGCCATGACCCACCAAAAGGACATTGTCCGTTCGGGGTTCTGGCCGCTGTATCGCTTCGATCCGCGTCTGGCACGCGATGGGGGACGGCCCTTCCAACTGGATAGCCGCAAACCGACGATCCCCTTCCGCGAATTGGCCGCCAAAGAAGCTCGCTTCGCCATGCTGCTTCGCAGCAGTCCCGAGCGAGCGGACCAGTTGTTCAAATTGGCTCAACAGGATATCGACGATCTGTGGCACTACTACGAGCAGTTGGCAGGCGTCGAACGTGACATCGCAGGTAGCAATGGAGGAAAATAACGTGAGCGTAGATCTCTCG
>SKKK01000535.1 GCA_007121535.1 Planctomycetaceae bacterium | reverse complement strand
CGAAGCACAGATCGACGTGGGGACGGCCGCAACGCTCAGCCAAGCTTGTTCCCCCGACCTGACGCCGATCGGACTGCCCAACGAATCAAGGAATCCACGAATTCTCGGCCGGGATTGATTCGCTGACACAAGAAACAGCAGGCCGCTGCCGGAATGTGCATCATCAAGAATTCCGTTGTCCGAAATTCGCTTGCCCCCCGTGTTCCCTCGTTCAGTTTCCCTTTGCCCCGCATTTGCCCAACTTGGCGATGTCCGACTGGCTGATGTAGGGGCCGCATGCTTGTGTCAGGTGGTTCGTGGGAGAAAATTTCTTTCTGTTGTGTTAGATTGATCAGGTTGGTGTGTGTATTGGTCAGCGAGGTTTTGTCACATCGATACACGCGAAAGGTTCGGGGCGGCAGAAGACGATGGGTTTGGAGTCTAGAAGGACTCTGGCAATTTGCTGTTGGTAGTGGACGATTCTTCTTCGTACCGTTATGCTTACGTTCGTTCCCGTCGCGTCATCACGGAGATCGTTTCGCATGCACAAGGGGCCAGTGACGGTGATCGCCAGCGACTACGGAACGCGGTTGGACAACCAACTCTTGTCGCGTTCCGCGACCGTGGACGGCGTCCCCGACTTCGTGAACCTGTACGAGTACGATAACCGGGACCGCTGGATCGCCCGCAGCCACGATCCCGACGGCGACGGGCCGCTGGGGTTCACGGACACCTATTTCGTGTACGACTGCACGCCGCCGAGCGGATCGCTGTTGGACCGCGCGGCGGTGACGATGGAGAACATCGGTCAGATCGTGCTGCACTTCGAGTCCGACGGCCAGGGCGATCCGCAACTCGCCCACCGTTACCTCTGGGGTCCGGCCGTCGATCAGATCCTGGCGGACGAGCAGGTCACCGACCCCACCGCGCCCGGCAACGTCGTCTGGCCGCTGACCGACCATCTGAACACCGTCCGCGACCTGGCCGCCTACGACGCCGACACCGATACAGTGTTGGCTCAGGGCGAAAGTTCCCGGCTGGCCCAACGCTTGAAATTCGAACAGCCGCTGGTGTTGTCCGTCGGTTCGGCCAGCTATACCCCGCACTTTGCTCCGGGCCTGTTTGCGATCTTCGCCAGTGCCCAACGCCATACCTGGGAGAAGGCCAGCGACGAGATCGTACGAGCTGTCGAGCGTCTCCGGGAGGAACTGGTTACCCCGGAAGAGCTGGCCAAAGCCAAGAAACAGAAGGCGGCCGAGTTGGTTTATCAGTAGCCGGTCTGTCCCCTCTTGCATTTCCTGAATCGCACCGGTAGCCTGATCTTCATGACCGATGTGACCGACATTCTGGACCAGATCGAAAACGGCGATCCGTCGGCCGCCGAACGGCTACTGCCGCTGGTCTACGAAGAACTCCGCAAACTCGCCTCCGCCAGGATGTCTCACGAAAAACCGGGGCAGACGCTTCAGGCGACCGCACTCGTTCACGAAGCGTATCTGCGGCTGGTGGATGGCAAGCAGGCCCAGCATTGGAGCAGTCGCGGTCATTTCTTCGGAGCGGCGGCTGAAGCGATGCGGAGGATTCTGATTAATCGCGCCCGGAACCGAGGGCGTCTCAAACGCGGCGGAGAACTCCGCAGCATACCCCTCGAACAGATCGAACTGGCCAGCGACACCCCGGACGAATCGCTGTTGGCCATTGATGAATCGATCGAGATGCTGGCCGCGGAGAACCCCAAATGTGCTCAGGTGGTCAAACTGCGATTCTTCACCGGGCTGTCGATCGACGAGACGGCTTCCGCATTGGGGATTTCCGCCAGCACCGCCAAACGGCATTGGAGTTACGCCCGGGCCTGGCTGTATGAGTACTTGAAATCCGGCGACTCTTCGGTTTCTTCATAATATTTATTGGAATTCTCCGCAGTTCGTGACCCGATATTTGCGCAGACGGGGCACTGATCTGTAGTGAGAACCAAGAGGAACCCGCTCATGGCAGCCGAAAAACTCGATCTTCAGGCCATTTTCAACGAAGCCATCGCTCTTGAGTCGAGCGAAGACCGAGCGAAATATCTCGACGAAGCCTGCGGCGATAATCCCGAGGCCCGGCAGCGGGTGGAGAAACTGCTCCTCGCTCATTCCGAGGCGGGTGACTTCTTCGGCGGACGGTCTCCTCAGGACGCAACCTTGATCGCTCCCATCAGCGAATCTCCCGGAGATTCCATCGGTCCCTATAAACTCCTTCAGCAGATCGGCGAAGGGGGAATGGGGACGGTGTTCATGGCCGATCAGTCCGAACCGGTCGAACGGCGGGTCGCTCTCAAGATCATCAAGCCGGGGATGGATACTCAGCAGGTGATCGCCCGGTTCGAAGCCGAACGGCAGGCGCTGGCGATGATGGATCATCCCAATATCGCCAAGGTTCTCGACGCCGGGACGACTAATTCAGGACGACCCTACTTTGTGATGGAACTCGTCAAAGGGATGCCCGTCACGCGGTATTGCGACGAACAGCATCTGACGCCTCGCGAACGGCTGGAACTGTTCGTCCCGATCTGCCAGGCGGTGCAGCATGCGCATCAGAAAGGGATCATCCATCGCGACCTCAAACCGACGAACATTTTGATCGCGCGGTACGACGACAAGCCGGTCCCCAAGATCATCGACTTCGGCGTCGCCAAGGCGACCAGCCACAGGTTGACCGAGAAGACGATGTTCACGCAGTATGGCCAGATCGTGGGGACGATGGAATACATGTCCCCCGAGCAGGCGAATTTCAATCAGCTCGACGTCGATACGCGGAGCGACATTTACTCGCTGGGCGTATTGTTGTACGAACTGCTGACGGGAGAGACGCCTTTCGACAAACAGAGATTGCGTTCCGCAGCGTTCGATGAGCTATTGCGAATCATCCGGGAAGAAGAGCCGCCCCGACCCAGCACCCGACTTTCGCGCAGCGAATCTCTCGCCAACACGGCGGTGAACCGCAAGACGGAGCTGAAAAAGCTGAGCCTGCTCGTCCGCGGCGAACTCGACTGGATCGTGATGAAGGCGTTGGAGAAAGACCGCACGCGGCGGTACGAAACGGCGAGCAAGTTTGCAGAAGATGTTTCGCACTACCTCAACGATGAAGCGGTGCTGGCCTGTCCGCCGTCAGCGAGTTACAAGTTCGGCAAATTCGCGAGGCGGAACAAGGCGGTAATCGGGACGACGGCAGTCATCTTTTTTTCTCTCACTGCAGGACTCGCCGGAACGACATGGCAGGCGCATATTGCGATTCAGGAGGCCAGCCGACGCAAAACTGCCGAATCGAGCCTTGAACTGGCATCGATCGAACGAAGAGAAGCCGAGGATGCGCTCCAGCATTCGGAACACGCCCGTGATCTGGCGAGTGATGCAGAACAGCGGGCCGTTGCAGCGAAGTCTCGCGCAGACGAAATCTCAGTACAAGCTCGGCGGGCATTAGCGATGGCCCAAGAACTCAGGAGAAGGGCGGAGCAGGCGCTGAACGAAATCGCATCCGCTGACTTCGATCTCCAGGATGATTCCGCCCAGTTTGCACGCGGTCTGGCACTGCGTGAACTCGGGAAAAAGGAAGCCGCGATCGAAGCTCTGCGTGCGGCAATCACACTTCAGCCGGACAAGGGCAGCTATCACTATGCCCTGGGCGTAACACTGTCTCGACGTTTCCCCCACATCCCGCAGCCAGCAGAGCTGGAGGAAGCCGTTTCTGTATTTCAAGCCGCGGCAGCATTGGAGCCGGGCAACGCCGAATTCCAACACGCCTTCGGGAATGCGCTCTCCGAAAGGGGGCGATTTGCAGAAGCCACGGCTGCCTTTCGTGCGGCCGTTGAAGCGGATCCAGACCGCCACGACTCGCGCTCCAGATACATCGAAGCCCTCGCGATGGATGAGAACTGGGAACTCGCCGCCGAACAGGAGCGTCAACGCGCTGTGATGTCCCCTCAGGAAGTGGTGCACCGGATTCGGACAGCGACTTTTCTCCTCCTCGCGGGGGACGATGCAAACTACCGCAAATACGCCCATCAGATGGCAGAACATTTTGCCGGGACCAACATTTTCTACGTTGCGGAACGAACCTGTCTGGCCTGTTTGCTCCTGCCTGAAGTGATTGATTACAGGCAACTCCCGCGCGACATGCTTGTCAAATCTCTCCAGAATGGGTCAGTGCATGCCGGGCACGTTGCGCAGGGATGGGCGACACTGGGACTGTTGAAATATCGGACCGGAGACCCGGGCTTGGCGCTGAAGTACGCGACCAGAGCACAAGAGTCGCACCCTTCGAAGGCCATCAGGGCAATGAGCCTGACCGTCGCGAGCCTGGCGCATTGCAAGCTCGGTCATCCGGAACTGGCTCGGACTGCAGTAGACCGTGCTCAGGAGATCTTGAACCAGTTGCTCGAACGGAAGCAGAATCTTAACAACACCGACTTGCAGATCATGCGAATCCTGCTACGCGAAGCGCAAGATTGCATCGGTCTTAAAATCGATGGATGAGTTGTGTCAAGGAAGATCATTCACTTCTCGATTGAACCGCTTTCAGCCAGCCCCAAAACAAGACGGCGGGCAGGGTCAACCCGAGCAGCCCCGGCAACCAATAGGTACAAACGACGTATCGAATCGCCTCAGCGGTACGCAACTCAGCCGCCGACATCGACTCGCTGACATCGACGAAGCCGAGGCCGATCAGAACAACGCTGACGATGAATTGCTCAATGACCGTACGGAGAGAATTTGACATGATGACCCCGTTCAGCAATCAACCTGCGATAGTAGTTTTCGGGTTTCCGCCAGCGATTTGATGGCCGACTCGTGTCGTCGCTGGGCTCGATCGAGTTGCTGCTGAAGAAACCGAACCCTCGACTCCGGAGCATCGATCGCAATCGACAATGCCGGAGAGAGTTCCGGGGGAGAGTTCCGGGGACACCATACGTAATTATCCGGGCAGTTCCGACCAGTTCCGGAACCAGTTCCGGCGACACCATACGTAATTATTCGGGCGTTGCCTTCTTCGGCCCTGGTTTCTGGCGGCGTAGCACGCGGCCGAGTTGCTTCTCCAAGCGCGCCTGGAAATCGTCGTCTCCGAGGACTCGGCCGGTACGCTCGTGTTTGCGGAACACGCGAATCTGCTCCTCGGTTGCCGCGCTGTTGAGTAGCCGTCGCCAATCGCGGGCCAACGCCAGCATGGGGGCGGCCTTCACCAGCAAATCGTCGTTGCCTTTCAGGTGGGCTCGCGCGCTGCTCCAACGATCATCGCTCGGGGCAATCACCAGGCCCGCGCGAACCGGATTGAGTTCGATATAGCGCGCGGCTGCCAGCAGATACGGTTCGTCCATGACGAACGAGGCGAACCGACCTTGCCACAGGTGACCTCGCCAACCTTCGCGGAAGTTGACCCGTCTTGTGCAACGCCGATGGGCCTCGCCGATCGCCCGTCGCAGGCCGTCCTCCGACCGCGGCACCACGATCTAGTCTTCCGGGCAGAAGAACGTCTGCTGCCGTCGGTTCCCGCGCTGGGTGACGTGATGCGGCATGCCCGGAATAACCACACGTGCTCGTCGAGCCATGGCCTGATCATAGCAAAATGCCCCCAAGTGGGAAAGAGTTACGTATGGTGTCCCCAGAACT
>SKKK01000334.1 GCA_007121535.1 Planctomycetaceae bacterium | reverse complement strand
TTGACCCCGATCCCCGGTACGACCAGACTCCGCAATGGGGCGTGGTGGATCAAGGGCCCGAGTCGCTGATGTTGGAACGACTGAATCTTCAAACCGGCTCGTCCGCCGATGAACTGGAGGCGATCGATTCCGGGTTTGGTCCCTTCCATTTGACGCGAATATGTTATGAAACCGGAGGCATTTTTTTCCTGGTGCATCCCAATCGAAACGTGTATCGCGAGATAACGCGTAATGAAACCTCGCCATTCACGGCGCACCTTCGGTATTTTTTCGACCCGCACGTCATGCGTCGTTACCGTCCGGAATATGTGTCGCGCAGCCAGTACTTGCGAGAGGCCCAAGCCAGTCCTTCGCGGGCCGCTCTGCTGGCCGCTGTGAACCAATCCTGGAACACATCGCTCGAAAGGCCTCGTTCGCGTTTCGTGCGGCGCGACCCAGCCAGCTTGGCCAAGGCGCTTTTCGAGGCACGCAAGGATGCGGCCCAAGCCCAATCGCATTTGTTGGATTTGTATGGGACGCTCCGAGCCGGCGAGGCGGCTCGCGATCGCGAAGCCACGCCACGCTGGCAGGCCGGGTACGATCTGGCCATGGGCCAGGTGCTGATCGTGTTGGCTCGGACCCAGGCCCGTGCCGCGATGTTGACGCAAGCAACCGGTGGAATGGGCTTCACCAACCCTCGAAACAACACCTGGATGTTGGAACCGGTGAATCGGGAGTTGGACGATCTGCCCAATGGCGAGGTGGCTGAAAAGGCCAAGCGGTACCTGCAACGCGTGATCGACCAGCATCCCGACACTCCATGGGCGCTGATCGCGAGCCGCGAATTGCAGGCGCCCGTCGGTTGGCGATGGATCGAGGAATTTACCGATCTTTCGCCTCGTGGACCCGGCGCAGGCGGTGGTGGTGCTGGCGGTGCTGGTGGCGGCCGACATCGACGCGACGACTCGCGGCCCGCCAGGCGACCGGTTCCCAAGCTGTGATCCGTCGCGGAAGCTGCTAGCACCGTTCGAGAAATAACTGTCCGATGTTCCCTCGCCCCTCGTGGGAGAGGGCAGGGTGAGGGGGCAGAAAGTGCGTCAGTTATTTCTCGAACGGTGCTCGCAGCTCAAGCCGTCGAGCGAAAATCCTGGTAGGCCAACAGAACCTGGTACAGATCGGTCGTGATCACCACCGGATCGTCGCGGAAGTCTTCCAGCCATGCTCGGTCGGAGTTCACGGCATCGGTCAATGCCGGCAGGATTTCGGCAAGCGAGACCGTCAGTTTCTGCTGAGTTTCCGACAATCCGGAAAGCACGGTAGAGTCATCGCCATCATCCGACCCGAAGAAGACTCTCAAGCACGGCTGGGACATCGCTGTTCTCTCTCCGTTCGATGCGCCGTGACAATCCGGCACAAACCATGTTTTGGTCCTTCGACACATTCTTATTATCGGCACACCCAACCGTGTCGACTTTAACGGTTGTTAAGATTTTCATCAGTCGCAAGTAGCGTTGTGAATATCAAGATTGGGGGGGTGGTCACGATCACAACCTGAAGAGGCTGCAAGCAAATTGGACTGGCTCCGAGTCAGAAGCGTGAAAACATTGGAAAATCGATGATTTTCCTCGATCACGCTTCGGGATACGTCGTGCGGCAGATGACGGACAGGAATGTCCAGCCTACTCACTTCTGGCCGGGTGCTTACGGATGTGGGTTTATGGCCGAAGGAGTTCGCGGCCGTCGCGGGTGATCAACTGGGCCAGTTTTTCCCAGTCGATCGGGTCCATCGAATGGGCTGCGCCGTCGGCGGTCAGATAATGCAGCGGTTGGCCGTCGAAGGGGACGGCTTGGCGAGCATCCTCGGGTTTCTGGAACGGCAAGTCCTGCGGCTTGGTCCAGGGGACCGTCGCGCGGGTTTCCACGATCATCAGCGTGTTGGCGGTGCCGTCGACGATCTGGGCGAACGTGATGCCCTCGTCGGGACCGAGCGCCGTGTTGGCGCCAGCGAATCCCTGGTAGTTCGTCTCTCCCGCCGGCTGATCGTCGCCGGCCAGTGGACTGCGGAAAACGTCGGGCATCTTTGGCAGCAGCGTCAAGTTGTGCTCGCTGTCCCACGGCTCGTCGAAGCGGTACTGCACGTAAAGCTCGTTCTGATCGATGAAGGGCAACAGGGCGACGCGCCAACTGAACGGCTGGATCGGTCCGGTGCCAGACGGCCTTCGCGCCCCTTCAAGCCGGTTGGAGGAAGCGGGCAACTTGTTGAAGGTGTCATAGAAATTATGGAAAGCGATACCTAGAATCCTCAGGTTGTTGACCGCGACGGTTCTTCGCTCCGCCGCCCTCGCCGGCTGCTCGACTTCCGCTTTCACTTCCGGTGGCAACGGCGCCATCGAAAGCATGAGGGCGAGCGCTTTTGCGGTCCCGCTGTCGGTTCTCTCCAGCAGCCTGCGCGTGTCTTCGGCCGTACGCGGAAAGCTGCCTAACCGCTCGAGCGTGATCAGCTCGTGACGATCATCGGGATCGAAGCCCTTTGGTCGCTCGTCTTCGTCGAGCGTCATTTCCAAGCGACCGTCGGCCAGGAAGCGATAAATGCCTTGCATCCTTCCCCGCGATTGTTGGTCGACCAAATCGATGCTCTCGAATCTTTCCCCTTGTACTTGGTAGTACGGGCCTTGGACCGCAATTCCTTGCGGAATGGCCGAGTAGAATCGGCCCTGATGAAAGCCGATCACCCTTATCCGTCCGCCGTCGTCTTGCTTCTGTCCCCGTAAATGCACGCTCACCGTGCGCCAGATCCCTTCGAGGGAATGTCCCGCGGTTGCGGCCTCCACCTCTGCCGACGCCCGCGGCGCCGTGGGCTTGACCTCCCCTGGCAGAGGTGGCGATTCGTGCGTGCTAGGAGCCGCACCGGGCGCCGATCCATCCGTAGCAGGACCAAACAGCGTCAACCGGAAAAGTCCGTAGCGCCGGCTGCGGTGAGTGGCTTCGATGGGGGCACTGTCACCGGGTGGAAGCGGATGCCAAGTGCCCGCGGCCGTGGCCACCGGCCGATCGTGTTCGCTGCTGGCCAATGCTTCGCGAGCCGCTCGAAGCGCCTCGCGGCTGACGGCCTCCTCCGTAACCGGCAGGGCTCCAAACTGCAGCGGCCCGGGGTCGGTCGCTGTCTCCGGATCGTCGACCGCTGGCCGAGCATCCGCTGGCGTCTCGGCAGCCGCCTGCGGCGACGCCGTCACTTTGCTTCCCGCCGGCACCCTAAGCTTCATCGTTGTCCCGTCGGGATACTCGATCGTGATCAGGATGCCAAGCAAAAGGCCCAACAGCAGGCCCAGCAGGCCGCCGCCCAGAGCGATCGGCAGCGGAACGCTGCGGCGCAGCAAAGGAAGCCGGCGAGCGGCGGAGCTTAGCGAGGGAGCCGGGACGGAGGGCGGAGCCGGGGCAACCGCCGCCAGCGAGGCGGCTCGGGCAGCCAGTTGCCGCAGATCGCTCTCGCCGGCCAGCGGCGCCAGCGCCTCGGCAACCGCTTGTGGCGATTGCGGTCGCCGAGCCGGGTCCTTTGCCAGCATCGATTCGACCAGCTTCACCAGCGCCAACGGCGCCTCGGGCACCGCATCGGCCAGTCGAGGCGGAGCGTGTGAGACGTGCGCCGTCATCTTGGCAAAGACCGTCGCGTGCTCGGGGCCCGCAAAGGGCGCCGTGCCGGTCAGTAGCTTGAAGAGGGTGCAACCCAGCGAGTAGATGTCGCTGCGCACGTCGGCCGATCGGCTGTCGGTCACCTGTTCCGGCGAAACGTAGTCCGCCGTTCCCATCGTTTGACCGGTGCCGGTGACGCCCGACTGCTGGCCGTCGGCCGATTGGAAGCGGGCCAAACCGAGGTCGAGCAGCTTGACGTCGCCGGAGCGGCTGAGCATCAGGTTCGACGGCTTGACGTCGCGATGGACGAAGCCCTGCTGGCTGGTGTACTGCAAGGCCACGGCCGCCACGCGGACGATCTCGCAGGCATCGGCGATCGACAGCGGGCCGATGCGCTGCACCAGTTGGCCAAGATCGCAGCCGTCTATGTACTCGGTCACCAACACGGCCGTGCCGTCGACTTCGCGAGCGTCGTGAGCCGTCACCACGTTGGGATGGCTGAGTCGCCCCACGGCGCGCATCTCCGCAGCAAAACGCTCCCGCATCCGCGGATCGGCCCAGCGGTGGCTGGCGAGGATCTTCAAGGCGACTTCGCGACCGAGCTTCGTATGGCGGGCAAGGAAGACGCTGCCCATGCCGCCACGACCCAGCGGCCGCACAATCTCGTACTCGCCGATTCTCTGAGGCAAGTGCCCCAGGTCGGTGCCGGTGGTGGCGTCGCCGGCCGTGGCCAGGGCGCCGAGCGCCTTGGCCACGGCGACGCGACAGTCCGCTTCGCCGTCGAAATGGGCCACTGGATCGGGACTGCGGAGCGAGGCGATCAGCGAATCCTCGATGTCGGCGACCGCATCCAGTTCCGCGCGGCAGGTGTCGCAGTGCCGGACGTGGTCGAACAGTTGGTCGCTTTGATCGTCGTTCAGCCGCCCTTGGGCAAGGGCCTGCAGTTCATCGGCGGATGGGCATTGGATAGCGATCATTACAGTATTTTCCTCGCCGCAACGGTTTTTGAATACTCCCCGGACACAGGTGCGTGCCCTTTGTAGGGATGAACGCAAGCGTCTGACACCTTTTCTAACTTTTTTTGATTTTCTTCTTCCGTCAATCGCTGGCGAGGGGTACGATCATGCGTATGGAACGCATTGATTCTAAGCCTTTCGACACGCCCGAGCATCCGACCGTCTCCTCGCTGCTGCTGGACGGCGTCAAGCAGATGGACCCGGCCGCCTGGAGCCGCCTGGTCGGCATCTTCGGTCCGGTCGTGTACCGCTGGTGCCGTTTGTCGGGCATCCGTGAGGGCGATGCGCCGGATGTCGTCCAGGAAGTTTTCGCCTCGGTCGCTCGCGGTATCGGGACCTTCGAACGCCAGAAGCAGCAGGGAAGTTTCCGCTGTTGGCTGGCGACGATCACGCGCAATCGCGTGCGCGACCACTTTCGGCGGCAGGCCCATCGCGAAACGGCCGCCGGGGGATCCGAAGCGCTGCAGCGTCTGGAGCAGCACGCCGAGTCGCTCGATTCGACAATCACGCCCGACAGTGCCAACGGAGCCGTCGTCCGCCAGGTGCTGGAGAGTGTGCGAGCCGAATTCGAGCCGTCGACATGGGACGCCTTCTGGAAAACCACCATCGAGGGGTACATGGCCGCCGAGGTCGCCGAGGCGACCGGGCTTTCGACCGCCAGCGTCTATCAAGCCAAATCAAGGGTCTTGCGGCGACTGAGGCAACGCCTGCAGGAGACGCCCGATTAGCTGCCACGAGCCGCGCACGGAGTAAGCGACCACTGGCGACTTGAGGCAACGGCTGTCGGGTTGCAAAGCCTGCGAGACTCTTATCCGTGCCACGCCATTGCCATCCGTCCCACTAGACGCTTCTGATAGAGTTTAGGACTTCGCAATGTATTTAATTGCAGCCGAACGAAGCACAACCACGTTACGAGATCGCGTCAACCGCTACCGACGTTGCTTGTACAACGATCGAGCCCTTTGCTCCCGCCCCTCGTTTTACTGGTATTGGCAGCGGGCTATGGACCGATCATATTAAAGGGTGTAAATTGATGGATCATGGACATGTTCTGGGGGCCGCATCCATTTGACGGCGAGGAGGGTTTCATGAGTCGGGTTCGCATGTCGGCTTGCTGCCTGAGTTTCTGCGGCTGGTTGGCTTTCAGTTGCTTGGCTTTCGGTTGGTTCTCAACGTCTTGGGCAGAAGAGTCGGCGATCGACTTCCGTCGCGACATTCGCCCGATCTTGTCGGACAAATGCTATGCCTGCCACGGTCCGGACAGCCAATCTCGAGCGGGTGGTTTTCGGCTGGATCAGCAGGAAAGCGCGCTGGGAATGGCCAATTCTGGCCGGCATCCGATCGTTCCGGGCGATCCGGAATCCAGCGAGGTGTATCGGCGGCTGGTCACCGAATACGAATTCATGAGGATGCCGCCGGACGAAACGAACAAGCCGATGACCGCCGAGGAGATCGAGGCGATTCGGACGTGGATCGAGCAGGGGGCAGCATGGCAGGATCATTGGTCGCTGGTCGCCCCCGAACGTCCCCCGATGCCCACGGTCGACGATACGTCTTGGACTCGGCAACCGATCGACCACTTCATCCTGCAACGCTTGCAGCGTGAAGGATTGGAACCTCGCCCCGAGGCGGATGCCGCGGCCCTGATTCGACGCGTCACGTTTGATCTGACGGGTTTGCCGCCGACGGTCGAGCAGGTGGACGCCTTTCTCGCCGATTCGTCACCCGACGCCTACGAACGTTTCGTCGATCGCTTGCTTCAATCGCAGCATTTTGGCGAGCACATGGCGCGGTTCTGGTTGGATGCCGCCCGCTACGGCGACACCCACGGCTTGCATTTGGACAATTACCGTGAGATGTGGCCCTACCGGGACTGGGTGGTCGACGCCTTCAACCGGAATCTGTCGTACGATCAGTTCCTGATGGAACAACTGGCCGGTGATTTGTTGCCCGACCCCACGCTGGATCAGTTGGTGGCGACGGGCTTCAATCGATGCCACGTCACGACGAACGAAGGCGGTTCGATTGTGGAAGAGGTCCGCACGCGAAACGTGGTGGATCGCGTGGTGACGACGGGTACGGTCTTCATGGGAATAACGTTCGACTGTACTCGGTGCCACGACCACAAGTACGACCCGTTGACCATGGAAGACTTCTACTCGATGTACGCCTTCTTCAACAGCATCGATGGCAACCCGATGGATGGGAACCGCAAGGATCCTGCGCCGGTGGTCTCGGTGCTGACCGAACAGCAGAAGTCGCGAATCGCGGAACTCCAAACGAAGATCGAATCCACGCGGGAAACGGTTCAGCAGCGGGTGGACGACTACGAATACGTCGAACCGGCAGAGCCGACTGAGCCGAAGCTGGCCGAACCGGTCGAATTTGTCTGGATCGACGGCAAGGTGCCGGAGGGCGCCAAGGCCGAGGGTGGCTGGCAGTTCGTCGACGCGCCGGGCCGCAGCGACCAGAAGGCCTCGACGCGCAGCGATAACGGGCGGAGCCAGCATTACTTTACGGGGGCGAGTTCGCCGCTGCGTGTGGCCGAGGGCGATCGGTTGTTCGCGTACGTCTACCTGGATGCGGACAATCCGCCCAAACAAATCATGCTGCAGTTCCACGCCGGATCGTGGAACCACCGAGCGTTTTGGGGCGAGGACCTGATCTATTGGGGCGAACTGGGCACTCCCAGCCGCCGCCACTTGGGAGAATTGCCCGAACCGGGAACCTGGACCAAGCTGGAAGTGCCCGCCGATCTGGTTGGTTTGAACCCCGGCATGGAAGTCAACGGGTGGGCGTTTACGCAGTTTGACGGCACGGTGTACTGGGGACAGGCCGGGATCGTCAGCTCGGCGGACCAGCAACCGGTGTACGATTCTTTGGCGATCTGGTGGCGCGACCAGCGCCGCGCCGACGGCGGCGAATTACCCGATCCGATCAAACAATGGGCGGGCATCGACGAGGATCGATTGACGGACGAGCAACAAACGCGGATCCGCGACTATTTCGTAGAATGGGTTTTGGACGACACGCGCGCGATGTTCGACCCGCTGCACGAGCGAATCGACCAGGCGTCCCAAGAGATCGAGCAGATCGAGAAGAACACCGCCATCACGCTGGTGTTTCGAGAAGCGTCTACGCCGCGACCCGCTCACGTGTTGAACCGAGGCGAGTACGACCAACCGCTGCACGAGGTACCGCGTGCGACGCCGGCGGCCTTGCCACCGATGCCCGAAGACGCGCCGTTGGACCGCCTGGGGTTGGCTCAGTGGATGCTGTTGCCGGAACATCCGTTGACGGCGCGCGTGCAGGTCAACCGTCTGTGGGCTCAGGTCTTCGGCATCGGATTGGTGAAGACGGCGGATGACTTCGGTTCTCAAGGCGAACTGCCCAGTCACCCGGAATTGTTGGACTGGTTGGCGGTCGAGTTCCGCGAAAGCGGCTGGGACGTGAAAGACATGCTAAGAATGCTGGTCACGTCGGCCACTTATCGACAATGTTCTCGGTCGACGCCGGACTTGGTGCAACGCGACCCGGAGAACCGTTTGTTGGCCCGGGGACCCCGGTTCCGCTTGGATGCGGAAATGCTGCGAGACCAGGCGTTGGCGGTCAGCGGATTGCTGGTACCCAAGCTGGGCGGCCCCAGCGTCAAACCGCCGCAGCCCGACGGACTGTGGTTCGCCGTAGGGTACAGCGGCTCGAACACGGTGCGGTTTTCGCAAGACCACGGGCCGGACAAAGTACATCGTCGCACGTTGTACACGTTCATCAAACGCACCGCCCCGCCGCCTCAGTTGAGCACCTTTGACGGGCCGTCGCGCGAGGCATGTATCGTGCGCCGCGAACGGACGAACACGCCCTTGCAAGCTCTGCTGCTGCTGAACGATCCGCAGTACTTCGAAGCGGCTCGGGCGCTGGGACAACGCATCCTGCGCGAGGGCGGATCGACGGTCGAAGACAAGGTCAAGGCCATGTTCCGGATCTGCACGGCTCGTCTGCCCGACCAGGTGGAACTGTCCGAGTTGGTGCAGTTGTACGAAGACAACGTCCTGATCTATCAGGAGGATCCCGAAGCCGCCAAGCAACTGCTGGCGGTCGGTGAATCCGAACCGGATGACTCGCTGGATCCGGTCGAGTCGGCCGCGTGGACCGTCGTGGCGAACACGCTGCTGAATCTGGACGAAGTGCTGAACAAGAACTGAACTTTCCTTTCGGGAGCCGATTCCATGAATCCCACAGGGCAACCCACGCAAGAATTCTTGCATTCCATCACGCGCCGTCACTTCTTTCGCCGATCGGGTATGGGGCTGGGCGCCGCCGCAGCCGCATCGCTGCTGGGGCCGGCAACGCTGCTGGGCGACCAGGGCGAAGCGCTTGCTGCCGGAGGATTGCCGGGGCTGCCGCACCACAAGCCGACGGCCAAACGCGCCATCTTCCTGTTCATGGCCGGCGGTCCGTCGCAAATGGACATGCTGGACTACAAGCCGAAGATGAAAGAGCTTTACGACAAGGATCTTCCCGAATCGATCCGGCAGGGCCAACGGCTGACCACGATGACCTCGGGGCAGTCCCGCTTTCCGATCGCACCTTCGAAGTATTCGTTCCAGCAGTACGGAGAGAGCGGCGCGTGGGTCAGCGAGCTGTTGCCGCACACGGCCAAAATGGTCGACGATCTGGCCATCATCAAGACCATGCATACCGAAGCTATCAACCATGACCCGGCGATCACCTACATCTGCACCGGTCATGAATTGCCGGGGCGGGCCAGTCTGGGGTCATGGCTCAGCTACGGCCTGGGCACGCTGAACCAGAACCTGCCCTCGTTCGTGGTCATGACCGCCAGTTGGACGGGGCGACAAGAGGCGCAGGCCCTTTACAACCGGCTGTGGGGTTCGGGATTCTTGCCCAGCAAGCATCAGGGCGTCGCGTTGCGAAGCCAAGGCGATCCGGTCCTGTTCCTCTCCAATCCACCCGGCATGGCCCCGACGACCCGACGGCGGATGCTCGATTCGCTGGGCCGGTTGAACGAGCAAACTTACGACACCTGGGGCGACCCGGAAACGCAGGCAAGGATCGCTCAATATGAAATGGCCTTCCGCATGCAGACCTCGGTTCCGGATTTGGCGGACATCCGGGACGAACCGCAACACGTGTTGGACATGTACGGTCCCGACGTGAACACCCCCGGCACGTTCGCCGCCAGTTGCCTGCTGGCTCGACGCATGGCCGAACGCGATGTGCGATTCGTCCAGATCTTCCATCGCGGCTGGGACCAGCACGCCAACGTGGCCGGCGATCTGCCCAAACAGTGTCTGGACGTCGACCAACCCTGTTGGGCGTTGATCCAGGACTTGAAACAGCGAGGTCTGCTGGACGACACTTTGGTGATCTGGGGCGGTGAATTCGGTCGAACCATCTACTGCCAAGGCGCGTTGACCAAGGACAACTACGGCCGTGACCATCATCCACGCTGTTTCCCCGTCTGGCTGGCCGGTGGCGGAGTCAAGCCGGGGCTCGTGTTCGGGGAAACCGACGACTTCAGTTACAACGTCACGGAGAACCCCGTACACATCCACGACTTGAACGCCACGATCCTGCATTGCCTGGGCATCGACCACCGCCGCCTCTCGGTCCGCTTCCAAGGCTTGGACGTACGATTGACCGGCGTCGAAGATCAACACCCGGTCAAAGGCATCCTGACATAAGCGGCCGAGCCCTAGGGGTCGCGTTATAATTTACTGTCGGATATCGTTTCGTGCTACCCAACGCGAACGGGGTCGGGAGTCGTTTTCGGCCAACGATCTACCACATGAGAAGCGGGTCACCCGAAAGCGACTCCCGACCCCTTTCGACTGATTCCACCAAGAAATATCTGGCCGGGTGCTTAACGAGGACGTAAAGGACGTACTCGCCAACGGCTATTAACAGGTAAGGTTCATCATGATTTTGTATACGGGAACCCCGGCCGTCTTTGCCATCACGCTGTTGGTGGCGATTTCCCAAACTGGATGCACTGCCAGTGCCGCCCAGCCCGATCGCAGGGTCGGCCAACCGATCAGGCTCGTGTCTAACAGTGATGGATCCGGTGGATTCTCGCCCGACAAATCCGTAGGCGCCGTCAGCGGCATCGAAATCATCAACGGCACGCTGCGTCTGTACTATGGCAGTGGGGGAACCGTATTCATCGAAACCCGGGACACGATCGACTGGACCAGCCCCACGCCCATCCAACTTCCCGAAGGGATGGAGGGCAACACCATCGGCGTCTTCTACCACGACGGCTGGAAAGGTTACGGGAGGGTTCGCGGTATGTCGGGCATGCAGCTCTTCAAGTCCGATGACGGTGTCACCTTCGAGCACGTGGGACACGCCTTTGACTGGAAGATGGATACGTTCTATTCGATGTTCTGGGATCCGATGGCCAATGAATATCGCTCCTACGGCCGAGTGCGCGGAGGGCGCGGCAGAGATGAAGGCGGCTGGGGTAATGATGAACCCATCGGTCGACGCGGCATTTCTCTGCATTCCAACCCCACTTGGTCCGCCAATTGGAGCAACCGTGGGCAAATCATCGCCGACCCCAAAGATTACTGGGATTTCACCAAGGGCATTCGACCTGAATTCTACGTGCCCAACGTATTCATTGACGGCGATCGCTATCGCGCTTTCACCGCCGTGATGTTCAACGATGTGAACCGCGTGATCCGCAACTACCGCCATCGGGGACCGGACAGCACCCGTCTGACCGGCCCAGTCTATCCCATCGAAATGGAGTCTGACGACGGCCTTCATTTCCGGATCGTCAACAATGCGGTGCCGCTAGTGCCGTTGGAGCCGCATTTGCGCTATTCCAATCATCAGCCACCCTGGTTCGGCGAGGACAACACCGAGTCGACCAAGCCCGACGCTTACGAAGTGGGTCAACTTTATCCCTTTGGACGTCTCATCACGTTCAAGGGCGAGCAGTATATTTTCTACTTCTATCGCGACGATACGCACTACGAGAACCCGGCCAACGAAACGGTGGAGCGGTCCATCTACATGCTGCCGCTGGGCAGGGCACGCGGGTAGTCGGCCGAGGACGTCGGGGGGTTGGTGGATGACCCGGTTCCCATGTGGTACATCGTTGGCCGAGAACGACTCCCGACCCCGTTGCGTCTTCAAACAAAACTCATTCCATTTCTACTCCCGGTTGCGGTCGAAGGCCGCGTTAGGAGACGCAGCAGATGACGGCTTACCCAAAACATCGTACCCAACGCCTGCTGACCACCGCGCTGGCTGGCCTATTGCTCGGCACGTTCCTGATGATACCGACAACCGCTCGATCGACGGACGACGAAGTTCGGTCGGATTCAGCAGGGCGAGTGGTACGCGTGTCGCGCCGACCTGATCCTTACGGAGTGCCCCGCCCGAGTCCAGGGGAAGACCATGTGCCGGTGGCCACCAGCTTCTATGTGGAACTGGGACTGGAAGATGGCGCGGACGACGATGCGATCGATCCCGATTCCGTCTCGCTTGCTTTGCATCGCGAACAGGGGCAACCGATCGCCGTCTTGCAAGCGGGACAACAATTCGCCCAAGGCTTCAGCGGCCGTCTGTTTCCGGGCAAGAGAGGGCGAGCAGGCGAGGAGACGCTGGCCGTCTACGTGGAAGCCGACGTACCGCTGAACCCGTCGACTCGCTACACGGTGCACTTGGATGCTCGATCCCGACACGGTGCAACGATGGCCGACGCGGCGCGCCGTTGGCACTTTACCACCGAGACAGAAGAGCCGGTACATGCCGTGCGTTTTGAATTGGACCTGGACGATCCTGAGCGGATGACGGAATGGCAAGGCGCCTTTTTCTCCGGATTCTGCGGTACCAGCTTTGCGACGAATCACAAGCATCGGATTCCCACCTTTGAAGCCATGGATGAGGTCCGCCAATGGTCGCCTCGGGCGTGGAGCTTGCAGCGGGACTTCTGGTTGACGGGCATGGATCGGCAACCGCGTTTGCTTTCCCAACGGCTGCCCGGAATCGTCCGCGAACAGGAAACTCGCCGAATCGTGAAAATCCAAGAGCACGGCGATCAGATGCGGCTGCACGTCGAGGATTTCTTTGGTCACGAGCAGTACGGAATCGCATCGAACCGGCCGCTGGTCGGCGACTATCGACCGGGCGACCAGGTGTTGATCGCCGACGGCATACACGACGCGTTGGCCGAGGTGATCTCGATCGACGACGCGACGCGCTCGCTGCTGGTCACCCCGTTCGACACTCCCGAGGACGGTTGGCGACTGGAATACTCGGCCGCCTTGCCCGAGCAGGAAGATCCGGATTCCCCCGGACTGTTCCCGCTCGGCGGGTGCCACCTGATCAAGTTCCAACCCGTCGGGACGCCTCGGTATTACTGGGGGCGACTGGACCACGAATGGGATCTGGCGATCCGCCGCTTCGATCGGCGTGTGATGGTCAATTTCACGGACGCACCCGGTGACTTGGCGATCGACGGTCGGAACTGGACAACCGCCAAGGACTACGCGCAACTGCACCAGGTCGTCCACGCCATCACCACGCATCTGATCCGGCGATACGGCGATCGTTGCTTGGATTTTCCGTGGAGCGTCTTCAACGAGCCGGATCTGGGGGCTCTGTTCTGGCGATCGGACTGGATCGAGCTGCAGAAGTTTTACGATTACACGGTCGATGCGATCCTGCGAGCGTTCGAAGACGAGGGATACGACTCGGACCAGGTGTTCATCGGAGGGCTGGAGTTGGGCGCCATCTTCGGCACGAACCTGCGATTGCGAAAGTTTCTGGTCCACTGCTCGCCGACTGCCGACCCGGTGAAGGGCGCCTTGATGTTCAACGCCGCCTTCGCCGATCCGCGACTGGATGGCAAGCGGTCGCGGCGAGTCGAAGCGCTGTGCCGCGAACATGGTGGCCGAGGCACCCCGTTGGATTTCATCTCGATCCATGCCTACAACACGTCGTCTCTGATGGCCGACAAACTGATTCGAGCCAAGCAGATGGCGTTGGAGATCGATCCGGAGTACTATGCCGGACTGTGGATCAATTCGCATGAATCCTGTCCCGGCTGGGATATGCCGCCCGATCCGGCTTTCAGCGACAGCTATTTGGGAAACGGTTACTATCCCACCTGGTGCGCCGATGTCACTCGGCGGCAGTTGGCCCAAGCGGTCGTCGATCCGCGTTACGGGTACGGCGAGACGATCCTGACCTTCTGGCCTTGGCCCGCCCGCGGGTTCGAAGGCCGAAACGATTGTGTCCGCGAGGTGCCCGTCGACGATACGGGCGACGGCCGGACCGACCGGGTCGTCACCCTGCCGATGCCGATCCTGCCTTTCCTGGGGCTGCTGAACAAGATGCAGGATCGGTTCCTGGTGTTGCCCGAGCAGACCGTGGAAGGTCACGTGGTCAGCGGGTTTGCTTCCCGGGTCGAGTCGCGCTGGTACGTGCTGGTCTACTCGCATCAGATGCTGGATACCCAGTCGCGTTCCGCGCGTCGTTTCGACGTATCGTTGAACCTGAAAGGTTTGTCGCCAGATCGATACACGGTGCGCGAGTACCGTTTCGACCGCCAGCATCACTCGTATTTCGAAGCGGGCCGACGTCTACGCGACCAGCCTGACCCGCGTTTGGATCCGCCATCGGAGGTTCGCGAGCGTTTCTTGGCGGCAGTGCGACAGTTGGAAAGCGAGGATCCGGCGACGCGAGCGGCAGCGATGGACGAAATCGAACGATCCGACGTCGCCGGCGACTGGGCGCTTCGCCCGCTCCTGGAATACTTTCAGCGGCACGAACAATCCGAATTGCTCGACCGCGCCGTGAAATGGGCTCAGCAGGTCTCTGCGCCTCGCGCTTATCCGGCCGCCAAGGTCGCTGAGATGAAGCAACGCGTCCAATTGCAGCCGACCCGCGAGCGGCACCACGACATCGACGAGCACGGCCGTCTGCAACTGACGATTCCCTTGGACGGCAACGCCGCCAGCTTCTGGAAGATCGACTCGAAGGTCGATCGATGAAGACTCCTCCTTACGCCAAACCGCCATTTGTTGTGATGCCTGCCCCTTATTTCACCGGCATCGTCACGACTTCATGATCGAGTCTGTCCCCAAGTCGGTCCTTTTCCACTTCCAAATCGTGACGTGTCTGAAGATTCAGCCAAAATCTCTCCGTCGTTTGAAAGAAACGCGCTAGTCGAAGAGCGGTGTCCGCCGTAATCGAACGCCGCCCTCGGACGATTTCGTTGATCCGACGCGGCGGAACGCTGATGTCCTTCGCCAACCGATACTGGCTGATCCCCAACGGAAGCAGGAACTCTTCCAAAAGAATTTCCCCCGGATGAATCGGGGCGAGTTTTCGCTTGGGCATGGGTGTCCCCTTAATGAGACGGAGAGGCTGGGAACCTAACATCATCTGGAGGCCCACCTGGAATCTAAAGTCGATGCGTTGTCAATGGACGATCCACTGGACCACCGTGCCGACGCCGATCATGAATAGGATCGACGCTATCACAAACAGCGTCAAGCATCCGATCGGCATCACACGGTCGGACCAAGTGTACTTTGATGACGTTGGCGTGGGAGTCTCAGAGAGTTCAAACCAATCGAAAGTGATCGTCGAATTGGATGAGACCAAGTATTCCAGATCAACGCTGAAGCCTTGTTTAGCGTCGTCATCAAGCGTTGCCTTCAAGAATTCGATTCCGAGGCGGCGATAGCCGTTGCGGTTACCGATCATCTGGCCTTCGTCCGACCCGCCACCGTATTGAGTCAGTTGCACCCAGGCCCCGTGACGCGGCACGAGGTCATCAAGTGCCGAGATAAGGGCTCGAAGCCGGTCGTCGTCGGTACGAAGGTCGTCTTGCGGTTTGATTTCGTCCACGGTTAAGCATTCATGGGAAGCTTCGGTAGGTCATAACCGAGATAATTATCCCGTTGAATTGGGATCCATCATAAGCGTTTTCACGATTGCGGATCAACAGCATTGTCGCCCAGCCCATTCGCGCGGTCTTCCAACGCTCCGGCGGCCAGTCGCGCGTTGCCGGGAAGAACCTCGAAAAGCGGCCTTGCGTCATGCAGCAACGGACTGACGCGTTGCGCGCAATGATCGAAGACCGTAGAATAATCCGATCAGCGCCGCCCAAACGATTACGATTTCAAGAGCCCCGGGGCGAAGAATTGTCGCGGCGAGAGCGCCGACCGCAGCAGCGGTGGTCAGCCAGAAGAAAAGTGATTTCATCGGATCGTTCCTTTTGAGGGTATAATGGGGTGCCCGTTGCGTACCATCGTACCAAATCCGATATTTATTGTTTGCCGGTCCCATCTGTTTCGTCTAAGCTTATGGGACGTGAAAACGAACGGGGAAGTCGTCGGTTTCCGGCGCAGATCGAGAGGCAGCACGATGAGCACGATGGATCAACACGCACCGATTCCCGGGATCGCCAGACCCGTTGTTTGGGTTGTGGCGTTCCTGATGGCGTTCTCAGCAGCGACGGCGACTGACAGATCGACCGTTTGGGCCGCGACGAACGACGATCCGGATGCAGAACGGCGGGGCCAACTTTCCGACGACGAAATCGGTACGATGGCCGGGACGGTCCTCGAGGACGGACGCGGTCCGTTTGACGACGTTTTTGGCCAGAAGATCCAAGCAGCGCTACGGCGAGAGCCGGTGGCCAGAAACGGCGTGCGTGCGACACACGTCAACGTGGCGTATGGGCGTCACCGGCGCAACGTCTTCGATATCTGGATGGCGGATTCGAAGCGTCCCACCCCGCTGGTCGTCTTCATTCATGGAGGCGGGTTTCGCCGTGGCGACAAATCCTTGCTGTACGATTCCAGGATTCTGGTCGAATTGCTGGACGCTGGCATCTCGGTGGCGGGCGTCAATTACCGGTTCAGCCATCAGAATCCAGAAGGGACCCTGGGCAGTCTGAAAGACGCGGCTCGGTTCGTTCAGTTCATTCGTTTTCACGCCGACACGTACAACATCGACAAACGGCGTGTGGCCTGTTACGGCGGATCGGCCGGAGGAGCCGCCTCGCTTTGGCTGGCATTTCGCGATGACATGGCGAACCCGGATGATCCCGACCCGATGCTGCGTGAATCGACCCGTCTGAGCGCCGCCGGAGCCATGGCGACCCCCTCGACACTCGACGTGCTTCGCTGGCCGGAAATTCTCAGGATCAACCGTGCGCAGGCCCTCGCGACGGCCCGTTACTTCGGGGCGAAGGACGAGTCCGAGCTGCTATCGGAGCGGGGCAGGCGGATGCGAGCAGAAATCGATCTGTTGGATCTCATGACAGCCGACGACCCGCCGATCTTCGTACACAACAACGACCCCGGTCATGTTCCCAAGCAAGTCGGCCACATGGCTCATCATCCCAACCACGCTCGGGTTCTCAAGCAACGCGCCGACGAATTGGGCATCGAGGCAGTGGTATTCGCTCCGCAGATCGGCCTGCAGCATCCCGGCGGCGAGAATCTTGTCGCCTTCTTCCTCCGGCATCTGAAATCATCCGACGACGCATCCTTGGATCTGCATTAGTGCAACGGCATCGATCACGGGGCCGCCGCATGGGAAGCAACGACGAACCCGACGACGCCCACAGGGAATGCAAGTTCGGATTGACAAGGGAACTAACCTTGGAAAACCCACAAGGTCAATCGACCAGTTCTGCCAGAGCTGCGATCGCGGCTTTGGCCTCGCGGACTCCGCCCAGTTGTTCGGCCAGTCGTTTGGCTTGGATCAATGCATCGAAGGAAACGTCGTCGACAGCCAAGGTGGCTGGGGGCACGGATCTCACGACCGGACCGCGTGCTGGCACCTGTGCCGGCCTTCGGTTGGCGCCCCGCATCTTTCGGTCTTTCCGTTTCGACTTTACGCCACGGATCGATCGCGAATCGATGTCCCAGCCTTCCGCCTGCATGATCTCGGCAATCTCCTTGGGCGTCTTGTCCGGGTGAGCATCCAAAGCGGCCGAAATGGCGGCCGTCTTGGTGATCGGGGGGCTTCCACCCGGAGTGGAAGACGTTGGGCTTGCGGGATTGGTGGCTGTTGCGAAGTGTGTCATGATCCTAATTCCAGGGTGTTATCGTAGACCTTACGAATGGGAAATTAGCGCCGCCTGTCGGTTTTCGCCAGGGACGTTTGCATCTGTTCTCAAGGCTGGGCAGGTTCCTCGGGGACCGCAACGGGGGCTCCCGGATCTTCCGGCTCGATCGCCGGATCCAATTCCTCCGGTTCGCCGGGCTCGACAGGTTCAACCGCTTCATCTGCTGGTGCGGGGTCCAACGGTTCTTCGCTATCGGGTTCGCCGTTTTCGGGCAGTTCCGTTTCGAGCGGATCGGCCGGCACGTCGAGCGGCTGTTCACCATCCAAGGGATCCAGCGGAAGGTCGAACATGTCTTCCTGTTCCGGATC
>SKKK01000234.1 GCA_007121535.1 Planctomycetaceae bacterium | reverse complement strand
GCCAGCTTCAGCCGATGGCGCTGAGGTCGGCCGCGTGATTTGAAAAAAAGCACGAGGTCACCTGATCGCCACCGCACGCCGAAACTCAATTTCGCCGGGCTTCCTTGACATTTAACTTTTTAAGTTTGCCGTGGGGTCTTGAGATTTAGGCATGTGGCACGTTCTTCTCGCGAAAAGTTAAATGTCAAGACCTGACCCCAGCGTCAGACGGCGGCCGACCTGTACGCTCGCGGGCAGATGCCCACCGGCCGTTTCCAAAATGGCATGCGTGTCCTTCGTGCCGTGGATCATCCGCCACGGCCGCACGTTCGGATGCACCGACAGGACCACACCGTCACGGTCCAGCAACACCACGTCGATCGCGGCACGCATCCAGTGGGTGTGGATCGAGCGGCAAGGTTCGATCAACAAGCCCTCGCCGGGTTGCAGCGGACGGCGAAACATCAGCCCGCGCAGCCGTTGCCAAAACGTCGTGGCCCTTTCCAAACGCGGGACCAGCACCTGGCCTGTCTGAGCGTCCCGCAACTGATGATCGGCAGCCATGATCATAGACTTTCGTTCAGGGGTCAGGTCTTGACATTTAACTTTTCATTGGGTTTCCTATTGGGGTTCACTTTTGGCCTTGCAAAAAGTTAAATGTCAAGACCTGACCCCAACTCAATGTGAATGCTAAAAAGTTAAATGTCAAGACCTGACCCCAACTTCAACTTGAATGCCAAAAAGTTAAATGTCAAGACCTGACCCCAACTTGAATGAAGGTATCGACCATCTTGAACAGCTCGACAAAGGCAGGACCCAAGGTCCAGACGAACAGACCGGGCAGGAAACAGACGACCAGCGGGATGACGCGTTTCACCGGCAATGCGTTCGCGAACGCGATGGCCCGTTCGCGGCGTCTGGCTCGCACGTCATCGGCTTGCTGACGTAGCACCCGAGAGATGCCCATCCCCATCTGCTCGGCTTGGACCAACGCCGATACGAAGATCGAAATCGAGGGGATGTCCAATCGATCCGATAACCGACGCAGGCTTTCCGTCCGAGCGCGCCCGGCGAGCAGATCGGCCTGGAACATGCGCAGATCCTGGGCCAGCGGTCGGCCTGCCAGACGCGTTTTCAAGATCCTGGTCAACGCGGTGTCGAAACCCAACCCGGCCTCGCTTAACGTCGAAAGCAGTTCCAACGCCAACGGCAGATCCTGCTCGACCAACTCGATACGCTGCTGCCTGGCTCGGCGGACCACCAGCCACGGCGCGGTAGCCAGCATCAGCAGCAGCAGCCAAGGCGCCAGCCAGACAACGGGCAAGAACGTCTCGCCCACGCCGCCCGGCACCAGCACTACATTCTGTTCCATCACCGTTTGCAATCCCGAAAAGATGAATCCCAACGCCACTGCCCATCCCGCGGCCATCGATACGATTGCGCTGACGACGAATACGGGAGCGGCTCGGCTCGCCCGGTAACCGGCACGGTACAACCAGCGTCCCAGCCAGCCGCGCATCTGCATGCTGGATCGGGCGTCGCCCCGCGCATCACCAACGCCCGGCACGCGTTCCCGTTCTGACAACTGGTACCAGCGCTGCTGCGTCCGCCACAGCAAGATCAGCCACCGCAGCAGCAACGCGATGCCGGCGATCAGACCGGCAACGACCAGGACGATAAGCACGATTCGCATCATTATGGGCATCAAAACCTCGGTTTGCTGATCCAGTTCATCCAGGCGATCCCGACGGCTTGCAGGATCATCGACCCTGCGACAAACCAACGGCCCAACGAGGAAGTGACGAAATCGGCCATCGGTTCCGGCCCGTTGCGCCAGACGATGACCGCGATGAAGTACGTCAATCCGATAATGGCGATCGTGGAGAATTGCGACTGAGCCGTGTTGGACTGGATGCGCCGCGAGATCTCGATGCGATCCCGGATCGTGCGTCCCACGGCGGTCAGCGTCGAGGTCAGACGACCACCGACCTCCCAGTGCACCGCCATCGCGGACGTGAACAGCAGGAACGTCTCCAACGGGATGCGTTCGGCCAACGATCGAAACACCTCGTCGGGATCATCGCCCAATCGAATCCGGCCTGCCATCTCCTCCAGATAGGGCCGCAACGGCCGGTTCGATTCGGCCATCGCGGCATCGATCGCGCCGTTGACACTCGCCCCAGCCCCGACCGCGCCGATCATGATGTCGATCGCATCGGCCAGTTGGCCCTCCAAGCGAGCTTCCATTTGCCGTGAAGCGAAGGATTCCACCTGGGCGCCCAGCAATCCCACGATCAGCGCGATGGCGATCACGTAGGCAGCGTTCAGTCCGATGAGTCCCCACACGGTCAAGGCGACGAGGATTCCAAGCAGCCACGGAACCCATATCCAACGGCGTCGCAAGCGGCGGCCACCGGCGATCGGGCGACTGGCCGCCGGCGTCGACTCGCTCGATTCGATCAGGCGTTGTCGAGCTGCTTCGCGACGACGCACCGATTGCCAGCCCGCCGCGACCAGCGCGACGGCTGACAGCCAGCCGACCAGGATCATCGCCTCGAACATCTCGCTCGCTCCCAAAACCAACCCCAACGCAACCGCCTTCTCCCTTCCTCCGCCGACCGACGCTATTGAGCGACGTGAAACAAGTGCAGCGGCACCTCGATATTTTCTGCCCGCATCTGCTCGACCACTCGCGGCACGATCCCGGTCGCGACGAAATCGCCCGCCAGTCGCTTGCCCTGCCGACCTCGCGAACGAAAGACGAAGATGTCTTGCAATTGCGGCGTATCGCCTTCCATCCCCGTGATCTCGGCGATCGTTTGCACTCGCCGCACGCCGTCTTCGTAGCGACGGATATGAATTACCAACTGGATCGCCGAGACGATCTGCTCGCGGATCGCTCGCGACGGCAATTCCAGTCCCGCCATCAGCACCATCGTCTCCAAGCGCGCCAGCGCGTCGCGGGGGCTGTTCGCGTGGATCGTGGTCAGACTGCCGTCGTGCCCCGTGTTCATCGCCTGCAGCATGTCCAGCGCTTCGCCTCCACGCACCTCGCCCACGATGATCCGGTCGGGCCGCATGCGCAGGGCATTGATCACCAGATCGCGAGCGGCGATCCGGCCCAGGCCCTCGATGTTGGGCGGCCGAGTCTCCATGCGGACCACGTGCTGCTGGTCCAGGATCAGTTCCGCCGCGTCTTCGACCGTCACGATCCGTTCGCGGTCCGGAATCGCTTCGGCCGCCGCCCCCAAAAAAGTCGATTTGCCCGAACCGGTACCGCCGGAGATCAGGATGTTCTTCCGCCCGCGAACCACCCAGGCCATCAATTGCCGCATCGCCGGCGAGAACATGCCCAGATTCATCAAGTCGTCGCGCCGCAGACGCCGACGACCGAAACGGCGAATCGACAACGTCGGACCATCGATCGTCACTGGCGGCAGCGTGGCGTTCACGCGGCTGCCGTCGGGCAGCCGGGCATCGACCATCGGCGACGCCTCGTCGATCCGCCGGCCCACGCGAGCGGCGATCCGCTGGATGATCCGCACCAGGTGTTCCGTGTCCCGGAAACGCACGTCGGTCTTTTCCAAGTGCCCGAAGCGTTCGATGTACACTTGGTACGGGCCGTTCACCAGCACATCCGTCACGGCAGGATCGGCCAACAGCGGCGCCAGCGGTCCCACGCCCAGAGTTTCTTCCAGCAGATCGTCCACCAACTGGCGGCGTTCGCCATCGTTCAGCGGCAGATCCTGCAACTCGAGCGCCTGGTCCACGAAATCCTCGACCACCTCGGCCAACTGATCTTCCCCGGCACTGATCAGGTTGCGGCGGTCCAGATCCGTCAGCAATTGCTGGTGCAGATCCGACTTGATCCGCAGATACGACACCGCGGCCGAACGGGGCGGCCCCGACGCGGCCTTGGGTGCAGCCATCGCCGACGATGACGTGGTACGTTTGGACACCGCCCGCACGTGGTCGCGCGGCAACGCCAAACTGGCACGCGACAGCATCTGCCGCGGATCGCGTGGCGTCCGGTTATCGCTGGGATCGTTCATAATAGCCTAAGCATCTCCTGCCTCGTTGTCACCCGTCCCTTCGAGATGCAGGTCCCGGTTCTCTCCGCCCGCTGGCGTCCTTCCCAGCGTTTCGATCTCCGCGACCAAACGCCGTAGACCTCGCGAAAAACCACCGAAGCGAATCGGCTGCATGGCGATCGGTTCACCCGCATTTGCCGCGACGATCACGCGTTTATCGAAAGGCAGCACGTAATCGAGCTGCCGGCCCAAGCGTTCCGCCACGTCGGCCAAAGGCAGATTGCCGGCGATCCGCTGATGGCGATTGACGATCAGGCCCTGGCGCTGGGCCGGGAATCCGATCCGTTCCAGCACGTCCAGTAGATGTACGGCGCCCAACAACGTCGGCACCACGTTTTCCATCACGATATAAGCCCGATCGCTCAAATCCAGAGCCGCCACGATCACGCGGTCGAACATGGGGAACGTGTCGATGATCACATAATCGTAACTTCGCCGCGCCAGCGTGATCACTCGTGCAATCAGCGTATCATCCACGTCGATCGCTTCGATCGCATCGCGAGGCGCCGCCAGCAGGGACAGCCCGCAGGGGTGAGCGGTCGCCACTTGCCGGATCATCGTGCCGTCCAGCCGATCGCGTTCGTGAGCCAGATCGGTCAGCGTCGATTCAGGCTGGACGTCCAGCAGCGACGAAGCCACGCCCATTTGCAGCGAGGCGTCGATCAACAGCACTCGCCCCGGATGCCGCAACGCCAGTCCCACCGCCGCGTTGACCGCCAGCGTCGACTTGCCCACTCCGCCCTTGTTGCTGATGAACGACATCACGCGGCCGAACGTCTTGTCCGTTCCATCGCCGCTCCGCCCGACGCCGTCGGCCAGATTGTCGATCAGCGTACGCAGTTCGGTCGTCGACACCGGCCGACGGAGAAAGTCACGCACGCCGGCTCGCAAGGCATCGATCAACACGCCGCTTTCTGACACATCGTCCCCGAACCCGTAAGGCCGGAAGATGGCGACCAGGGGGATCGGAGGCGACGTGGAGGACAGTTCGCGAGCCAGATTCGACATTTCGGACGGTGAGTCGCCGAACGGAGCCAGCACCAACGCCGGCGGTCGCGAGCGGATCGATTCCATCAGCGCATGGTGGTCCGAAACAAACCGCAACCGCGGTTGCTCCTCGCCCAGCGATGCCGACGCCGTCTGCAATTCGCCCTGCAACTGCGGGTCGTTCGAAAGTGTCAAAATTTCCGTCGTCGCTGCCACAAATTACCTCGTTGAGCCCCCACCGGTCCTGCGCCGGTGGAACCGGGTTTGGAAACACGGCCCTATGCCGGTGGAGCCCGGTTTGGTACCCCCCCGGTCCTGTACCGGTGGAGCCCGGTTTGGAAACCACCTCGCGCGTCCCGTCTCTCGTCTTCCTTCCCTCTCTCCTTCCGCTCCCCACCGGTCCTGCACCGGTGGGAGCCCGGTTTGGAAACTATCGCTCCCCACCGGTCCTGTACCGGTGGGAGCACGGTTTGGAAACTATCGCTCCCCACCGGTCCTGTACCGGTGGGAGCACGGTTTGAAAACTAAGCCGGTCTTTTCCCGTTCCTCGCTCCCCGCTGCCGTTCTCGCCGACCGCCTGAGCGGT
>SKKK01000155.1 GCA_007121535.1 Planctomycetaceae bacterium | reverse complement strand
TGAGCGGCACGGCGCTAGCCGCCGTTGGCGTCCAGAACCGGCGGCTAGCGCCGTGCCGCTCACAATCCGCATTTTTCGCCTAGACAACGCACTAGTCTTTGTCAGGAAAGGGGACCTGTCCCCCTTTCGTGAGAGCTTAGTCGGTCCGTTTGGTTCGTGCAAGCAGTAGTCGCCTTGCGAAAGTGCGGGGTTACCGCGCTTGGAAAACGCGGCTACTTTCGACCATGCACGTCGGTCAGACAAGGGCATTGGGGGTGCGGCGGGTGGTCACCACGAGAAAAATACGACCAAGGCAACCATGATGGCGGTGATCACCAGGACATATCCGTGCGTCGCATCGCCGGTTCGCATCGCTATGTACCGGCTCACCTGGAAAAACCGGCTCAGCAGCCAGGAGTAGACGACGTCGACGTCCCAGGGTAGGGACTCGCTCCGAGAAGGCGAAGACGCTGATGCAAGACTGCCAGTCGGCTTGCCGACGTCTTCGCTCGTGCGCTTCGACGGCTTGGCGGCCCGGACGATCCCCCGGTACGCGGCGAAGAGTGCCACTCCCACAAAGACGGGTATGACACCCCACAGCATTTTTTCCACGCCGTTGACCGGATACGGAGTCGGGTTGAAAGCGCACGCATCGCCTAGCGGATAGAACACGCCCAGGCCAATGGACAACAGGGCCAAGCTCGCCATCGCAAGACATGCCGCGGGTGTCATTTCCCTTGCCTCGCCACTTGCGGGCGCCTCCGACGACGGCTTGTGCAGGAACAGATACCAAGTGAATTTGGCGAACGAGAACGCGGTACCGATGCCGGCCAGGATAAGCGCCCCTTGGAGAAAAGGGTGCCCTTCGGTAGCCGCCTTCAGCAGCGTCTTGCTGACATAACCGTTCAAGGGCGGGAGCCCGGCTATGGCTGCGGCTCCTATCAAGCCGGCCCCGAACGTCAGCAGCATGGACCTTCCCGCGCCGCCCACCCGCGCCAAGACGTCGGTTCCTGTCCGATGCAGGACGGCTCCGGCAACCATGAACAACAGGCTCTTGTAGACCATGTTGTTCCGCATGTGGAACGTGCCGCCGATAAGCCCCAATTCGCTCCCGATTCCGATCCCGACGATCATGTAGCCCACCTGACTGATGAGATGATAGCACAGCAGTTGGCGGGCCGTCTTCTGCCGCAACGCCATGGCGACGCCGAACAACGCCATGAAGGCGCCTGCATAGGCGATCCAAGGAATTCCGGGCAAGAGTCGGGCGAACGCATAGACGCCGACCTTGGTTGTGTAGGCACTCAGAATGACGGCGACCGCCGGGTGCACGCTGGGATAGGTTAGGGGTACCCAGATGTGCAGGGGAACCACCGCCGCCTTGATCAGACAGGCCACAACGAAGAAGGGAACCGCTTCAGGCGCCAAAGCACCCATCTCGAAAGAGTTCGTTGTGGCATACTGAATCCCGATCGCGAAGAAAAGGCTGATACCTGCGGCGACGTGAGCGAGAAAGTATCGGTAGGCCACCGTGAAGCCTCCAGGTCTTCGCTCCTGGACGATCAGCCAGCAGGTCAGCAGCATCATGAGTTCCCAGAAGATCAGGAACCAAAAGAAATCGGGGGCGGTGACCACACCAAGGGCTGCGGCAATGAAGCCGATGGCTGCGACAGCCACCCGTGTGTCCACGCGCAGACTCAGCAGATAGACCAGGCAGGGAACGGCAGCCAAGATAAAAGCCGCGGCGAAAACACGGCTGAGCGGATTTAGATCGATGCCGAGCAGAAGGTCTTCCACGCTCGTAGCTCCCATTTCTCTAAACAAACACCAGGCTCGCAACGTGCAACACAACCGACCACATGCTATCCCAAAGAACGAAGGGAACCAGGCAACCGGCGGTTCCCATAACGAAGACCAGGCCGGTCAACAGGCCTCCGGGTTCCCGTGAAGCGCCCCCCGGCGCGGCCTCGCCGAACACCACGCGCACCATTCGCCCAAGATAAATGGCCGACAACAAGGTGCCGAAGGGGATCGCGGCCGCGTGAACGAAATGGCGTTCGCGCAAGGTCTCGACCGTAATCTCCCACTTCCCGATGAAACCGGCCAGGGGCGGCAGACCGGTCAGCGACAGGGCGCTGGCAATCAAGGCCGCCGCGGCCAGCGGCGTCCGCCAGCCGGTACCCTTCATGTCGGCCATCTCGAAACCTCGATCCCTTCCCAACCGGCCCACGGCGAAGAACGCGAGTGACTTCATGAACATGTGATTGATCGAGTGAAACAGAGCCCCGGCCATTCCTTGCACCGTGCCGAGCCCCATCCCCGTCACGATGATGCCGACGTGAGCGATGCTGGACCAAGCCAGCGTTTTCTTGAAGTTGCTCTGCCCCAGAGCCAGCCAATGCCCGACGACGATGGCCAGCGTTCCCAGGTTCAGCAGCACGAATTCCAAGCGCGCAAGCTGTACGCCGTGACCGAACGCGAGCAGCAACCGCACGATCGCGTACACTGCGATTTTCAGCATGACGCCTGAGAGAAGAGCGCTCACCGGCGCAGGCGCCGTGCTGTGGGCCACGGGCAGCCAGACATGAAACGGCACCAGCGCGACCTTGATCGCCAGTCCGGTCAACAGGAGTCCCAGGACCATGCTCCGAACGAGCGCGTCGGCGCTAGCCAAGCCGACGGCGGCCTGCCGCAGATTCAACGTGCCCGTCGCACCGTAGACGAGCCCGATGGCGAGCAAAATGAATGCGGCGGCAATGGTCGAATAGACCAGGTAGCGCAACGCGGCTTCCACGGCGATCCGGCTTCCCGCAAAGGCGATCAGCGGAAAACTGGCCATCGACGCCAATTCGAAGAACACGTAAAGGTTGAACATGTCGCCCGTCAGCAACATCCCGGTAACCCCCGTCTGGACGAGGAACAGCAGGACGAAGTAGCGATATTCCCGCCGATCAACGTAGTCGAGCGAATACAGGATCACCATGCCGATTCCGACGGCAGCGAGCAACGCGAACAACAGGCTGAAACCGTCGACCACCAAGACAATCCCGATCGGTGGTACCCAGCCGCCGACGTGATATTCGATCACGCCTTCCGCAACCACCTGCGGGATCATCAGGAGAACGAGAACGATCTGACCTGCGGCGAACAGCACGGTGCCCGTACGTCGAACCCTGATGGGGATGTATTCCAGCAGCGGCATGAGAAAGGCATAAAATAGCGGTGCGATGACCGCCAGCACCGGAAGGTGGGTCAATGCTTCATCCTCCGGATTTCGTTAAGGTCGACGGTGCGGTACGACTGGTACAGCCTGATGACGAACCCCAACATGATCGCCGTCACGGCGGCGTTGATGACGATTTGGGTGAGCGTGAGGGCGTGGAGGATGGGGTCGGCGAAGGTGTCCGCCGGTTGCATCCCGGGATCGCCCCGGTGGATCGGGGCTCGATCGCCCGGCGATGCCGCCAACCGCACCAGGAAAAGCACCAGCGCGGACTCGATGATGTTGATCCCGATGACGATCTTGATCAAGTTCGGGTTGGTCATGACACAATACAGCCCCAAACAGAACAGGGCGGTGACGATCCCGTAATCAAACGCCATCTTCGCCCTCCCCGGCTGAGAGGACCATATAGTAGAAGATCGCGGCCAGCCCGGCGCCGATTTTCGCACCCACCGCCAAGCTCAACAGTGGAATGATTCCCCCACTGAAGATAGTTCCCGGAGTACCTCGCGGGTATCCGGCCCCGAGATTGCTGAAGAACCAGGCTCCGGTAAACATGCCGAGACATGCCAGGGCAAGGAAGCCCAAGACGCCCAGACATTCTATCAGCCTTCTGGCGTCCGGCGTCACCACCTTTTCTGCGTGCAAAGCCCCGTAGACGATGCCCAGAAGGATCAGCAACGAACCCCATACGACGCCTGCCTGAAAACCTCCTCCGGGCGAAAGATGTCCGTGCAATACGATCGAGTAGCCGACGAGGAAGATGAACGGGCTCAGGGCGGCCACGCTCCGTTTAGCGATCGGAGAAAGCCCCACCGAGGTATCAGGCAATTTGGCGCTCGAGAACAGCATGGCCATGGTGGCGACCGCGGCAAAGATCACCGTGACCTCCCCCAAGGTATCGAACCCGCGATAGTCGAACAGCACCGCCGCCACCAGATTCACCGCTCCCGTTTCCTCGACGGCATGAGCGCGGATGTGCCTGGAAGCGACCCCGAACTCTTTGCGTTCCTCCGGCGTTGGCAAGGCGGCGAATGTCCGGGACAGCACCACCGCCAGCCCGACCAGCATCAGGATAGACAGGACCTTCATCATCTTCACGCGTCCGTTTCATGGTTGCGGGTCTTGCTGAGCGCGATCAGAAACAGCGCCGTTCCCAGGCCCGCGCCCACGACCGCTTCGGCCAGGGCGACGTCCGGCGCCTGGTAGATGGCGAAGACGACGCTCATCGCGGTATTGAAGACCGACAACGCCAACACGGCGCTGACGGTGTCACGAAAGTGGATGGCAAGGAATGCCGAGACCACCAGGAACAACAACAGGCCGTTCTTCAAGCTCTCTTCCATCATGCTTCTCCTCGCTTTTCCGCTTTGCCAAGCGGCTTTCCGTGGAGTTCGTCAACCAGGATGCTCGGGTGCGTCGGGCTTTGCCGGTACGACGCCCGGGCCACGGCATGGGCTGCAATGGGATTGGTGGCCACCAGGAATGCGGCGATCAGCAGGATTTTGCCGCTCGCCGGCCAGGACCCTTCCAGGATGGCCACGCCCAGGAGAATCAGCAGCGTGCCGGCTGTCAGGCATTTGGTTCCGGCGTGCAGCCGGGTGTATACGTCGGGAAAGCGAGTCACCCCCACGGCCGCCGAAAGACAGAAACCCGTTCCAACGGCGATCAATCCGGAGGCCAGCATTCCGGCGATGGCCAGCAGTGCGTTCATCCGTGAAGTTCCCCCCGCTCGAGAAATTTCGCCAGGATCAGACTGTCGGCAAACATGAGTACGGCAAAAACCAGAGCCACGTCGTAGAAAAAGGGACTCTTATAGTGTAATCCGAACAGCGAAAACATCAGCGTCAACAATAGACCGATCACGCTGACCGCCGCGATCCGGTCGGGCACCGTGGGGCCGGCAACGACGCGCCCCAAGGAACCAAACGAGGCCACGATCAACAGAAAGATGACCCAAGGGATCATTCGAAAACCCTCCTCAATGGTTCCTCGAAACGCTCGATCAGTTCGCGTCCATCGCCCCCTCCGTGCAAATCCCCGACGTCGATACAGTGGATGTAATAGCATCGTTCCTCCGAGTCGAAGTCCAACGTCAAGGTGCCCGGCGAGAGGCTGATCAGGTTGGCCAGTACGATAATCGCCGACTGATTGCTTAGGGTCGTGGGCACACGGACCACCCCCGGTTTGAAGCGAGCCTTCGGCTTAAGAGCGATAATCGCCAACTTTCCCGACGCCCAAAAAGCTTCGATCGAAAACAGCAAAAGGACGCGCGAAAGTGCCAAGGTGCGTTCCCACATGTCCAGTAAAGAACGCCTGCCCGGCGCAGGTAGCAGCAGCCGCTCGAACAGCAGCGTCGCCAGCACCACGCCCACCAACCCCAACGCCACCGAAATCACGCTGATTTGATCGACCAGCATGAGCCACGTAGCAAACAGCATAAGATGGGTCGTTCGCAGTTTTGGTGGCATTTTCGACTCATAAGTGAAAACTGATCTGAATGCTAGTCGTCGTCCGCCAAAATTGCAACCCTCGTGGAACTCTATTGAGCCGGTTGCGTTGGAAAAGTTGCTCGAGTTGCCCGTCGACCGCCGCAGGCGGTCGACGGGCAGAGAAAAGCGACTATTGCACGTGCACCATTTTGCGGTTGCCCGACGAGAAACTGACCAGGCAGAGAATGGTTTCCCACCCGATATTCTCCAGGTTGTGATGCACGTTCTGCGGGATGCGGATCGCCATGCCCGGAGTCAATTCCACGGACTCGTCGCCCAGACGATGCCGGCCACGCCCGGCGATCATGTACAGGATCTCCTCGCAATTCGGATGGTAATGCAACGGGTTAACCTTCCCTGGAAAGATCTGGCAGATGCCCAACGTCTGTTCGGCGCCCGGCGATTGCTCGGCACTCAACATCCATTTCAGCGTGCCCCATTCGAATTGGGCGGTGGGCACGTCGTCGACTGCCACGACCAGATGCTCCAGAGCTTGAGCGTCCACCGGCACCGACGTATTGGCCAAGGCAGACGAAGCGGAAAACCCGAAGGCTGCCGTTGCCGCCATGCCTCCCAGCACGCCGCGCCGCGTCAACTCGGGGCGATCGTTCTTGCTTGTCATCAGAATCTCCTCTCTTACAAGAAAATGAAGCATCGGAAACGCAGCCATCGTCCTGATTCTAAACGACTGGCCCGCTGTCTGCAAAAGGGGAATCCCCCGACGGTTCCCTTTGAAGTTGCGCGTAGCCGAATTCCCGAGAATTCGGGGCGTTGGCGAGTGTGGCGTTCTGGTCACGACCGCCCGAATTCTCGGGAATTCGGCTACTTTTCTCGGGAATTCGGCTACATTCCGCAGCAATGGGCAACGTCAACGACGGTTGCCAACCCCCGGGGAAATGGGTCAGCGGCCCCGACCCGAGCTTTCGATCTTGGCCCAGAAAGGATGCTGACGGTCGCCTCGAGTTCGCACGTCTTCCAACAGCACCTCGACACTGGCCTCGGGTACCTCGCGCAGCGTGCGCCCATTCAGCGAGATCGACACGTGGTCGTTCAGATCGACCATTTGGGGGGACAACCAGATGGTCGCCCTCGTGGCGGCAGTGCGAAGCATCAACCGATTGTTCTGCGTCAAGCGGCCCTCGGTCCGCGCCGGTCGGCCACTGGGCGGCCAATTGACGGGCATCGTGGTGGAAGCGGCCGGAAAATTGTCGACTTCCGCCCACCAGAAGAAATTGTCCCACGGACGCAAGGATACGCACTCGAAGCTGCCCGGATAAAAGTCACGTCGATGTAGATTCATCCATTTGAAGATTTCCTGGATCTCATCGTGGAAATGCTCGTGGCCTCGGCCTTGATACATGACGATCGTCGTATTGTAGTGCGGTCGCAGGTACCGATCCCAGTCCATCGCGTTCTTGGTCATTCGATCCCCGTCCATCTCGCCCGCGACAAAATAAAACGAGACGTAACGGCCATTTTCCCAGTACCGCGAAATGTATTTGTCGGCGGTCGCCACGATGGGAATCACGCCAGCCCATAAATCCGGATGCGCCAGCCCCAAATCCCACGCGGCGTCGCCACCCATGGAATGGCCGCTGAGAAACACGCGGTCGGTATCGATCGAGAAACGGCGGAAGGCATCCCGCAGCGTATACAGGACGGCTGCATGCTCGCGTGCGGAAAACTCGTACTCACGCTGGTGCGGCTTGGACCATTTGGGCGCGATCACCACATAGCCTTGCCGCGAGGCCTGACCCAATCGCATACCAAAGTCGGCGTGGTAGTCCCCTGCCCACCAAGCGATCTGCTGCTCGGGCGTGTTGCCGGCGCCGTTCAACGTGACGATGCAGGGATACTGGCGGTACGGATCGTACTCGGGCGGCAATTGTACCAGGTACTCGAAATCGCCTTCGCCCGTCAACCCGGGCACCGACAATGTGAAGAATCCCGGTACCTGCGCTTTGGGAGCCTCCGCTTCCGTTACCTCATCCTCCGGCATCGCGGGTTCCGGCATGACGGCTTTCGGCAACTCGGTCTCGACTGGTGGCTTCATATGAGCCAGCAGACGCGCGACGTTGGCGGGGGTGCTGCCTTCCAGCGAGAGCAGTTCGGCCAGGATGCTACGACGTTGGTGCACCTGGGATGCGTTCAGATATTGCCGGATCAACGCACGAACCTGATACAAGGAACTGGCGACCGCCAGATTGTCCGTCCCGGCGCCGCTGCCCATCAGCCAGCCACTGATCGCCAAAGACACCTTCTGCTCGGATGTCAACTCGTCGGCGTCAGCCAGTCGCAGATAATCCGCCATGCGATCGAAGGTGTTCAGGCTCAATTCGCCGAAGATTTCGTTGACGGCCGGTTCCACTTCGGATCTCGTATCTTCGTTGGCGATCTCCGCCAGGTGTCGCTGTAAGGACTCGGCCGCCTGCTGGGCGCGTTGTCTTGTGCCCTGGTATTCGTCCAGCATATCGCGGACCTGCAGCAGAATCTCACCGGCGACTCCCTGATCGGGAAACTGGTCCAACATGTTGTATGCCAGTTCGTGCTGGCCCGCCGATCGCCGCAATTCGATCTCGCGGATCAAGCGTCGAGCGCTCATCTGTTGGAAAGCGACCACCTGCTTCTGCAAGTCGGCCAAGTCGGGGAAATCCTCGATGACTTGTTCCAATTCCCTCTTGGCATCCTCGTAGCGTTCGGCCTGAATGTACAAACGTACAATCCGCAGACGCTCGTCGGCGTCCTCCGCGTCGATTTGCCGCATCAAGACGCTGGACAAGATATCTCGTGGAATCGAACTGGTGGCGATCCGCATGTCCCAAACGTAGGACTGTTTCGCTTGCAGCCCTTCCACTCGGGTATAGGTCGGCGTGATCTCCGTGATGCCCTGGACCACGTGTATCGGCCCGTCGGCCGTATTCATGGAAATGATTCGGCGACCAAATTCGTCCCAAGGCGTTGTCCGCAGAATGGGGCCGACCGCAGCGACTCGCCGCGCACTGATCGCAGTCCGCTGGTCGATACGAATCCGCTCGACCGGCGTCGGTTGCCCCACAGCGGACTGGACCTGCCATGACGAGACGAAGATCCGACGCAGATCGTCATCGATCAACACGATGGTTCGCGTCGGCATCTGTCCGGTCGCCCCGGAAGGTTGCAATGGATCGGACCCCAGCGACCCGATCTTTCCGACGCGACCCTCGTACTGCATCCCGTTCTTGAGGGTGACGACTTCCGCACCCAGCGGCGAAACGATCACCGCCATCCAGGCGACGATCGCGGCCGAAGCCAAGTGAAGAAGGATGCCCAGACAATATCCGCGTCGAACCATACCGTTCTTCTCAACCCCCATAAGACCTGCAGCTCGGTTCCCAAACGGCCGAAAGACCGGCGGCTAGCGCCGTGCCGCTCACGAAAGCCCCGGCGTTTACACATGTGCCGAACCTCACGGATTATACGCGGTACCGTGTCGATCCGTCAAATTTGGGTGTCGAAGCGTGGAAGGGGTCGGGAGTCGTTTTCGGGAAAGCTCGTTTCCATATGGTTGGTCTTTGGCCGAAAACGACTCCCGACCCCGTGGCGTCACCCGTACAAGGCGAACTTAGGGGACAAACTCCCGTCCGGATGCTTACGGCTACTCGTTACTGACCGCTGCATCGTCTGCGTTGTCGGCTTCTTCCCCGTCGCCCGGATCTTCTTCGTCACCGGGTTCCTCCGCATCGTCGGGCTCCCCAGTTTCATCAGCTTGGGGAGGCAAAATACACCCGCAAATATACCACCCCTGATCCTCCGAAAGCATGTAGATGCCGGCGGGTCCGAAATAGTGGCGGATTTTGTCGAATTCGGGCAACCGCTGGCCAGGAATCCGCTGGTCACGCATCACGCCCCGTTCTTCCGGCCCCAAGATACGGTTCAGCGCCACGCCCAGCATGGTCTTCGATTCGGGCATCTGACCTTGCCGAATCAATTCATAGGTGGTGTGATACGCTCGGTCGGTCCGCGAGAAGAATCGACCGCTGCCGATGCCGGCATCCAACGCACTCAATCGGCGCTGAACTCGGTGGAAATCCTCGGTCTCGGCCAAGTGAGCCGCCTCGTTGCGCGTTTGGAGGATCTCTTCCATGAAGTCCAGGTGCGAAGCGACCAGCAAGTAACCGTGTACGACGGTCAGCGCGGCGTTCTCCAACAGTGGCGCTGGTTCTTCTTCGTCTTCGTCGTCAAAGCCAAATCCGACGCCCGCGATATCCAGTTCCTCGAATTCCATTTCGTCGAATTCCCGTTGGATCTCCCAAACCCGCTGCTTGTCTAGCAAACGCAAGGACGCATCCGGGTCGGCTTCCATCGCCTGATCCAATGTCTTGGCCACAACCGCAGGTCCCGTCACCTGAAAGGCGATCGCCCAGCGTTCCGAGTCGATGGTGATCGGACGTCGGTAATCCGCAAAAAAGATCACCCGATCCCCCAGATGCTGCACCAGCCCTTGACGAACATTGATCTGCGGTCCGTTCGGATCTTTTTCCAGACTCTCCAAGATATCCTCGAACACCGGCGCCCCGGCCACTTCGTCGACCAACGATTTCGAATACTCGAAAGCGTTGTTCATATTCCAGTGGAATGACAGATAGGTGGCCACGCCTTCCGGGATCCAAGGCTCGGGGGCTGATTCCGACTGGTTCGGAAAATCCAGCATCCGCGCGGCCAGCTCGTAACGCTGTTCGGATTGGTTGGTCGGCGGCGCGTAAATGAACGACCGGTGGAGCAGGTCCTGGCCATCGACGGAAAAATTCACGAAGCCGCCGATACCCTGGACGGCGGAAAAACCTTGGTTCGACAAGACCGTCAGCATGTCGGTGCCTCGCCGGCGGCGTCCGCCCGCTGCAGCTCGCGTCGTCTGCACATACCCGAAGGGCTCGACAAACCAGCGGACGTGGGGTGATAACTCGTCCGCTGCGGCCGCGCACCGCTCCATGGTGACCTGATACGGCCGCAGATCCGCCAAGCGATCACCGATCGTTCGCGTGGTATTCTGCAAGATCAGCTTGATCGTCGCTTCGTGGTCGGCCGCCACCAGCAGCCGGTCTTTGACAAAATAGAAAGCCTGCTGCCTTTCCGGCGCCCCCTCCTGCAAAGGCAACGTGTAAGTAACCAATTCGACTTGACCGATCCTCTGGACGCTCCGAGTCGCTTTGCGTTCTTTCAACTCCCTTGCCAGCCGATCAAGCAGTTCTTCGGCTTCTTCCTCGCGACCGGTGATGTCGGCCAATACGACCGAAGCGTGCTGTCTTTCGTCACCATCGGGCTGGATCATCGCCACACACACCTCGCCGCCGCAAATCTTTCTGAGATCCTCCAAGCGGATATTCAGCGGATTGTCGCTTCGCACCACGCGCTGCTCGATCTGCTGGCGCATGTCTTCGAAAAACGGCTGCATCAGCGGGTCATCCAGGAATTTGGCCAATTGCGTTTTTTCGAAGCTGGATTCGAATGCATCGATATCGGGTATCGACAAATAACCCTTGGTCGTCGGCGGCAGAAGGGTATCGCTCGGTGGCACCGCCCCAGACCAATCCGACGGCAACCACAGCAAACACACCAGGCTTAGAATCGCAAAACGCTTCACAACAAATACTCCTTTGATAATTCACTCGCTGTGCCGATCCGGCACCACATCCTGCCTTGTACCCCAGTGGCAGGGGGCCTGCCTTTCATTTCGTTCCTTGACCCAAGTTTCGTATCATAACCGAAATGGTTTGTTCAGGTAAAGCTGACCATGGACTTCATTGACAGCCCAAACCTGGCTGCTTAGCATAGAATCCTGTCGTAACCGCTGAACACCCTTCACCACCCCTTCGCGAGGATCAAGTGGCGAGCCCCAGTCGTAGCGGCGTCTTCCAACAATCCACCGATCGGCGGATGGAAGATTTTGCGGAAAGCATCAGTTTTGATCGACGTCTGTACCCGCAGGATATTCGCGGGTCGATCGCACACGCCCAGATGCTTCATTCTGTGGGCTTGCTGAACGAAGAAGAGAATCGGCAGATTGAACAGGTGTTGAAGCAGATCCAGGACGACATCCAGCAGCAGACGTTTCCGTGGAGCGTCGAACTGGAAGACATTCATATGCATATCGAGCAGTCGCTGATTGACCGCCTGGGGGATGTCGGCAGAAAGCTGCATACCGGCCGCAGCCGCAACGACCAGGTTTCCACGGATTTACGGTTGTGGGTTCGCGATGCGATCGATCGAGTGGACGAGCAATTGGTGGCGTTGCAACGCGCGTTTGTAGGGCGATGCGACGCCGACGCGGACATCATCCTGCCGGCGTACACTCACCTGCAACGCGCGCAACCGGTCCTTGCAGCGCATTATTGGCTGGCCTATTGCGAGAAATTCGAACGTGATCGAGGCCGCTTAGCCGATTGTCGAAAGCGGGTAAATCAGTGTCCGCTGGGCGCGGCCGCCGTGGCCGGGACCAGTCTGCCGATCGACCGCCAAGACGTGGCGCGGCGTTTGGGTTTCGATTCCGTGGCCGCCAACAGCATGGACGTATCGAGCGACCGCGATTTCGTCCTGGAAGCCGCATTCGTCATGGCCGTGATCGCAGAGCACTTATCGACGTGGGCCGACGAGTGGATACTTTGGTCGACGGTCGAGTTCGGGTTCATTCGATTGCCACAGGAATTTTGCACGGGATCGTCGATTATGCCGCAAAAGGTCAATCCGGATGTGCTGGAATTGACGCGAGGAAAGACGGCACGGGTTGTCGGGAATCTTCAGACGCTGCTGGTCCTGATCAAGGCCCTGCCACTGGCCTACAATCGGGATTTGCAAGAAGACAAACCGGCGCTGTTCGATTCGTTTGATACGGTGGAAGCATGTCTGCAACTGGCTCCGCTGGTGGTCGAGGGCATGCAATGGAATCGATCGGCAATATCGGAACGGCTGGAACGCGGATACTTGGATGCCACGTCGCTGATGGAGTATATGATACGTCAAGGCATCCCCCAGAGGACGGCTCATCACTGTGTTGGGCAATTGGTGGGAATGGCGATCGAGCGAGATTTACGTTTGGCAGAGTTGTCGCTGGATGATTTTCAGCGCATCTGCCCGGGATTGGACAACGGCGTTTACGAGGTTTTAGGCGTCGAAAACGCTGTGCGAGCTTATTGTAGTTATGGATCTTCGGCTCCGCAGGAGGTGGAAAAGCAGATCGCGCGTTGGAAAGACAAGCTAAGTTTGATTACTCTGTAAATGATGCGAGAGCAACCACGCATGCGATTTCCCCTGTTTGCGGCTGTGCTGCTGGGCTTGGTACCTGGTGCGACCGCTCAAGACGCCTTCGATCCGTTCGGAATCCCGCAGGATGCCGACCCGTTCGGTGTTGCGCCCGCAGACCCCGGAGTCGATGCGGTCGATCCGTTCGGGGCGGACCTAGCCGACCCGTTTGGCGTCCAGCCAAAGCCGCCTGCAGCCAAACCGGCTGAACGAAAGGCTCCAAAGGAACCGGCAGAACGAGGCCGAGGACGACCAATCAGTCCCGAGGAACGCGATCCCGCGGTGCTGGCCATTCGGGATATGGACCCGACCGAGCCTGACGACTTGATGTTCGCGGTCCGCGCTCTGTTCGATATGGGCCGTACGGAGGAAGCCAGATACTTTTTGATCCAATTGATGGAAGAGGAACCGGACGAACAGCAACTGGAACGGTTCTTCAACCGGTACGGCGAGGCCCTGTTCTTCCGCTTGCGTCAAGATCGACGCATGGCGCCCGAAGGCGCAGCGTTCGCCAGAACGGTCACCGAGGCGGCTCAACGGCTGGCTCAACAGCCTGAGCGGCTCGAAAATCTAGTCCAACGCTTGAGTGACCCTTCCCCGATCCGGCGGGAGCGAGCCATCGATACGCTGCGACGTTTGCATTTCACCGTCGTCCCGCCGCTGTTGGCGGCATTGGCCGACGCTGACCGTGCGGACGAGCATCCGGCCATCCGCGCCGCAATACCCCGGCTGGGAGACCACCTGATCGATCCGCTGCTGGGGGCATTGGACGCGCCCGAGTCTGCGCTTCGAGTCCAGGTGCTCCAGACGTTGGGCCAGTTCCGCAACCCGCGTGTGCTGAGCCGGATCGTAGGACCGTTCGCCGATCCGGATAGCTCCGACGAGATTCGCGATGCTGCAGCACGGGCGATCGAGGACATTGTCGGTCGTCTGCCCGACCGATCGCACGTCACCCAGTTTTTGTACAATCAGGCCAGCGCCTATCTGGACGGCATGCTGCCGGGCCGATTGGATCACGAAGACCGCGTGACGGTGTGGACTTGGGACCAGCAGCAGGGGACCAGTGTCCCGCAGCGTCTGACGGGCCCGGACGCTTCGCTGTTATACGCGGCTCGATTGTCCTGGGATTTGTATCGCATCGCCCCGGAGAACGTCGACTACCGCCGCTTGGCCTTGTCCACCAACCTGCAGTGGGCAAAGATACAAGCCGGACTGGATCAGCCGTTGGACTTGAGCGAGGACTCCATCGCCGTTCAGGTGGCCGACGTGGGAGTCGACGCTTTAGAGGACGTGCTGATCCACGCCCTGGAAACTCGGCGACCGGTGGCCGCGACGGGAGCGATCGAATTGCTGGGTCGGATGGGAGACCCCAGCCTGGTCGAATCCAGCAATGGCAAGCCCCGGGCTTTGGTGCTGGCGTTGTTGAACGGTGATCGACGATTGCGGCTGGCTGCGGCTGATGCCATTTTGCAGGTCGACCCGCACCGTGCTTACGCCGGTTCAAGTTTCTTGCCCGAAGTGCTGGGGTTTGCGATCCGCACCGTGGGAACTCGGCGAGCCCTGGTGGTACATCCGCGTCGGGAAACGGCACAGAACCTGGCGGGTTTGTTGATCGATATGGGGTTCGAGGTCGATTCGGCCACTTCCGCCCGCGAAGCATTCCGCTTGGCGATCCGGCATCCGGACTACGAATTCGCTTTGATCAGCGATGCCGTGGATCGGCCTCCCGTACGTGAAGCGATCCAGATGTTTCGCAAAGATCCGCGCACCAATCGCTTGGCGATCGGCTTGATGGGGCGGCAGGGAACCCTGGAAACGGCCGAGGCTTTTGCGGAGACCGATCCGCTGGTCATGGCGTTTCCCCGACCCATGGACTCGACCGGCATGACCTTCCAGGTCGGGCGACTGCTTCGCATGGTCGGTCGCGAACTGGTGGGATATGACGAACGGCTGGATCAAGCAGCGCGGGCAATGAACCACTTGTTGCGGCTGACCGAACGTCCGGAGATCTACGGATTCTACGATTTCCATCGCCACATCCAAGCGTACCAGTCCGCCTTGGCGGAACCCCTGTTGGCCTCGCAGGCGGCCACGATCCTCGGACGTCTGGGCTCGCCCGAGGCTCAACGAGCCCTGGTGACGATGGCCAGCCAACACGCTCGAACGCTGGCGCACCGGCAGGCTGCCGCGGATGCGTTCGCCGAAGCCGTCCACCGACGGGGACTACTCTTGACCCGGGACGAAATTCTGCTGCAATACGATCGTTACAATCGTAGCGAGTTTCTGGACGCGGGTACCCAACAGGTGCTCGGGCAGATCCTTGATGCGATCGAGACCCCCAGTCAAGCGACGACGACGCAGTCGGAAACCGCGGAGCAGGATTCCACCGCGTCTTGAAGCAGTCATTGTCCCGAAAGCTCCCGATCCTGGACCCCGACGGATGCCAGTTTACGGTCCGACCAGTCGCGACGAAAACGCCCCCCCGATCCCGGGGATCATCGGTACCAGTCCCGCGATGCAGGAAGTTTATCGGTTGACGCGACGCGTCGCTCGCAGCAATGCTTCGGTGTTGCTGATGGGCGAGACCGGGGTGGGCAAGGAGCTGATCGCCACGGCCCTGCACCGATTGAGTCACCGTGCGACGGGCCCGTTCGTCAAAGTGAATTGCGGGGCGTTGAGCGAGAGTTTGCTGGAAAGCGAGCTGTTCGGGCATGTGCGCGGGGCATTCACCGGCGCCGTTTCCAACCGCATCGGTCGCTTCGAAGCGGCTCATACCGGAACCTTGTTCTTGGACGAAATCAACTCGACCACCCCCCATTTGCAGGTCAAGTTGCTGCGAGTGCTGCAAGAACATGAATTCGAACGAGTTGGTGACACGCAGACGGTGCGAGTTGATACTCGCTTGATCGCCGCCAGCAATCGGGAGTTGCTGGACGAAGTCGATGCCGAACGATTCCGCGAAGACCTGTACTGGCGATTGAATGTGGTGCCCATTGTGATTCCACCACTGCGGATGCGGCGGGAAGACATCCCGGATCTGGTGAGCCATTTCCTGAACTATTACAACGAAGCCAACGACCGCTACGTCGCTCATATCCAGCCGCAGGCTCGCGAGGCCTTGCAGGATTACCATTGGCCGGGAAACGTTCGCGAGTTGCAAAACTACGTCGAACGCGCCGTGATCATGGCCGAGGGCGACGAACTGACCTACGACCTGCTGCCCGGCACGGTGACCGGAAAGCAGCGAACTCGGCGAGGCCAGATCCGCGGGGTGGATCTGGATTCGCTGATCGAAGAAGTCGTGCAGCAGGGGTTGGCTGACGCGGGCGCAGACGCGGAAAACCTGCACGCTCGGATCGTGGATCGCGTCGAACGCGAATTGATCGCCCAGGTCATGACGCTGTGCAACGACGTCCAAATCAAAGCCGCCGCGCGCCTGGGGATCAACCGCAACACCCTGCACAAAAAGCTGAAAGACTACCAGATCCTCCAGGAAGACGACGAAACCTCGTAGCGGCCGTAACAAAACAGTTCGGCCCAGGTTTTCAGTTCGGCGTGCCCCGCCAGTTCTGTACCCTTTCGGCAAGCGTGCGTGAAGTCGGGGATCGGCGGTCAGGTAGATTGTCGGTCGATTGTTTACTGTCAATGGAAGATGACCGACCCCGCCGCCAGCCCGCCGCAATTTCGCCACGCTAAGTCAGCCGTTCCCATCGACCCATCCCCCATCCGACGCCCGGAAATCCAACATTTTGCAGCCTTTCCGAAACGACACGGTCTTCGACGTACATCGCCACGTCATTGCGACCTACGTCGGCACCGACGACAGCGGCGCGACCGAAACCGATCCCTTCACGCAAACGCATATTCTCCAGCAGATTCAGGGATGCCAACAGATTGGATCTATTGAAAATGAAATGAAATTCCCAATATCCGGCGTCATCTGCTGGCCTCCCTGAATCTGCTGGAAACCCGAATGCCTACCGTGCCGGCGTCGCAAGAAGGGGGCGAGAACATCGGCCATGCGCGTCGAGCGGTTCGACGCCTACGGCAATGTGGTCTGGGCACGGCCCGCCCCAGGAACAGTTCTTCTTTGCCGATGGTTGCTATCTGGCTCGCGCGGGCCTGTTCACCGATCCGTTGAGCATGCCTATAATGCACCAAACGGCGAAGCACTTCAGAAAGAGCAAGCCCATGGCTGCAGTCAAGACGTACCAGGGAGTGGTCGATAACGGGATCATCCGACTCGACCCCGAGATTCGGCGCCCCGATTGTGGTGGTGCGGGATTCAACCTGACCTGTCCGGGCCTAGTCCGCTCCAAAACGAAGCTCGAAGCGGAGTTCATGTGAACCCCACGTTGAACTGTGCCCACGTTCTGGGGCAGGAATTCCCCGACGCACGGCCCATCGAGAGTCGGTAGCCAGCAGAAGGAGAGCCGGTCCATGTAGCCCTTCGTGTTTCGGTATGTCATCCTTGCCTCGCTCGCAGTCAACCCGTTGCCTGAGGAAGCGCTTCTGAGAATGGAAGGGCTTAGGCTAGGCGCACTTGATTCTCAGGGCGTGGACATCTTGCGGCAATCGCAACGGTTGCGTTTTCTTGAGGTTCAGAGGGAAGCCGACAGGAGCACCCTTTGTGCTCTTCGTTGTTTGCCCGCATTCCAGAGCAATGAAAAATAGGCCGCAAGCAGAGCAACATCGACGCAGGATCGGCCGGCTAGTGACGGCAACGCGGAGCAAGCCTCGAACAACAACATGGTCCCCGACGCATCTGAAACCGGGCATGGCGACGGCCAGGGGTGTCGAGGCGCGTCGCGGGGAAGTGCTGGGTTTCTACGGGCAGGATGCGCGAAGGGATGAGACTGGCAGCGTTTGCGCCAAAGCGGGAATTCCCGTCAGTAGGATGGCGGAGAACCGGGTGCCCCAGCGCTTGCTAAGGGCCACGCTGCTGGAAGGATATCAGGAAGCCGTCCTGTTTTCTCCCGGTTTCGCGATCCGCGGCAAGATGCTACATTGAAAGGAGCAAACACGGAGCACGAAGTCATGAGCCATGTCGTCGAAGCAGTTTATGAGAACGGGATATTGCGGCCGGAACAGCCATTGCCCTTGACAAACCGCGAACGAGTACGTTTGGTCGTCGAGAGGTTGGAGCGTCGGAGCCACAGTGTGCTGG
>SKKK01000604.1 GCA_007121535.1 Planctomycetaceae bacterium | reverse complement strand
GTGCCCGATTGGCTGGCGGAGACGTTCGGGGAATTGCCGAAGGAACTGCGCTGGCTCGTGGCGATCCTGCGAGTTGCCGACGGACTCGACCGCGACCTGGATCAGACGGTCGCGGAGGTCGCGGCCCTGGACTTGGCCAACCACCGAATCCTAGTCCGTGCTGATTTGGCGGATGTTGCGCTCAATATCAGTCGAGCCAATCAGAAAGGAGGGCTGTTGCGAAAAATGCTCGACTGTCCGCAGTTGCGAGTGGAAAGGTCGATCTAGTTTGCGCGATCTTGGCCATTTCTTCGAGGGTCCTGCATGCAGTTCATCGTGGAAGACCGGTACACCGTAGAAAAAGGCATCGCTGTTCGCGTTCCGTACATCGTGATCTCCATTCGCGATCCGGGCAGGCGTCCGGCACGGTTACCGCGCACCGGTGGATTGCGGGGCACGTTGCGTTTGTTCTTCCACGACGCCGAGCCGAGCAGCGGCATGACGTTGCCGGACTCGATCCAGTTGATGACGGTTGCTGACGCCGAGCGGATCTGGCGCTTCGTGCAAGAGCATCTGGGGGACATCGGCGCGATCGTTTGTCATTGCGAGCAAGGCATGAGCCGCAGTCCAGCGGTAGCTGCGGCCCTGGCGGAAGCGTTAGGCGAAGATCCGGCACCCATCGTAGCCTGGACTCAGCCCAATCAGACGGTGTACCAGATGCTGAAGGACACCATCGCTCGATTGCAGCAAGAGGATATGTGAGAACATCGGGCATCCACGGTTACGATGGATGTTACGCGAATGGATGGCGGCCGAAGCTTGGGTGAAATGCACCAACGGAGCGGAATCGTGGTTCATCGAGATTCGGCTGGACGAAGTGGATTTTTCGAGAGGGGTGCCGCAGTCTGGGGCTGGACGAAGGCCGACAAGTGGACTGGGCAGAACGACCGACGATGAATGGACCGCTGCGCTCAATATGGTGCCCGCACCAGAATTGACGCCGGAGCGACTACGACGAGCATCCCTCGTACCGGCGGCAGTCGGCGAAGAACCACATGGTACGAGGTGTGCGGCAGAAATCCGTCACAAAAACGCGGCAGTGCGGCAAAGCGACGCGGTGCTAAAAATTCAACGTCGCCGCCGCACCGCAGTCCCCGAGGACGTTCATACCATGCATCGTGGCCGGCCAGACAACGCGTTCGTCAAATCGACCCATTGGCTACGTAAGAAACAGAACAAATTGCCGATCCGTCCTACGAAAGAGCTTCACGCGACGTTGGGATTGTCTTTGGTATTTCGATGACCGTCTCTGTTCGAGGCAACCTCGTCTGGCCCGATTTCCGATCCGAAAATCACCCGACAACTGTGTTCAATCGTTCAATCACGAGACTTGCCTGAATCGATCCCGTCAAGCTTTGTCAAAATATCTCGTTCGAGCCACTCGGTTTGCTCGGGCGTCAGAGGCGGCACGATGCGGTTGGACTCGTACACGACGCGTCGCCGATAAGGGCCTGTTTCGTAGCAGCGGTTCAATACGGCTTGCAGATCCAACGACACCTGGTCGTCGCCCGGTAGCAAGGGGATGCCGATTACGGGCAGAGGGTCGGGCAGTCGCCAGGGGTAGATGAAGAACCGGCCTCGTTGATCGAAGCGATGTACCGACACGTGGTAATCGAACGGGCCTGCCTTTCGGCTCAACCGTTCCCATGCCACGGGCGTGGTGTGCTGGCCGCCGCGGAGCAAGTCGATTTCGACCAGGTGGACTTGGCTGCCGAGGATCTCGGCCTGCTTTTCCAGATACAATTCGCGGCTCCGGTGGCCGGGCGTCTTGTTGCTCAGGCTCAACACCTCGATCGCCGTCACGACCCGTTCGCCGCCCTCGGCCAAGCGGGTTCGGATCTGCACGTAGGGCTCCCGGTGCTCGTCATCGGTCATCTCGAACACCAGCGGTCGAGTGCGTGTGCGTTCGGCCGTCTCCCACGCGACACTCGACTCTCCCACCGTCCGATCGCCGTACAGCACGTCCGTATCCGGCTCGATGTACCGGGCCGACGGCTCGACCCACAGCCGCTGGTTGATCACGGCAAAGTAGGGCGCCGGCAGGCAAGCCTGCAAGGATTCACTGAGGTACACGTGAAATCGACCGTGCAGATCCGGAAAAAAGTCCGGGTGTTCCAAGAACGGGTCCATGCCCGGAAATGGCGAAGGCATCGGGTTGTCTCCCAGGATTTGCGTGATCACCAACCGCAATCCGCCAATGCGATCGGCCAACTCGAAATTCTACCAATCCGATGGTATTCACAACACTCGCTGACACGGAAATCGGCAAACGTGAACCCTCCGATTTGCAGTTTATCCCAAATCGGCTGCCAGTCCGCGCGCCGACAGCGGGCCAGCACCGCCCGAGCTAAACCGAGAACATCCTGGTCGCACATGATTCGGATCGTACAGGTTGATGATCCTTTCGACGTAGCCATTCTTGCAGCTTCTCGCGGTTTTGACGGAACTGCTGCTCCAACTCCTCGGGGTTACCTTGCCTAATGCGTTCTTCGATTCTGGCGTAACCGTCTTCGACCTGTCGCCGGTTCGCCTCGATATAATCGATGGCCGCTTGGACTTGGCGCGATGAGAGACCGAAGGTCAGCGCAATATCATCCCGACCGTCGCCTGCCCGGTAAAACTCCCACACGTGGAAAACCGTAATTCGCGTCCATTCGATCTCAGGCCCACGTCCCCGATCGATAATCTGCACGTCTCGCATGATCGATCTCGCATAGGTTGAAGCGTTCTCATCCCCACCGGCATTTTACACCCACACGACCCGGAAGCGTAGTTCCCACTGGGATTGCGCTCTGATTCGCAGCACCTTCTCTGACCCCACCGAAACCGCCAAGCGAAGGTCGCCCGCGATACTGGAGACCTTCGGACGGCGGGGTGGCACGGTCAGAGGCCGGCCACAACTTTGCGGATGGATTATTGGCTGGGAATTGCGTTAAGCTGCTGAGCAAACGCACCACACGGACAGTTAATCCGCTACCGATTTGGGCAAGAAACCCTTGTCGCTGCGGGAGTTGCCGCTTCGGTTTCCGCACTGCCCGACATGCACCCGTCTTTGCTGTGGAATGACATCCTGGCCGCGTCAACAGCCGTGCTGGAACAAGACGCAATGAGACGTTCGTACCCCGTACTGCCCAAGATTCACGAAATTCCGGGCCTGGAGGTCGCCGGACGTTCTCGGAAGAACGACTTTTCAGCAGCTTGGAACGAACGCTGGCGGCGGCTGGCAGAAGGTTCCACTGGGTTTTATATCTCGGTTACCGAGTTTGAAACGCCCGCCAGCCGGCTGGGCTTTGGTCCATAGCACGTACAACATGGAGGGAATCGCGATGAGTTCCGTTCAAACGCCGGTCAGCGACATGCTGGTTACGGTCAAATCACGCGAGGTGCAGCGGGGAATGCTGGCCGAAATGGGCAACCGGCCAACGGACGCCCGCAAGCATTACTTGGCCGCGGCGCATTTGGAACTGGTCCTGGCCGACGATTACAAGCAGGCGGGGGATGCCGACCTGGCGCGCCGGGGCCGGATCAGTGCCGCGTCCTGCTTCTGGCGCGCCGGCGATCCCGACCGAGCGCGAACCATGCTCGACGAACTGATCCAAGAATTCCCCGATCAAGGCTACCGGAAATGAAAAGAAACTTGTGGTCGGGTTCTCAGCCGATCAACAGCCGGCAAGAGGCCGTGTCCCCATGGCTTCGTCCCTGTTTCGCTCGCGGCGAGCAAGCCGGTGGCTCAGCGCAAACCCTTTTCGCGCAAGAGCTGATCGAGCCAGGCCGCGTCTTCGTCGCCGAAACGCGGCACAGGCTCGGCGCGATAATCGATCCGCTGATATCGGCCATCCCGGTAGCAGTCATCGATCAGCGGTTGTAGACGCAACACCACGTCCTCGTCGGACGGGCGGAGCGGAATACGGATGTTCGGCAGCGGCAAGCGGAGTGGGACGGCGTAGATTTCCGCGCGCTCGGGCGTCGCGGCCCGGCGCACACAAATTCGGTAGGGTGTACGGCAAGCCAGTGGAATGCGGTCTTCCGGGATCGCCAGCACGCATTCACCCCCCCGGACCAGTTCGATTTCGACCAGATTGACGCGGGCTTCAAGGTAATCGCGCTGTTTGCGACGATACGCCACGGGGCCGTCAAGTCCTACTTTGTTCGCTGGACTGAGAACTTCGATGGCCGTCACCACGCGGCCGCCGTCAGTGGTATCGATGATCTCCAGATGGCGTTGGGTGCGTGGTTCGTCCTCCAGCAACACCACGTACGGCTCGGCCACTGCGACCGTCGCCGTTTCGCCAACCGCCCAAGATTCGTCGGGTTCCTGGACGACACGGACGTCCGGATAGACCGTGCGCGTACGCCGGTCCTCGATTTCCACACCCGCGCTCTCTTCGACGCGAGCCTGCAAATCGTCGGGGAGCTGGGCGTTGAGCTGATTACTTGCGTAGACCATCAGCCGAGTGTGAATGTCTCCCCAATACCGCTCAAGATACGGGTCCATACCCGGAAAAGGGCTTCTCATCTCCGACGCCTCCCATCGTGCGACAGGCTCCACGCTTGCCAGAAAGGCTGACAAACTGGTAGCTTACCATGCCCCATTCTAATCTTGACGCGAGAAAACGGCAATCATTGGCACGAAGCCTAAGCTCTGTCTGAAATGGGGGCAAACCCTTTCCAGGAAACGCTGAAAACCGGGAAAATCGTTGTGCCCGGAGAGGGGCGAACCCCTCTTCAGACGACGTCTAGTACGGGCAAGGCCATGCGAACCGGGTGAATGCAGGTCGCGTGCGGAAAAGCATCACGCACGGATTCTCGAACGGGGGCACTGGAGCGCTGGTACCGAAGCGACGCAATTCGGTATAAAATACAAGGCACGCGGATCGGTTGGTCGCCCGAACCATCGGCTCGGAAGTGTGATGACCGTTTGGATCGTCGAAGATGACGAGCCGCCTCGGCTTGTGACTGCGTACCCGGATGAAGAAAAATGATTGCTGAACATTCTCTTGTGGTATTAGACTGCGACCCGCCACACGACAAACTGAATCGCGGAGACGTAGGGACCGTGATCCATGTTTACAAAGAAGGTCGCGGATACGAGGTCGAGTTTGTCGACGGCGGCGGACGGACGGTGGCTCTTGTCACGGTTGAGGCTGACGACATTCGGCCAATGAAAGCTGGCGAACTGCTCCATGCCCGACGAACAGCGTAGCATGGTTGTCCGGGCCGATTGAGTTCGAAGCATCCGGCCAGATATTTCTTGTTGGAATCGGCCTTTGGTGAATTGCGGCTTCGATCCGATGCCCCTCACGCATGCGCTGGCCTGTCGCCCGTACCTGGGCTTTGGGATCGTACTGGGCTATGTCCAGGGATTGGCATCCCTGGCTATAGCCTGCCGTCCCTACGGGACTTCGGCTGAGGCAACTCGCAGAAAATGACGTACCCGCGACGCTGTGGCCGGTCTCTGACCGAGCCACCTTGGCAACCGAGAGTCTCCTGTATCGCGGGAGACCTTCGGTCGGCGGTTTCGGCGGGGTCGGAGACCCTCGCCGAACGCGGGCCTGCAGTCCCTGCGGGACTGCGGCTGACGAGTCGAGTGTGGTGATCCGCCGTGACGTGATCGGCGACAGGGGATTATCGCTTGGCTAG
>SKKK01000479.1 GCA_007121535.1 Planctomycetaceae bacterium | reverse complement strand
TCGCCGCAGATGTCTCAGCTCCTTCAGAACCGAAAGAGCGGCATCCAACGCTTGCGGGGCCTGTCTGGAAGCCGCGCGGCGTTCGAGCCGGATGCCGACAATCTCGACGGGATGCTCTTCGCCCACCCGGGGCCGAATCCGCTCGTCACGGGCAGGAGCGAGTTCTAGCGTCGCGCCCAAGGCCTGCAGTTGATCGCGGATCTCTAGCTGACGCTGATAGTAAGCGACGTGCGTTGAACGCGCGTTCTGAAACGCCGCGAACGCTGCCGCTGCGGGCAGCATCGCAAGCATCCCGAACCACTGCCAGTGAAGGGAAATAAATCGGCGGCTCATCGGCGGAAAACCTTCCGTCAAAACGGATGCTGGCATACGTTTGCTTAACAAGAAACATAAACGCTGTCCGCCAAGACTGCAACCCGTCTGGAACGTTGCTGGCCCGTTCTCTCCGCTTTTTCCTGCTCGTAGCCATCGCATTCTGGAGGGGCGGCGACTGTCGCTGCCAGCGGCATGTTCCGCGCTGTCGATTCTCCGTTGACTTCCCTTATGGCATCGTGAATACTGCCATGTGGCACGATTTGATAAGGGGTTGAGATGAAAGACGTTCGAGAACTGACCGGTTTTTTCGGTGGAACTTCGGTCGTGGGTTCGCCACAATCGGATTTCGAGTTCATTGAGGTGATCCGTAAAGGCCTGCCTTCGGAAGTCATCCAATGCGTCGTGAAGTCCCTGGCCGTAAGCGAAGGCGTGATCTGCGCGTCCGATTCACTTTGACCCGAGGATGTTCGGGAAGTTAGTGGGAAGCGGCAGGCATGCCCACGATCCGGACGTGTTTTGCCGGCTGTTCGACAACCGCCCCATTTCGGTGTTCTCCGCTACAGCGATCCGCTGGCTGAGTCGAATCGAAGCAGCGCTTGCCACACTGGTCGTCAACCCGCAGCGATGCACCCTCGCTCCCGAAAACGATGCCGTGGAGGAAGACGCTACGAGGCGCAAAACCGCGACATCCTGCTTTTCTGCGTATTCATGGAAAGAATTGAATGCTCCGTTTCAAGCCTCCAGCCCCCACTTGGCGTACTCCAATCTGCGAGGGCTAAGCTTGCGCGAGTGCCAGCATCGTCAACAGTTCGTCTTCCAAAGGTTCCGGCGGTTTTTCCCGCGGATCAGCCGCTATTCGCACCGGGTCATCTTTGCCGCGGGGTGTCGCGGAGTCGGTCGGCGGCCTGCATGATATCGGCCGCCTGTTCGGTTTCGCCCAGTTGTTCCAGGACTCGAGACAACTGCCGGTACAAGCCGACCCAGCGGCCTGCGCTGACTCGCCGACTGGTGTCGGAATCACGAAATGCCTCGTACTCGGCGATCGCCAGCTCGAGTATCTCGCGGGCTGGCTCCAACTGGTTTTGCCGCTGCCAGGCGTCTGCCAACTCCCATCGCGCTCGCGCCAGCGAGGTTTGGAACAGGGGGTTGGTGGGAAACGACTTGGTGAGCGGCTCCAGCACGCCGGTGGCTCTCGTCAAATGGTCTCGTGCCAGGTTCGATTGTTTGGCCACCAAGAAGTGCGAGCCGAGTTTCTGATGGATATTGGCCAGCAAGACAGCGTACTCAGGGGCGCTGGGAACCCGCTGGTGCAGGTTCTCTGCAAGCTGCAAGGCGGTTTCGAGCACGGTGACATCCGTTTTCGAGAGCGGCCGGTTCAGGGACGGTGGGGGCGTCATGGCCAAGGTATCGGCCAGTTCAAATTGAATCGTCAGATCATGAGGGTTCTGACGGGCCAGTTGTTCGAGGACCGCGATCGCTTGCTGCTTGGCGTTGTCGGCCGCAGCCTGATCCTGGTTGGCCCAGGCGAACGGCAGAAGACTGCGGTGGCAGCGGGCCAGAGCCAATCGATAGACGATGTTGTCGGGATCGTCTTGAAGGAGACTCTCCAGCAACTGAAGCGCCTGTTCGAATTCGGCTTGGATCTCTGGAACGGCTGTGGGCGCAGCATCCCGTCTGGGTCGCGGCGGGCCGCGGCGATTCTGCTCGTACAGCGATTCGGCTTGAGCCAACACCAAAGCTTGAAGCGTCTGCGCACGTTCGTAACGCACCGTCGGCTGGTGATTATCGGGGGATGTATGCGAGGCGATCAGTTCATGAGCGTACCGGTGCAACTCGATGGCGCGCCGAAAATCCCCGCTCTTGAGCCATGCCGCACCGCGAGCGTTGTGCGTCCGGACTTCGAACAGCAGCAGCGCCGTGTCCTCAGGATGTGCGTCGCGCAGGCGGGCGATTGTCTTCAGCGATTGATGAAAAGCCGAAATCGCCTGTTCATATTGACCGAGCCGGGCGCGGATGTCGCCGATGCGGCGATGGACTCGGGCCACTGCCAAGTCCACTCCGGAACCGTCCGTATTCCGAGCCGCAAATTCATCGTAAAACCTCAGCAGACTCTGGACGATCTCCGCGTCTTCGGCGGACAATCCGCCGGTCGCCTGCTGCCAGGAATCGTCGTCGGCATCCAGACGGAGCGACTGAGGCAATTGTCGCGACGCCAGCTTGTCGGAAATCTCGTCCAGAGCCGCCAACGCGACCGTTAGATTGCCATCGGCTCGTTCGTACTCCTCCTGTGTCCGCCGGCGCTCCTGCTCCGTCCGCTCGGCTGCCGCCACCGCTTCGGCTCCGGCTCGGCGAGCTTCGCCCAGCGCATGATCCACCTGCTGGTAGGCCAGGCGGATCTGGAAGTAGCCGATCGTCGACAACAGGGCCACGGCCATCAACAGGACCAGCGAACTGGCCGAAGCCGCGGCGAACCACGGGTTGCGCCGAGCCCATCGCCAAGCCTGCTCGGCTGCAGAGACCTGCCGGGCACGGATCGGCCGATCTTCCAAAACACAGCGAAGATCTTCGGCCAGATCCCCTGCGGATGCGTAGCGGTCCGCCGCGTCCAAGGCCGTGGCCTTGGCGAGGATCGTATCCAGATCGTGCGGCAGTGCAGGCAGAATTTGACGGAGCCGGACCATTTCTCCGTGAGTGATCTGGCGGATCAGGTTGCTGGGGCTGGTGCCGTCGAAGGCCGGTCTTCCGGCAAGCAGTTCGTACAGCGTCAATCCGAGGCTGTAGATATCGGTGCGAGCGTCCGCTTGTCCGGAAAACTGTTCCGGCGCCATGTAACGCAGCGTGCCGACGGTGTCATTGGTTTGACTGACCGAAGCCGGCTCGAGAGCCCGCGCCAGCCCGAAATCGGTGATCCGGACGACGCCCTTCTTGTCCAGCAGCAGATTCGCGGGTTTGATGTCCCGATGCAGCGTGCCTTGCGCGTGGGCGTAGTCCAGCGCGTCGGCCGCCTGGATGCCGATCCTCGCGACCGTCTGCCAGTCGTTCTGCTGAGGTGCGGAATCGAGTCCGGCGCCATCGATCAATTGCATCACGTAGTAGTGATAACCCTCGTCCTGCCCCACCCCGAAGACAGGGACGATATTCGTATGATGCAATTGGCCCGCCGTTCGCGCTTCACGCTCGAAACGCTTCGCATGCTTGGGATCAATCAGCTTTTCGGGGGGAAGCACCTTGACTGCAACGCGCCGGCCAAGCGTCACTTGCTCCGCCTCGAAAACGACCCCCATCCCACCTCGTCCGATCTCGCGTAGGATCCGATAATCTCCCAGTTGTTCGGGCGAACGAGCCGGTATCGCGGAAAGCCGTACAGGCTTCTGGCGACAGGCCAGTTGCTCGATCATCAAAACCGACTCCAAGACGGTCCGAATCTCTTCGGCCTGAGCCGGGTAGGCGTTCGCATAACGCGAAATATCGGGGCTGCCGCCACGGCGAAGATGCTCGGCAAATTCCTCGGCCACGATATCGATGATGTTCTCGGTGGAATCGGACATAGCTTTTGCTCTTTCAGCCTGGTTGGTCCATGCCAGAAACGCCCGTCATTGCTTCGCGAAAGCGGGCCAGTGCCCGCATGTAGCGGCGGCTGGCGGCGGCCTTCTTGACCCCCACGACACTGGCCACTTCATCGTTGCTCAGTTGTTCGAAGTGCCGTAGAATCAGCACCTCGCGGTCCACGTCGTCCAACGCATCCAGAACCTGCTCGATCCTGCGGGCTGTCTCGTCGCGAATCGCCGCTTGGCTGGGGCTGGTCAGATCGGCGATCAGCCATCTGGCCATCGACAGGGAACTGGCCTGCGGAGCCGCCGCGGTTTGCAACGGGACTTCACGTCCGGCATCCCGCATTTGGGCCAGATGTCGGCGATGAACCGTGATCAACGTATCCAGCGTCACGCCTCGCAACCAGACGAACAGGCTGACACGCGGCTGTTCCAGATAGCGGCCTAGCCGCTTGCGTGCTTCCAGAAACGTTTCCTGCAAGACATCCGTTGCATCGACACGCCCCGCCAACCGGGGGTCGATCCGCAACTCGACGATCCGCAACAAACGCGAGGCGTGAAACGACAACGCATCGGCCAGCGCCTGCTCGCCCGCTTGGTCGAGTTGCACGATTTCGAGGGCGTGGTCAACCATCTCAACAAACTCTCCAACAAGGTATCCGCTCCACCGTGAGAGGAGCCATCGGTCGGAAAACGGCCATTCCCATGTGCATTTCCCGTGCCAGTGTCCGGAAAGTCGGCTAACGGCGATGTGGTTTTCAACACCGATCTCGGCCGGATGTACCGGTGAACCCGTGAATCTCCACGGATCATAGTTTTCGGTAAACCGGGGCGAACGGAATTCGGTTTTACCTTGGGGTGGCCGCAGGTTCCGTATCCCTTTCAGGTCTCTTGGTGGTAGGAGCAGTTTCTCAACCACCAGCCAGCGGAGGCTGGAATCGCATAACAGGGAGTGATGGCATGAAATCTCGAATCCGAATGCAAGCCTTGGCACAAGGTCTTTTATCTCTGGCGATCGTGGCGGTTATCCTGACGCTTGGCTGGTACTCGTCGTCCGGACACCATGATGATTGGGATCATCCGGCAACGGATGGGGTCTGGGGACGCCAACACGCCGGATGGGTCAGTCACCGCGAACGACTCAGGCGGCGGAGTGAAGAAATCGCCTCGATGCCAGCCTACCAGGAAATGGAACGGACGTTGCGACACCTGGACGGCGCGCGCCAGTCGCTGTTGAGGCACGCCGCCAGCGGCGATTCAGAAGCGGCAAGCGAAGCCGCGCATGAGTATCAGCAAGCCATCCAGGCTGTCCAGACCCGTGCAAGAGACCTTCGGACTCGTCTGACTTCCGAAGAATACGACTTGTTCTGGTCCCGTTTCTTCGCCGAACTGATCGACGATGACGACGATCTCGACGAACCGCTCATCGAATCGCGTCTGGGTATTCTCACAATCCGAGGTGAATGATGAAGGCAACTCAGCAAACACTTGTAAGGCATCTCCCGGCAACTCGCTTGGTCCACCGCCTGATCCTGGTCACGATAGCATTGGTGCTCTTCGGGCAATCCACCTCGATTGCGAAAGCGACGGAACCATTGAACGTGCTTCTGCAGCGGATCGAGGCCGGGGGCACCTTGACCGAAAGGCTTCTCGCCGCCGAAGCCATCAGCGTCTACGGCAAACATGCCGTGCCGAGACTCACGGAATTGCTGATTCACGAAGACGAGCCAACAAGGCGATTCGCCGCGGTGGGCCTGGTGCGAATCGGCCCCGAAGCGGTAAAGGCGATTCCCGATTTGATCGCCGTCCTGGGGCGTTGCGATCAGGCGCCCCGTCACGAAGCGGTCATCGCGTTGGAAGTTATCGGTCCCGCTGCAGCCCCGGCAATCCCAGCACTGAAAAACTTGGTCGACCACCCGGATACGCTACTGGCAGGCCGAGCCATTTTCGCACTGGCTGCCATAAGAACCCCCGAGGCCATCCGGGCTTTGACAGTGTATCTGCACAGTGACAAACGCCAGCTTCAAGTCCAATCGCTGTCGGCGCTCCGGGAACTCGGTCCCGCTGCCATGGTCATCCTGCCCGATCTGCTGAGGTTGGGGATCGACGCACCGGACTTTGAGATGCGCGAGCAGGCGTTCGCGATCGTCAGCCTGTTGGGCGAGGAAGCGCTACCGTCTCTTGTCGAACTGCTGGCAACGGGCTCGCCCGAAACCCGCCGACATGCGGCAATGGCCATCTACAGGATGGGAACCGTTGCCGTCGACGCGGTAACAACGCTGCGGCACTCGCTCCAGGATCCCGACCCGTACGTGCGGTTTTGGGCGGCGCGGGCCTTGGGGGCCGTCGGATCGTCCGATGCCGAATCCCGGGCGGCGCTGGCCAGGGCGGCTAGTGACCCGGACCCCGATGTGCGCTGGGCAGCCGCCGATGCCCTGCATCGCGATGCGACAGCGTTCAGAGAAGTTCAATATGGCACCGGGTTTGCACCGTGGTAAGTTATCGGCGCCAGAGTTCTTGGAGAAGCACCCGGTCTTGTGCAAATTCCGACCAGGTGCTTTCAGAACGGCGCGCAAAGTTTTCACATGTTCTACGATTGAAAGTGAAGATCAATCATGAAATTCAAAACCAAAGGCTTCATCTTGATGCCGCTGGCGTTTTGTTTTACCGGCCTTGGCACGGGACTTGCGAAGCTATTCACAGGTGGATGTCATTTCGGCTCGAAATGGCAAGGGATCGGGAGTCGTTTTCGGAGGACGCGTCTTCCACGTGGTTGGCCGTTGCCCGAAAACGACTCCCGACCCCATCTGGTTGCGGCCCTGCCGCGCTAAGTACTCGATGGTGAGGGCACCACTCCGGCGGAGAGGTGCGACAGTTTTTTGTGACGATCTTGATGAAAGGGGAAGAACGATGTTGAAATTGCATTTCACTCTGGCATTAGGTGCATTGGTGCTGCTGGCTGCCAATCACGTCGGGGCGCAAGTCCCGAAACAAACTGCGGGGCAAGGCGCGGGACAAGGAGCGGGTCAAGGCGCAGGGCAAGGGATGGGGCAAGGCGCAGGGCAAGGTGCCGGCCGCGGGATGGGGCAAGGCGCCGGCCGGGGGATGGGCCTAGGCGCCGGCCGCGGAGCGGAGATGCCCGAGCGCGGGCAAGGAGCCGGGCAGTACCAAGGCGACATGTTCACACTGGTCGGCAATCCCGCCGTGCAGAACGAGTTGAAACTCGATTCCCAGCAGCAGGAAAAACTTCGTGCTCTTGGCCAGTCGGAACACGCGCGTCAAGCCGCGCAGATGCTCAGCCAACGCGGTAGCTGCGAGCGCACCGACGAGCGGCGAGCCGTGATGTCTCAAGTCCGCAAAGACATCGAGGAGATTCTCAGCCCGCAGCAATGGAAGCGATTGAACGAGATTTGGGTTCAGGTCCGAGGAGTACGGGCGCTGCAAAGCGACCGGATCTCCAAGGCGCTGGAAATCTCGCGGCCTCAGCAGAAACAGATCAATCAGTTGCTGAGCGGCGGTTTCCGAGGCCGAGCGGCGGAACTCGAGGGCCAGGTACTCGAGGTCCTGAACGAAAACCAGCGGCAGCAGTTCACTGCCTTGCAGGGGGCCCCCTTTCAGCATCAGACAGGCGCCCGCGGAGGAGCCGTCGATCCACCTCGCGATGGTCGCGGCCGGATGCAGAACCAGCCGTAAGACGGCCAACGCCGAATCTGGACCTTGGGCTTGCCACTTGGTACATTGTCAATTCAGGTAAATACCAAGGCAATTTTGGACATGTACTCAAGCAGAAGACGGATGAATACGCTTCCGCAACTCCGCGATGATGACTCGGCACTGGCGAAACCGCTTTCGGGCGATGGTGTGCAACAGCCCCCTGCCGCTGAAGCGGGAACCCGCAGTGCTGCGACGGTTCCAAGGGCACCGTCGCGCAGGAAGAAACGACGTCGAAAATCGCGCTTGGTACCGGTCGCTTTGCTGTTGATCGCTATCACGGCCGTTCTCGCATGGTGGTGGTATGGCTACCATCGTGCTGGTTCGAAGGAACCGGTCGTGCAGACGGCCGTGGTTCAGCGTCAGGATTTTGCATCCTCGGTGCTTGCCACCGGCGCGGTTCGGCCTCAGGTTGGCGCGGAGGTCCGAGTCGGGGCGCGGCTTTCCGGCAAGGTCGCCAGTTTGCAGGCGAATATCGGTGATCCGGTTACCCGGGGCCAGGTGATCGCGGAGTTGGAAAAGGAGGACCTGGAAGCGGTGCTGGCACAGCGCGAGGCGGAACTGCAGTTGGCCCGGGCGAAATTGGCCGCCTTGCACCGGCTGTTCCCGAAGGAGATCGAGAGGGCCCAACTGGAGATCGCCCGTTGGCAGGCTACCTTTGCGCTCGGCGAACAAGAAGTGGCTCGGGAGAAGAACCTGCTGCGGCAAAGTGCCACTTCGGAAGCGGCTTATGAACAGGCGTTGGAGCGAGTGGCGGTGGCCCAAGCCCAGTTGGCGACTGCCGAGAAGACGTACGAGTTGGTCGAAGCTCGCCACGAAGAAGACGTCATCCAGGCGTCGGTCGAAGTCGCTCGGGCCCAGTCGGCAGCCACCAATGCGCGAGTCCAGCTTTCCTATGCGACCATCACGGCGCCCATCGACGGTGTGATCGCTTCGGTCTCGACGCAGGAAGGCGAAACGGTCGCCGCAGGGCTCAACGCGCCCACCTTCGTCACGATCATCGACTTGGACCGGTTGCAAGTGGATGCCTACGTGGATGAAGTGGACATCGGTCGGGTCCGCCCCGGACAGGAGGCCGTGTTCACCGTCGACACGTTTCCGGGACGCGAGTTCGCCGGGCGAGTGAGCGCGATCTATCCCAAAGCGGTGATCCAAGACAATGTGGTGAACTACGACGTGGTGATCGACATCCTGGAGCCGCACCTGGGCGAACTGCGGCCCGAAATGACCGCCAGCGTCACGATCCTGTTGGAAACCAAGACCGACGTGCTGGCCATTCCGACGCGGGCGGTCAAGCGCGAGCGTGGCAAAAACATTGTGTACGTCCCCGTCGATGGCCATCCCGAACCCCGCGAGATCACGGTGGGGTGGCGTGACGGAGCTTGGATCGAAGTCCTGGCCGGCCTGGAGGAGGACCAGGTGGTCTTCGTCGACTTACCCCCGGAGACTCCTCCACAAAACTGACACGAGGTGCATGGATGATCGAATTGGAAGGCATCGAGAAAACGTATACGCGTGGCGACGTCGTCACGCGAGTGCTCAAGGATATCTCCTTCGAGATCCACCCCGGCCAATACGTCGCCATCATGGGCGCGTCGGGGACGGGGAAATCGACGTTGATGAACATCCTGGGCTGCTTGGACAAGCCCACCGATGGCCACTACCGCTTGGATGGCACCGACATGGTGGAATTGGATGACGAGGACCTCTCGCATCTGCGGAACCACAAAATCGGTTTCGTGTTCCAGCAGTTCCACCTGCTGCAGCGGACCACGGCGCTGAAGAACACGCTGTTGCCGTTGATCTACGCGGATCGTTACCCGGAGGAGGCGGAGGAGTTGGCCGAGGAGGCGCTGGCGATGGTCGGCTTGAGCGACCGCATCGACTATCGCCCCAGCCAGTTGTCGGGCGGCCAGCAGCAGCGGGTGGCCATCGCGCGGGCGCTGATCAACAATCCCGCAATCCTCCTGGCCGACGAGCCCACGGGGAACCTGGACAGCCGGAGCGGCGCCGAGGTGATGTCCATCTTCCAACGCCTTCACCGCCAGGGGCGGACGATCGTGATCGTGACGCACGACCGCGAACTGGCCGAACACGCCCAGCGGGTGATCGTGTTGGAGGACGGCCAGATCGCCGAGGACCATAGGATCAGCCAACCGCGCGACGCCGAAGCGGAACTCGCGGCCCTGGCTCCAGCCGAGGAGAATGTAGGATGAAGATACTGCGTACCGCAAGCGAAGGACTCGAATCCCTGGCAGCCAACAAGCTGCGGACCTGTTTCATGATGGCCGGCACGGTGGTCGGCATCGCTGCGCTGACGGTGATCATGGCGATCGGCAAGGGCACCGAGGCTCAGGTGATGCGCCGCGTCGAGAATTTCGGCCCGAGGGCCATGATGCTGGTCGCCGGCGGCGGCAGGACCATCGGACCGCCCGACGCGAGCGTCGCGACGCTGACGCTGGCCGACGCCCGTGCGGTCCGGGACGAGGTCCCCGGTCTGGAGATCGTCACGCCGCAAGCCTGGCAGATGGGCGCCGGGCTGCGTTTCGGTGGCAATCAGAGCAAGGCCACGATGTGGGGCATCGAGCCCGAGTGGCACGACGCTTGGAACTGGTACACGGTGGAAGGCGACGGCATCACGGATGAAGACGTGGCCACGATGGCCCGTGTTTGCGTGATCGGCAGTTCGGTGAAGCGAGATCTGTTCGGCGACGTGGATCCGATCGGCGAGAGCCTGTACATCAACAAGGTGGCCGTCGAGGTCAAGGGGGTGCTGGAAAGACGCGGAGTCGCGGGGGCCAGCGGCGGCGACTTCGACAATCGCATCCTGCTGCCCATTACCACCGCGATGCGCCGGGTGATGAACGTGGATCACATCGGCGGCGTGCGGATCATCACCAGCGATGCGAACCGGATGGCCGATCAAGCGGAACAGATCACCCGGCTGATGCGCGTCCGGCACCGCATCACGCCGCCCGCCGAGGACGATTTCCGCATCAATTCCCCGCTGGCCATCGCCGAAGTCGTGCGAGGCACCTCGGGGACGTTGACCATGCTGTTGACCGGACTGGCCGGGTTGAGCCTGCTGGTCGGCGGCGTCGTGCTGATGAACATCCTGTTGATCTCGGTGGCAGAGCGGACCGCAGAGATCGGCCTGCGCCGCGCCGTCGGTGCCACTCGCCGGGACATCTTCCACCAGTTCCTGACCGAATCGCTGAGCGTCACTTTTCTGGGCATGATCTTGGGCAGCGCGTTGGGCTGGGGCGTGTCGCTGGCGATCCAGCGGTGGACCACGATGCCCGTCGTCGTGTCGTGGGAACCGCTGGCGGTGGCCATCGGCTTCGCCCTGCTGATCGGCACCTTCTTCGGAGTCCAACCGGCCCGACGCGCGGCGCGGTTGAACCCGGTGGAAGCCTTGCGATAGTTGCTCCACAGCAGAGACCGACGGTATAATGCGGCAAGGAGGTAGCCATGATTGAATTGACCGAACGACAGGTGCAAGCACTGGAAACGCCCGAGGGCATGCCCCTCCGCGTGATGAACCCCTGGACGAGGGAGACGTTCGTTTTGCTTCGGACGGAGGAGTACGAGCGTCTGAAGGCAGTTGAGTACGACGACAGTCCGTGGACCAGTGAGGAGCGACATGCGCTCGCATGGGAGAGCGGAAAACATGCGGGCTGGGAAGACATGGATGAATACGACGACATGGGGGAGGATCTGTGAATCGAGGTGACGTTATTCTGGTCCGGTTTCCGCATCCTTCCGGGGTGCGAGGGAAGAAACGTCCTGCGGTCGTTTTACAGGCGGATGCTTACTCGGGTGCCCTCAGCACAGTGGTGGTTGCCGAGGTCACAAAGAATCTGACCATGGCGGACGACCCTGCGTGTCTGTTCGTCGACGTAAGTACTCGCGAGGGGCAATCCACTGGACTCATTCGTGACTCCGTCGTTTCCTGCCTCTTGTTAGCGACTGTCGACACCAGCAGCGTGGCCCAGGTTCTGGGAACGCTTTCGCCGACGATGAAACTGAAGTTGAACGAGTGTCTTCGGGCCAGCTTGGGAATCCCGTAGCCGACGGGTTACAGCCACCAGAGCCTGGCTTTCAAGTTGCCAAACCGCCCAGACGCGCGTTTCCTTACGGAATGCAAGATGAAATGGTCTAAGAGTCTGGCTTTGTCCGTTGAGATCCTGGCGGCCCACAAGCTGCGCACGTTGCTCAGCATCCTGGGGATCGTGGTGGGAGTGGCTGCGGTGATCCTGATGGTGGCCGGTGGCAAGGGCGCGGAGCAGCGGATTTTGGACCGGATCCGTGATATGGGGACGAACCTGGTCACGGTCAACGCCGGCCAGACTCGGATCATCGCCGGTCGTCAACGGCAACTGAGCACCGTGACGACGTTGATTCCGGAGGATGCCCAGGCGATGGTCCAGCAGTGTCCGTCGGTCGCCCAAGCCGCAGCGTCCGTCGAGCGGAGGTTCTCCGTACGGTGGGAGGCCGAAAACGCCAATACTTCCGTGCTGGGCATCGATCCCGAGGGGTTCGCCATCCGCAACGTCGCCATCGCCGCAGGACGGGTTTTCGATTCGGACGAGTGCCGGGGTCGACGGCGAGTGGCGGTGATCGGCCCGACGGTCCGGGGCAATCTGTTCCCGGATACCGATCCAGTCGGTCTGATGTTCCGCATCGGGCGGATCCCGTTCGAGGTGATCGGCGTGACCGAGCCCAAGGGCGTGGACGCCAACGGTCTGGATCAGGACGACGTGGTGCTCGTTCCGCTGGGCACGGCCATGCGGCGGCTGATGAACGTGGATTACCTGCAAACGATCTACGTCCAGGCCAAGTCCAGCGACGTGCTGGACAACGCAGAAGCCGAGATCCGCGCGCTGCTGCGCCAGCGTCATCGACTGGGCGACAATCCCGACGATTTCACGATTCAAAACCAGGCGACGCTGCTGGCTGCCGAGCGCGAGACGGCGCAGGCCATGACGCTGCTGATCGCCAGCGTTTCGGGGATTTCGCTGCTGGTCGGCGGCGTCGGCATCCTGGCCGTGATGCTGATCTCGGTTCGCGAGCGGACGCCGGAGATCGGCCTGCGCCGGGCGATCGGGGCCCGGCGCGCGGACATCCGGACTCAATTCCTCCTGGAATCGGCCTTGCTGGCCGGTGTCGGCGGCTTGATCGGCGTGGGCCTCGGAACGGGCGTCGCCTGGTCCGTCGCCGAACTGGGATACTGGGACGCCGTTGTCACTTGGCCGCCAGCCCTCATCAGCCTGTTGTTCTCCGTCTCGCTAGGCATCGTGTTCGGACTGTACCCCGCCACCCGCGCCGCCGCCCTGGAACCCATCGAAGCCCTGCGTTCCGAGTGATTGGTTCGTGGAATCAATCGAGTGGGCCTGCTGGACGGGTTGCATCGGCCACAGTACAACCAGCGGATGACAAACGGGCGACTACCCGGTTCGGTACACGGATGCGAACCGGGTAGGGACCCGGCAACTGGCGGCGATGTGGTCGCATGGTTTCTGGAAAGGCATTGTCTGACACATGATGGAAGCTCGGCTGGCAGCGTTGATCTTCGGAGGGGGGCACATTGTCGTTCAGTTTGCGCTGATCGTGCGCGTGCTGCTCAGACCGCACCGCGAGCCGGCGTCGCGGATCGCCTGGGTGGTGGTGATCGTGGCCATGCCGGTGCTGGGCATCCTGGGTTACGTGTTGTTCGGCGAGGTGAACATCGGGCGGCGGCGTGTCCGGCGGATGCGCGAGGTGCTGGCGGGGATGCCCGGTTCGAGTAGCGCTGACGGTGCCGATGACCACAACGCACAAGCCGATCTGCCTGAACGCTACGTTCCCTTGTTTCGCGTCGGGCACTCGATCAACGGCTTCGAGCCCTTGGGCGGCAATCGAGCCCGGTTGATGCGGGATTCGCAGGCAACGATCGACGCGATGGTGGCGGACATCGACGCCGCACGGGACCACGTGCACCTGTTGTTCTATATCTGGTTGCCGGACGTGAGCGGTTGCAAGGTGGTCGAAGCGTTGAAACGCGCCGCCGCGCGAAACGTGACATGCCGCGCGATGGTGGACTCGCTGGGCTCGCGGATCCTGATCGGATCGGAGCACTGGGCTGCCATGCGCGCGGCGGGCGTCCGTCTGGCCACCGCCCTGCCCATTCGTAATCCGTTGCTGCGGCCGTTGAAAGGTCGCATCGATCTGCGGAACCATCGGAAGATCGTCGTGATCGACGATCATATCACGTACTGCGGCAGCCAGAATTGTGCCGATCCGGAATTCCGGATCAAAGCCAAGTATGCTCCTTGGGTCGACGCCGTGATGCGATTCCAAGGACCGATCGCCCGCCAGAACCAATATCTGTTCGCGGCCGATTGGATGGCGCACGTCGATGAAGATCTCGGGGACTTGTTGCGGCGACCGATGCCTCGTGCGGAAGGATCCCTGATCGCCCAGGTGACCGGTACCGGGCCCACCGTCCGTTACTCGGCCATGCCCGAGATGTTCGAATCCTTGATGTATGCCGCGCGTCGCGAATTGATGATTTCGACCCCGTACTACGTTCCCGACGAACCGATGCAAGCTGCCTTGTGTGCCAGCGCACGACGCGGCGTCCGGACCACCATCATTTTCCCGGCGAAAAACGATTCGTGGATCGTGGGAGCGGCCAGCCGCAGCTACTACCACGATCTGTTGGCGGCCGGGGTACGGATTTTCGAATACGAGGGCGGATTGCTGCACTCCAAATCATTGACCGTGGATGGCGAAATCACACTGATCGGCTCGGCCAACATGGACCGTCGCAGCTTCGAACTGAACTACGAAAACAACATCTTGTTCTACGATCCCGCGATGACCGCCGAGGTTCGCGATCGCCAGGCCAGCTACCTGGCTCAGTCACACCCGGTTACATTCGAAATGGTCGCAAGCTGGTCGCTCCGCCGACAACTGCTGAACAATACCATCGCCATCCTCGGTCCGGTGCTGTAATGGACGAACATCCCCTTTTCGCAATCAGGAGCACAAGTGCATGAAGATCGCCCAAATCGCTGCTTTCCAGGTGGATCTACCGTTGCGCGAAGGCAGCTACCACTGGTCGGGAGGCAAATCGGTCGAAGTGTTCGACAGCACGATCGTTCGAGTAACGACCGACCAGGGCTTGGTCGGTTACGGGGAAGTCTGCCCGCTGGGCCCGGCCTATCTGCCAGCATACGCGGCCGGGGTTCGCACCGGGTTGACCGAATTGATCCCGCATCTGATCGGATTGGACCCTCGGCAACTCGGGATACTGAACCAGCGGATGGACACGGTGCTGAAGGGGCATCCCTATGTCAAATCGGCCGTGGACATGGCCTGCTGGGACGTCTTGGGCCAGGCCGCCGGACTGCCGGTCTGTGAACTGCTGGGAGGTCGATATGGGGATGACTTTGTCCTTTATCGAGCTATCTCTCAACAGTCCCCGGAGGCCATGGCGGACAACGTCGCCGCGTACCGTGCCCAGGGGTATCGACGTTTTCAGTTGAAAGTAGGCGGCAATCCTGATACGGACATCCGCCGCATTCAAGCCGTCGCGCAGCGATTGGAACCCGGTGATCGGCTGGTGGCCGATGCCAATACGGGCTGGTTGAAGCACGAGGCGTTGCGAGTGGTACGGGCAGTGCGCGACGTGGACGTCTATATCGAACAGCCTTGTCTGAGTTACGAAGAGTGTCTGTCGGTCCGTCGCCACACGGATCACCCGTTCGTCTTGGACGAATCGATCGACAGCATCGACGCGTTGCTGCGTGCCGATGCGGATTTGGCGATGGACGTCGTCAATATCAAGATCAGCAAGTTCGGCGGTTTAACCCGCGCCCGATTGGCTCGCGATCTGTGCGTTGCGCGGGGGATCGCAATGACGATTGAAGACACCTGGGGCGGTGATATCGTGACCGCCGCCATCGCTCATCTGGCTCATAGCACGCCCACGCAATTCCTGTTCACTTCCACTGATTTCAACAGCTACGTGACCGTCAGTACGGCTGAAGGGGCGCCGCAACGGGCCGGTGGAACCATGGCTGCCAGCATCCAGCCCGGTTTGGGAGTCCAACCTAGGCTCAATGTACTGGGAAAGCCTGTGGTGGAACGAGGCGAGAGCTGACAGCGATATGACTTGACTGGGTGGTGCCGTGTTATCCAAAAATGATATTGCCATCGGTGACCCACTCGCGAACAATTCATTGAACCTTTTTATGCTGGGACCGTCTTCCATTTCGGACGATATCCTCAATTCGGGCACTGCTGTATCAATCCGGGGGACATTTCGCATGGACACAGCGTACGAAAAACTGATCCAGCACCTGGACGGACGCGATGTCAGGTATCAGGCCAACGATGAACGTGGTTCCATCTGTGCGGATTTCCGTTGCGAGGTGGGAACGTATCGCGTGATTGCGATGGTCGATCAGGACGGCAGTCTGTTTCAGGTCTTCGGATACGCACCGATGCGAGTACCCGTGGGAGCCAGGCCTGCGATCGCCGAGACGATTGCCCGCGCGAATTACGGCATGCGAGTGGGCAAGTTCGAAATGGACCTTGACGATGGCGAGTTACGGTTCCAGGCTTCTCAGATCCTGACCGGGGAGGATTTGGAAGACGAGGTGATCGATCGGATGATGGCGACCACCATGACGATGCTGGACCTGTACCTGCCTGCGGTCTTGTCCGTGATCTATGGGAATGAATTGCCCGAGGACGCCATTCGTTTCGTCGAAAGCGAGGGCATTTCCGATACGGAATCGGACAGCGGCATGTTGCACGAGGAAGATTAGCGTCCGGCGCTTTCGATCAGCGATTGGAACAGGTCCAAGTGGCGCCGGATTGTACGAGCCATGGAGTGCTCGTGCTGCCAGATCCGGCTGCTTTCGGCCGGGCGGTCCGATCCCGTCGAGGGCCTCAGCCGATCGATCAAGGCGTCGCTCCAGGCAACGACTTCCCCGCCGTCCACCAGCATGATCTCGGATGCCAGTGCAGGCTGTCGCAGCAGTCCGCTTTGCAACTCGGGACTGCTGGCGGCCAGCACGGGCAGTCCGTTGGCGACAGCCGCCAGACAAATGCGTGGCAGACAGGCTGTGGCTGCCGGATAAACCAGCAGGTCGGCCGCTTGGAACACTTCGTCCAGACTTTCGAACGTGCCGGGCATCCGCACGCAGTGCCGCAGATCCAAATCGCAGATCAATCGATACAGGTCATCTCGATAGGGTCCATCGCCGATCAGCCACAGTTTGGCGGTCGGCTGGTGCCGGATCACTTGCTGCCATGCTCGGACCAGTCGAGCCAGGCCCGATTCGGGTCGCAGGCGTCCGACGAACAAAGCGAGCGGCGCATCGGCGTCGCAGAAGAAGTCGGCATGGATCTGCGCCAGAGCCGAACGCGCGGCGCTACGAGAATCGCCACGACGAGGCAGCATGCGGCGGACTCCATCGGGGATGACGTACAGCGATGACGGCCGATATCCCGCCCCGATCAGATCCTCTTGGATGACCGAATCCGGACAGATGATCGCGCTGGCTTGCCGGCACCGATGGCGACAGTGGAGTCCCACGACCGAGCCCGACTGCCAAGCACCATCATCGGGCTCGGCACGCAGCACGATCGGCATGGCGCGATGGCGCAGCGCCCACAACGTAGCGGCCGCCTCGCGGCGAAGTCGAGCGACCAGGACCGCATCGAACTGCGATCGATGCCGTCGCAGCCAGCGAGCCAAACCCAGCAGATACGTCCAACGTCCCCAGGGCCGGTCCAGTCGCATGGGGACGCGGTGCACCGGAACGCCTTGGAGATGACTGACCCGAGGCCAGTCGGCCGACCAACGGGCGCTCAACACCGTCGGCTGGGTACCGTGACGCCGGAAACCGTCAGCCAGATCGGCCATCGCATCCTCGCTATCGCCGACCTGAGGCCAGAACCGCCGCGAGACCAGAAGGATGCGCAATCCGGACGCCATCAACCATCGGCTCCATCGCCGGCCCCTGCACGCGGATTCAAGTCTTCCGGTTCCAGAACCGCCAGGTACGGCAGGTTGCGATATTCGTCGCGGTAATCCAACCCATAGCCGACGACAAACCGGTTGGGGATGCGAAACGCAATGAATTCCGGTTCGAAATCGACCTCCTGCCGGCCCTCCTTGTACAACAGCACCGCGCTATGAATCGACGCCGGGCGGTACTTCTTCAATTCTGCCAAGACCCGGACCAGCGTGTGCCCCGTGTCGAAGATATCATCGATCAACAGCACATCCCGGCCTTGGACTTCGGGTCCCAGATCCACGTCGATGGTTAATTCGCCGCGAGTGGTACCGTTCCGGTAGCTGCTGGCCTGGACCAAATAGACCCGTAGCGGCACATCCAGACGGCGGATCAGATCGGCCAAGAACACGATGCATCCGGTCAGCACCCCCACAATCGTCATGGGCCGCGAATCCCAACGATCCGCGATCGCTCGCGACAACCGGTCCACCCCTTCGCTGAGTTCCCGTTCGCTCAGTAGTGTCTTCACTTTCGATTCGCCTTGTGTTGGCAGGTAACGGATTCCTTCGTTTACGCTCAGGAAGTGGCCGTCATCGCTCGACGCGCGTCCGCTGATTCTAACGCAGCCATGGTTCGAAAACGACTAGTGCGTTGTCCAGGCGAAATCTTGGGGTCGCGATGAGTGAGCGGCACGGCGCT
>SKKK01000077.1 GCA_007121535.1 Planctomycetaceae bacterium | reverse complement strand
TTCCAAGGCGCCCTGGCCGGCCCGTTGAACGACGCCACTCGCGCGGATGTCGAACAGTTCCTCGAAGAGTGCCTGGCGGAACTGGAAGCAACTTCACCTGAACCTTCGGTCGCCACGATGTAAAACGACACTGCGAATGCGGTACCGGCTGAACCGGCTGGTTCCTGGTCGGTGAGTCGAGCGACCAAGGCCGCACGTGGACAGAGCAACGGCCCAACGATATTCCGCACCCTGCCGCCCGGTTTGTCTTCATGAAACTCCAGTCCGGCAATTGGCTGCTGGTCAAGCACGGTCCGATCGACACGCTCACCGGCCGAGTCCAACTGATGGCTTATCTCTCGCGGGCTGAAGGGATCACATGGGAAGGTGGACTGATGCTGGATGAACGCAGTTGCTCGTACCCGTTCGGCTTCCAAAGCGACGACGGCACCATTTACGTCTCCTACGAACGCCAGCGCTGGGTGCAACCCGAAATTCTGCTGGCTCGGTTCACGGAAGAAGATGTTCTGGCAGGCGAACCCGTCTCGGACCGCGCCGCCTTGAAACGGTTGGTGAACAAAGCCGGCGGAATCGCCAGATCCCCTCATAATCTGCGCCATTGGCCGCTACGAACAACGCAGCCATAACGCAGGCGCACTTCTGTCGTTGAGTATTGGTGACAACGAAAGAAATCTTCTCAACCGCCCTGGCATCGGGGGCGGTTGCTGTTCGAGCAGTTCGAATCCCGCGTCCCGCCCGGTTCGTTGCTGGTCGGTCCGTTGGGCGATGCCGCGCTGCTGGGCGATGGTTCGACGCTGCTGTTTCCACGGCCAGCGGAACCTGTGATCGGTGGATCGAACCTGTTGTCGCCGGGTGGATCTGGACGAAGTGACGACTTGCAGCTTTCGCAACCGTGGCGCGCCGATTCGCAGCCGGCGACTCGCCCGGTTCCCGGATCGTCCGGGACCACAAACGGCGCGCCGTCGTCTCTCGGAGCCGACCGACCTGCCCCTTTTGCTTCGCCGGAAACAGGTCCGAACGGGCAGACGGTCGATGAACGATTCACGTTGCCCGACGAACAGGACGATCCCGATCGCATCCGTTTGCGAGTTCCTCCCCCGTCGTCGTCGCTTACAGGTTCGAGCTTCGGCCACAACGATCCCATGCGTCAGCTCACCCGCGGAGCCTCGGAAGGCCAAGCAGTCCAGGCCCAGCGGATCTCCGACTTCGGGACCAGCTTGAATGACAGTTCCTCGGGTTCCCAGCCAGGCTCGTTGAGCATGCCATCCGCATCGTGGGGACTTCCCGGATCCGGACCGGCGAGAGCCGCTGTTCCAGAGGATTCCAGCTCGGCGATCCCGGCGGATTTCAGCCGATGGGAACGTCTCGATTCGGTGGCTTCGCACGATTCCATGCCCGAGCTGTTGTCGTTGGCCGAGGCGGAGGCGTCGGGCGTTGGCGCCGAGGCAGAACCCAGCCTGCCAGCGTCGGCGTCCCCGTCGTCCGGTCTCGCCCCATCTGTCGTGCCTCTGGGATTCGACGATGGTCTGGACGGCTGGACGGTCCACGAGTTTGGCGGTTCCAGCGACGGGTACGGCCGAGTGGTTTCCGGCACGACGCCGCCCGGCAGCGCGGTCATGCATGAAGGCGATTCGTTCTTGGTATCCCTGCAGCGGACGATCACGATTCCGGACAATGCCACGTCGCTGGAATTCACCTATTCCGTTGCATTCGATACCGACGATCGCGATCTGATCAAGGATGCTTTCGAGGTCGCTTTGACCGACCTCCACGGTTTTTCCCTGGTCGACACGTTCGCCGGTCCGCGCGATGCTTTCTTCAATGTCACCGAAGGCATGTCGGCGGCGCTCGGCAGCGGGGCAACGCAGACCATGGTCGATCAAACCCACCAGGTCGCCTTGGATATTTCCTCGATACCATCAGGCACCGAAGCCGTCCTGACATTCCGGCTGGTGAACAACGACAAGGACACGCAAACCACGGCGACCCTTTTTTCGGCCGGAATCTTGTCCGTAGCCGATCCTCCCACCGTCACCGTCGGTCTGTTGAACGATACCGCGCCGGACGGGCCCGGCAGCGAGCCCTACCGGACCGACCTGCTGACCAACGACCCGACCATCACTGGCAGTGCGAGCGGCACCGATGGCATCTCTCGCCTGGAAGTTCAAGTCGACGACGGTCCGCTGGTCGACATCAGCCAGACGCTGGTCGGTGATACGTACACCTTTGATCCCAGCCCACTGGACCCCGGGGCGTATCGGATCAGGGTACAGGCGACGGATATGCGGGGCAGTTCGAATGTCGCCATCCTGGACTTCCGCGTCAATCAGCCGCCCGTCGCCGATGCTGGCCCGGATCGCACGGTGGACGAAGGCAGTCTGGTCACGTTCGACGCATCCGCATCGTACGACGCGGAAGATGATCTGTTCTCCTACGTTTGGACCTTCGACGATGGCAGCACGGCTGCCGGCATGACGGTGTCGCGTCTCTATCCTCAGGACGGAGTGTTTCAGGTCACGTTGACCGTCACGGATACGGCGGGCAGCACGGACAGTCATTCCCTGGTGGTCACGGTGAACAACGTTCCGCCCACGGTGGACCCGGTGCCAGACGTGGTGGGCGTCGAGGGTTCACCGGTTGAGCATTAGGCTGGATTCGTCCGAATGATGAACTGGCTGATCTTCTTCGGTAAATCCGGAACAACAATCTCTGCCGGAATGAACAAATACTGCCGATTCTTCGGATGCCCTAAGGGATTGAACAAGTCAGGACCGCATTTGGTGATGAGGGCTTCCAGCAGCGCCCCGTAGGGCGAGAGATTGAGAGTATTGGCGCCTTCCTCTCGCCCAGTTGCCTCATCAAACGCAGCCCACAGATCGTCCCACGTTATGTCCAATGTCGAACGAACCTTCATTATGATTTGGGCTAGGCGGCGCAAGACTTTCGGCAAAGCAGCAGCCCCCCATCGTGCCTTCACGCCGGCGATCAGCTGCCGCCAATTGGCGGATTCGCCGTCCGTGCGGGCCCTCATGGCCGACGCGGTAGGATTCTTTGCTTGCCCAATAGACAGTTCGGCGTTCTCTAGCATCGCTTTGACTTGATAGGCAATACGGCTGGACGGCCAATCGACATCGTCCGACTTGTAGATGAAGTCGTGCGTCGCGATACCCCAGGCATGCTGCAGGAAGGGCTTGATCTGAATGTCAAATGCCACGCCATTGAAACGCGTCGGCCGACCGCTCGGATCATCCCTCCATGAGACGTACAGTCGAAGATCGTCGAAGTCGAAACTGTGAGGCGCCAGGTGCGTTTTGGCCCGGTCTTTGGGTCGCCGCTCTGCTGGGCGAAACGACCGCCGAGCTGATCGGGCAGGCGCTGGAACAGGTACCCATCAAACAGGTGTGGGCATGGTGCCGCCTCCACCTCGGCACGACCCTCCAATCACAACGCGTTGCCGCCCGCCGCGCCGCTCAATCTTGCTCTCCCGCGCAACAAAAACCGGAAGAGCCGTAGGACAGCACAAGGCCAAGTTTTCAACAGGCCAGCCTCCGCGTTCCATAAGAGAAAAACGAAGTCTCACCCCACCTGGGGGAAAATTTTTTTTGGCCGCGTTTGTCGGCAATTGGCAATCACCAACATTAGACGCCCGACGGCCATGTGGATCGAATGGGGCGAAATCGGTACCTTGGCGAGCGTGGATTGGCGGCTGGCGCTCGCATTTTACACCATCCGCCGCTCAAAATGGAGGAGATTTCCATGTCAGCGATCACAAAGCAGCAACGCATAGCTATCGCGGTTTTCACCGCGCTGGTGGTTCTCCTGGCTGGCCCGATCGTCGTGCCGGCCAAGCAGAACGCACCGTTTATCACACGCCCCGACAACCGGAGCTTCGACCGCGCGGTGGAACCATTCGCCACCATCGATCTCCCGAATGGCGACGTCATCGACTTCGTCGATGTCCGCGGCCGTCGCAACGAAATCGTCGCGTTCCTGGTCGTCTCCATTGTCCATCGCAGCAGCCCGGGCTACCAAGTCGTCGAGCGGCTTCGGGGGGCGAACGCCCTTGAGGTATTCAACGCACTCACCGAACGCGGCACCCCCATTCCGCGTGAACTGCGCCTCGCGCACCGCCGCCCGGTGCTCGGGCCCCAGGGTTGGGCAATTCCCGTACTCCTGGCTGCAGAAAACGCCAGCGTCGACTCCGGCGTATGCAACTCCACAGCCACGTACCAGTACCAGCTTGCCATGAGCTACGGGCTCGCAACCTACAACCAAAAGTTCGAGAGTTCGTTTGATGGGCCGAATACGAAGCCGCAGCACTGGCACGAGGGGAGCATCGGTGGCTGGGGTTTCCCCACCTACAACCTGCATGGCGCCGCTTACAAGGTCACGAGCTTTTCGACCGCCGCCGCCAAGTGCCAGATCGATTCCTGGTGGAGTTCCTTCGGCAACGTGCCGCAGTTGAACTGGGTGAAAATCAAGTACCGCCTGAGCGGGAGCCCACATTGGGCCACCTACAAACACGGCCAAATTACCCAAGAGCAGTATCTTGTGCATGCGGAACTCAAGCTCACCAACTATAACATGCCCAGCGCCACAGAATTCGACTTCCGCCTGGAAATCCTCGGCGCGGAAAAGGAGAGCACCTTCCGAATCGGTGCTGCGTGGCAGAAAAAGGTCGGTGACCTGGTTCTTGGCAGGTAACCTTGCCTGCCATGCAGGTGAAACCCCGCAGCCTGCCAGCCACAGCCCTGGACCCGCAGGGCTGTGGCTCTTGCGCGTGCGTAATCGTCTCCCGGGGTCAGACCTCGTTTATCTGTCTGCTGGGCGAAACGACAGCCGAGTTGATCGGGCAGACGCTGGAACAGGTACCCATCAAACAGGTGTGGGCCTAGTGCCGCCGCCACCTCGGCACGACCCTCCAATCACAACGTGTTGCCGCCCGCCGCGCCGTTCAATCTTGCTCTCCCGCGCAAAAAATACCGGTAGAGCCGTAGGACAGCACAAGGCCAAGTTTCAACGGGCCACTGGTACGCATCCGGCAAATCCTTTCGGGCTAGACGCTGGACAAGTACACGATGGCTCATGGCTCGGGTTAAACTGACGGTGACGGGCGAACGAGGTCAAATGCTTCGTCCAACGGCAGGCCGGTATCGCCCAAGTGAAACTCGGCTTCCGCCTCCCGCACGGCAGCGAGGTCTTCTTCCTCCTCTGCCAGTGCCTTCAAGGCATCTCGCAACACGTCTTCCTCAGTAGCGTATCCGCCGCCAGCCATCCGGCCGTCGATCATCTGTTGAACGTCGGCGGGAAATGCGTATCCCATGCTTCAACTCCACTTCAAAACGCTTCGCCAATCACACGGCCTGTTCACGTCCATTCATTCGCCCGCACGGCCACGAGAGTCACGTCGCTGGCGTTTGGCCCGCGGCGAAGGATTGTCCTTCGGTTTGCTCTGGATGCGATTGTCGAAGGTCATCTGGATTCTACCGTCTCGCGAGACGTTTGTACACGCGTAGGATCAAGTAGGTTCCACCCATCTATAAGAACTCCCTGTCTTGCCCAAATCTGCCACCTTTTTGATGGTGATTTCGGTTAAGATGTATGCGAAATGGCCTCGAAGGACGTTGACCGACCCCTCGGAAACGTCTGAAGCGGCCTTCGGTCACAAACAGAGGGGAACAGAAGTCATTCCGTTGTACGGGATGAACGGTC
>SKKK01000618.1 GCA_007121535.1 Planctomycetaceae bacterium | reverse complement strand
GAAGAACGTCTGCTGCCGTCGGTTCCCGCGCTGGGTGACGTGATGCGGCATGCCCGGAATAACCACACGTGCTCGTCGAGCCATGGCCTGATCATAGCAAAATGCCCCCAAGTGGTCAAGAGTTACGTATGGTGTCCCCGGAACTCCCCCGGAACTCCAAAATTGTTAACAGATCTAAGTCATTATATCGCAAAAAGGAAAACACTTGGGTGACGACCAGCAAATTCGCTTTTTCACCGGGCTGTGCGTGCCGTTCGATGGATTCCCGGCACCGCGGAAGCATCGCTTCCGGCGGATCGCGGAAGTCTGTCAATGGCACCCAGGGGATCAAGCCGACATCCCCTGCCCGCAAAAGCTCTTCGGCCGGAATCGTCCATAACTCGACTACGTGCCACTTGAGACGGCATGACGAGAACCCGTGGCGGCTGCGCAGGCTACGGCTCCGGGGGACGCGGTACTTTCCCTTGGGCCGCAAGACCAAGATCACCCCCTCCGGCAATCGGCCGCGATCCAGGTACACCAGCAACAGGTCGTCTGTCATCTGTTGGCTCACGCGGCGCTCGGGATACGTCGTCACTTCCAGCAAGAACGGTTCTTCCTCGCTTTCGCCCTGCAAACAGACCTCCAGCAGACCATCGGGTAACCGGCGCGGCTGAACAAGCTCGGCTTGCGCTGGCCGCCAAGTTCGGATGTTCTTGACGTCGGCCAACCTCAGCATGGAATTTCCATAATGCTGGATCAGCCATTTGCTGCTCCGGTCGTACGGTTGATGTTGGTCTTGGATCATGGGCACCCCTTTTATCGATGGACCTCGTTGCCGTGTGTCGCTTGGCCTGTTCATCATACGGCAGATTGGGCGGAACGGCGGGAATCGGCATCAAGAATACCAAGACAAACGGATCGGCAAAGAAACGTACACGAGGGAATTGCGGCTTCGTTTCACATCTTCGGCTTGGTTCGCGTTCCCATCTTCCGGCCTTGTGTGTCTATTCCCTTGCCCGCAATTCGCTTGCCCAGCATTCTCCTGCTGCCAAGGAGGACCCGTAGCACGGCTGGGCGACGCGAGCACGTTCGGTTATACTGAGCTGTAGGTGATATCCGATCACGCCAGCGGCATCACGGGCATGACATGTGGTGCGGCGGGGCGGGCGAAGAGCGTCACGCGTGCCCCCCCGGGTACGTTCGGCATGCCCCGATTGTAGTTCCGTTACGACAGTGGCACTCATCAGATGACCAGTGACATCTACGAGGCCCTGAACCGCATGACGCGGATCGAGCAGTCGGGCCAATCCGGCGGCAACGCGGTAGCCTAGAAGCGGATCGATCTGAGCTACGAGGCGGCCAGCCAATGGCAGACCATCACCCGCTACGCCGATTTGGCCGCCACGAAACTGGCTGCCACCAGCGACTACGCGTTCGATGCTGCTGGCCCGGCCTTCGCCTGCTAATGTCCCATGCCACGGGCTCAAAACGACCTGGATGGCCTGTCCAAGGAGCGACGCTTGCCTCGGCGTTCGCTCTCGTCGATAATTCGAGGGAGGCCGAGGAGTTTCGACGAGCAGAGATCGCACTTATGACGACATCTAAAGACATTATTGGGGCGGTACTTTTGTTACAGGAGGAAGAGCAATTGCTTCTTGTCGAAGAATTGCTGGATCGTTTGTCGCCGGAAGCCGACGACTTGGAGGCCGACGACTTGGCCGCCGAGTTGGAGCGGCGGCGGGCCGATTTTGCGCGAGGGACGGCGGCAGAAATCCCGTGGTCGGTACTGCGCGAAGAAGACTGAATCCACCTGATGCACCCGATCGTCGTATTTCATCGTCTCGCCGCCCGCGAGTATCGCCAAGCACGGGTTTGGTATCGCCGCCGTAGCCCGGCGGCAGCAGAACGTTTTCGCGATGAAGTGAATCGCACAGTCAAACGGATCAGCGACGCACCGATGGAAGGTGGCATTTTTCGTGGAACGATCCGTTGGCGGCGAACTCGCAGATTTCCCTATCTGCTGTTCTACGAATTGGTCGACTCGTCGCTGATCCGAGTCTACGCCGTCGCGCACGGCCGTCGTCGGCTCGGATACTGGATGCGCCGCCGCTTCCCGTGAACGAATCGTTATTGTCCGGCGCTCTCTTTTGACTCCAAGCGTGTCATTTTAGCAAGCCGGCGTTGGATGCTTTGAGGAATGCGACGGCGTTCAGCTATATTGACCTGGACAGTGCCGGCGAGCCGGATTCGCTGTCGCAGATGGTCGATGCGGCGGGGCGAACGACGACGTTCTGCTATGTCGACGGGCGCTTGGACGCCATCACCGATTTCGGCGGCCGCGTGACCGGAAGACCGGTCATTTCTCGAGTACCGCGTCGCGGAACGCGGCCAAATCGGGGCAAGACGCGGCCAACCGCACGAGGCCCCTCAGTTGCGCGTGGTCGTCGATCGACTCGATTCCTTCCACCAAATCGCCTGGAACGACGTCAAACCGAGCTTCTAGGACCGTGATAATGTCCTGCTGAGCCGTCTCACGGGCCGTCTCGCGGGTCCTTTCCATCACGATTTCGTCGAGCAATGGTATTTCAAGCATGACGTTTTTGCCTCCCAAAATTGTCAACAGACCTAGATCATTATACCGCTAAAAAGAAAACACTTGGGTGACGACCAGCAAATTCGCTTTTTCACCGGGCTGTGCGTGCCGTTCGATGGATTCCCGGCACCGTTGAAGCATCGCTTCGGGCGGATCGCTGAAGTCTGTCAGTGGCACCCAGGGGATCAAGCCGACATTCCCTGCCCGCAGAAGCTCTTCGGCCGGGATCGTCCACAATTCCACGACGTGCCATTTCAGACGGCATGACGAGAACCCGTGGCGGCTGCTCAAGCTGCGGCTCCGGGGAACGCGGTACTGTCCCTTGGGCCGTAGGACCAAGATCACCCCCTCCGGCAAGCGGCCGCGATCCGGATACACCAGCAACAGGTCGTCATAAGGCAAATTGGACCGAAAGGCGGGAATCAGCATCGAAAAAAAATGGCAGAATACTGGCATCGGCAAAGATTCGTACACGAGAGAATCGCGGCTTCGTTTCACGTCTTCGGCTTGGTTCGCGTTCCCATCTTCCGCCCTTGCAAATCCGTTCCCTTGCCCGAAATTCGCTTGCCCTGCATTCCCCTGCTGGTGACGAGCGCCATGTTCAACGTGGATTGGGCAGCACGTGTTTCGGCGTGCCTTTTGCGCATCGCCGCCGAGGATAGCTAGCATGGCCGGGCAACAGGACTAAGTTCGGCTATATTGATGTGGGCGCGATCACCGATTCCGCCGGCCGCCTCACGGAGATGCCGTATCATGCACCGTGGCGACTGACGAGGGACATGTAGCCCACCACGGATACGTTCGTTATGCTCCGATTGAATATCCGTTACGACAGTGGCACCAATCCGATGACCAGCTACACCTACGACGCCCTGCACCGCATGACGCGGATTGACCTGGCCGCCACGAAACTGGTCGCCAGCAGCGATTACACCTTCGACGCCGCCGGACGGCTGACTGGGCTGAGCCATGCGCGGCAACTCCCTCTCCCGCCGGGAGAGGGCTGGGGTGAGGGCGTCTTGGCCGGCTACATTTGGACCTACGACGCGGCCCATCGGGTCACCGAACTTACCTCGTTGCTGGACGGCACGGCCGAATACGCGTACGATCAGACCGATCAGTTGACGGGAGCGGATTACACCTATCAGGACGACGAAGCCTACGGTTACGACGCTAACGGCAACCGGACGATGATCGGCTACGCCACCGGCGACAACAACCTGGTTTTGTCTGACGGCACCTACGATTACCAGTACGACGCCGAAGGCAACCGCACTCGCCGCACCCACATCGCCAGCGGCGAAGTGACCGATTACCACTGGGACCACCGCAACCGGTTGACGCGCGTCACCGTCAACGCCAGTGACCAAGGACATTCTGTACGATTACGATGGGTTCAATCGCTTGGTGCGCGTCACCCTCCACACCACTGACAACGGCCCACTGACCACGGACACTTTCCATATCTACGACGGGGAGCGTTGGGAGCGGGGCAACGCGGGGGACCATTTGGCGTTGGTCTTCGACGGCAACGGCGACTTGACCAACCGCTACCTGTACGGCCCGGCGGTCGACCAGATCCTGGCCGACGAGCAAGTCGATTCGCTGACCGCTCCCGGCGACGTGCTCTGGCCGCTGACCGACAACCTGGGCACCGTGCGCAACTTGGCCGCCTACGACGGCGCCACGGGCGACACGACCGTTGTCAACCACCGCACCTACACCGCCTTCGGCCAGATCCTCGATGAAACCGCTCCCACCATCCACCACCGCTTCGCCTACACCGCCCGCCACTAGGACGAACACGCTGGCCTGTACTACTACCGCGCAAGATGATACGGCCCGGAACTGGGACGCTGGCTCAGCGAAGACCCGATCGGCTTCCACGGGGGGGACGTCAATTGCGACGGTACGTGAACAATGGTCCAACGAATGCGACTGACCCGACTGGCTTGGAAATCATAGTACGTAATGAACAAAAAAAAACCATCGTCCGGGAATTCGGCGGAATGGCCAGAGCCGTCTTTGGTCGGGGTACCATGATCCCGATACCGGAGTCCGTATGGATGTTCCGATCGCGCACTATGGCGAGACCACTAGGGGATTCATTGAAAGGGGAATTGGTAACATAGTGGAGGTCCTGCCTACGGCGGCCCTACTCGTAGCCAGCAAAGGGGCCGCCGGGCCCGCAGGAAGTGCCAAACTGGGAGGTATGAAAATTGGCTCGTCGACACCTTGCGTCGGCGCTCAGCTCCGTGCGGTAACGACCGCCCCAAGGGGGACAGGACATTACACGGGCTTCGATGACGAAGCAGCAGAAATCATGCGAAACGCAGCTCGTAGTCGCGGTCTGAATCCGAATTCGGGTGTGCGTACGATGGCCACACTCATTCGAGAGGTAGACCTTTCTAAGCTAGTGCCGCCTCCAACGCGTTCGTTCGCCGATCCGGCTAAGCCTCAACGCCTTGGACCGTTCGACATGTCGAAATACAGGCCGATCCAGGTCGAAGACCTTGGCGGCGGTCGTTACATGATTATGGATGGGATGACGCGAGCCGCGCGTCGCGCAGGAATAACGAAGCTGCCCGTTCAAATCTTCCCAAAGAGGGGGCCTTGATATGATGGACGAACTTAACTCGCTGTACATACAGATGTTGCATGTGGGCATCGGAACCAGGCCGCGAACGCGCTAAATCTCGCATGGCAACGTACTATGAACCGTTGTGGAAACAGATGGAGCCATTAATCAGGGAGATGAACGAGCAGGCCAACACGTAGACCGCCGCGACAAACGCCGTGACCGACGGAGAACGGTCGCCAGTCGCCGTGGAACTTCGGTTGATGTTCCAACTGAAGCGCCGGGCGAATCGATGTTGCCGAAGGGAACGACTCTCCACGCTCGGCGGCACCCGAGTTGACGTTCCAAGGGAATGGAGTGCGGTTGGCAGCGCTGATAGGTGCTAATAGATGCCACCCATCTATCTATTGCCCTGAAACAACGCAACCGGCTCGGAATTCCCGTCGACGTCCGTTGCGTCCCACACCTGCCTGGCTAAAATCGAATCCCAGGGTGCATCATGAACGAGTCCAGGTAACGAGCCATGGCAAAGGGTGATCGGATAACCTACGATCTGGCCGG
>SKKK01000177.1 GCA_007121535.1 Planctomycetaceae bacterium | reverse complement strand
TAGTGCTTCGTCAAACCCAAAAGTTAGGGTTGGCTGTAGTGGATCTTGCCAAAGATCCCTTGGTGCGAGGATCTCTGGCGAGATCCACTACCCTAAGATTACGCTCTGACGAAGCACTAGTTCGTATTCTCACCGCAATGCCCCCTTAATGGTGGTGATGTTTAGAAATTATTTCGACGGATTATTGCTTTTCGAAACCCTCGATGGTAAAAGAGAGTTAAAGGTCTTGATATTGTTGTGTTTTGTCAATTTCAGGAAAGAGAAGGATTCAATACAGATGGACGCCGGGTGCAAAGTTCAGCGATGCCTGCTCGCAACTCTATTAGTCTGTGCGATTCCGTTGCTCGTAGGATGCGGGCGCGGTGGGCCAAACGTGGTACCCGTTTCCGGCCAAGTGCTGATTGATGGAGAGCCGTTGGCCACCGGTATTCCTGGTTTCATTCAGGTAGTACCCGTCGAGGGGCGGGCTGCCAGCTCACCGATCGATCCCCAAACGGGCAGGTTTACCCTGACAACTTGGGAAGACGGTGACGGTTGTCAGATTGGTACTCACAAGGTCGTCGTTATGGTGGAACAGGCGGTGGATACATCAACGGTATCGTTGGTTCCCGAAAAATACTCCGATTTGAACTTTACAGACTTGACGGTAACCATCGAAGGCCCGACCGATTCGTTGGTCGTCGAGCTAACGGGACCGTTGAGAAAGGTACGGACGGCTACTCCGACTTTTGAAGGCGAGCCTCACGAATCCTGATATCTGTCCCAATTTTTCACAGCCTTTCCGTGCGGAGGTGGGGCTTGAAGACCGTTTTGCTTTGGATGCTTCGTTTTCGATTGGTAGATTGTGGTTCCTAGTTTTCATCGATCCACGTTTATGGGAGAATCTCTTATGTCGTCTTCGATTTCTGTCTCTGTCGCACGCCGACCCCGGTGCTCCAGGTCGGCGTTCACGTTAGTCGAACTTCTGGTGGTCATTGCCATCATCGGGGTGTTGGTGGCCTTGCTTTTGCCGGCGGTTCAGGCGGCCCGTGAGGCCGCACGGCGTTCGGAATGCTCGAATAACATTCGACAAATCGTGCTGGGGCTGGCCAACTACGAGAACGCTCGCCGCGTCTTTCCGCCGGGCCGAATGGGATCCGATTGCTCTGACTACTCGTCCCAGGGTGCGCCTGCTCCGACCAGCGGGCCTTTCATGAAGAGCGACCAGCAGCGGCCGGCAACCAGCGGTTTCGTGATGATCCTGCCACAAATCGAGCAGCAGTCCGTCTACGATCAGATCGGGTTTGAAGGAGGCGCAATTTCACCGTCCAACTGCGGGCTGGGGGCTTCCGGAGCCGGTTGGACGGATTTGATCCCCAATTGGCCTGAGTTGCAGCGAACCCGACCGTCAACGTTCGTATGTCCGAGTTCCGTCGACCGGCCGCTAAACGGGGATTGGGCAACCAGCAGCTACGCTTTTTCCACCGGCAGCGTTGGTCCCAGCGTGGGGACCGGATCCGCTGCAAAGGTGAACAATGGAATGTTCATTTACATCAATGCACACACCGTTGCTGATTGCCTCGATGGCCTGAGCAATACGTTCTTCGTGGGTGAAGTCATCGATTCGCACACGTCCGACGGGCGAAACCGCTGGATGGTTGCCGGTCGCCACAGAGACTCGTTGCGCAGCACTCAAAATCCATTGAACACGCCGACAGGGCAAGGCATTGTCCACGGCGGTAACAATAGTGCATTTGCGAGTCGCCACCCTGGTGGAGGTAATTTTGGTTTAGGGGATGGGAGTGTCAGGTTCATCTCCGAAACAATCGATCTGGCCATCTACCGGGCTCTGTCCACGCGAGCAGGATCTGAGGTGATCAATTTGCCGTAGACGGGCGCGTTTGCGGGAATCCTCCCGCACAGCGGGCAAGCTTGTTGAAAGCGCAGGTCTCGCATGTCCTGTGCAAGGGCGGATGCCTCGGCTCATACGTGACAGGGGATTGAACACCCATGGCATGCGCTAGCGCAATGTGCTGGGCTTCAGGCCCAGACGGTCGGCGGCGTTGCCGGAACCTTTGATCTTCCAATCACATTCTTCCAGCACGGCGATGATGTGAGCCCGGTCGATTTCGGCCAACGATTGGTCTTTTTCGCGGGAAGGGGTAACCGCTCCGGACGCGGGTGGGCGAATCACAACTCGCCCCGAAACGGTCGCTCGAGGACCTGAGCGTGATGGAGGGTTTACCAACGCTTCGCTCAGCGTCAGCGTATCGCCCGACGACAGGATCATGGCTCGCTCGATCACGTTCTGCAGTTCGCGGACGTTGCCCGGCCAATCGTATTGAACCAGCCGGTCCATCGCATCGTCCGGCACGCGGGTGATGTGTTTGCCCAACCGGTGCTGGATCACGTTGATGACGTGCCACACCAACAGCGGGATATCTTCGCGGCGGTCGCGCAGCGGCGGCAATTCGATCGGGAATACCGACAGCCGATAATACAGGTCCGGCCGGAATTTGCCGTCGTGCATCGCCATGTGCAGGTCGCGGTTGGTCGCCGCGATCACGCGGACATCGACGCGGATCGTCTTGCTTGACCCGATCCGTTCGAATTCGCCCTCTTGCAGCACGCGCAACAACTTGGCCTGCAGGTCCAGATCCAATTCCCCGATCTCGTCCAACAGCAGCGTCCCGCCATCGGCCGATTGAAATCGCCCGACGCGGTCGGTCAACGCGCCGGTGAACGAGCCTTTCACGTGCCCGAACAATTCGCTTTCGATCAAACTGCGGGGCAGCGAAGCGCAATTCACCTTGACCAGCGGGTGTTTGGCTCGAGGACTGCGTTCGTGGATCGCTCGTGCGAACAGCTCCTTGCCCTTCCCCGTTTCCCCCAACAGCAACACGCAGGCGTCGGTAGCCGCCACGTGATTCACTTTCTGCATCGTGATCCGCAGCGCGACGTTCCGTCCGACGATGCCGTTTCCGTTTGTCTTTTCCGCCTCGCGCAACGCGTCGTGCAGGTAAACGTTCTGGTTTTCGAGCCTGTCTTTCAACGAGGTGATCTCGGCCATGGCGGCTTGCAGATCCTCCTCGGCCTGCTTCCGCTCGTGGATGTCCTGCATGATCCGGGCCATTTACGTGGGCCGGTTGTCAGCATCCCACAGCACTTGGCCTCGAGTCAAAAACCAACGAGGTTCGCCCGATCCCACTAGCAATCGGCACTCGAGCGAATGAGGCGTCTTGTGCTTCAGCGTCTGATCGACGGCTGTCCAATCATCGTCCGCATCATCCGGGTGCAAAACGGCTTTCAGGAAATCCAGCGACTCGGGCACCTGGTCACGTCCGTACCCCAAAAGTTCCAGGCAGCGGTCCGAATACTTCACCTCGTCGGTCGCCAAATTCCATTGCCACAGCCCATCCAGCGTGGCAGCGATCGTCAACGCGTGCTGTTGTGCAGCCAGTACACGGGCCTGATGCAACTCGGTCACATCGCGAACCACGTGGATGGCGCCGATCACCTCGCCCCATTCATCGGTCAATGGCGTCAGTGACACCGAAAAACACAGGCTAAACCTTTAACGTTCACATCAAGACCCGACAATTATTCCTTTGCCGAACCTTCGCACCAATCCGGGCTGGAAAGTTCCTGATTCAGGGAGGAAATTGGGGATTCGTTTCTGAAGAATGAGGCATTCCATCTTTGGACGGAGTAGCAGCGATAGCCCGAGAGCAACTCTCCAGATGTCTTAAATTGTCACAAAACGAGGCGTACTGCAAATGGCGGCGCAGGGGTTCACTCAGCGCGCGACCGCCAACGACAAAGGCTGTCTCCGATGGAGCACTGGCAAACAGCGATTGGTAATCGCGGACGAACTGGTCGTTGTCGTCGATGTGCGAAACACTCAGCCAAAACAAGCGTGGCCGGTGGTGAGCAATCGCTTGACACAGCGTGTCGAAGGGCAGGCCAACCCCTAAGTTGTGAGTATCCCATCCAGTCTGACGGAGGATCAAGTCAACCATCGTATTGGGGAGGTGATACAGATCGCAACCGGGAGTGCCCCCGATTGCCAAGCCGACTGGGGACTCGACGCTGGGAATCACTTGACGTATCTCATGCAGCACTCGCAACGTGATCTCGCAGGCTCGACGCTCCTGATACACATCGGCGTCACCACAGCCCCATAGTTCACCGATTTCGTGGAGCGATCGGGCCACCACGTCGTCCAGGATGGAGGACAGATCATGCTCGGCCAAGAACAGGTCCAGGACGACCGCCCGCGCTCGTTGCTCGTCGCCGCACAACAGGGCTTCGCGAAAAGTGGGTTGCGCCCTGTCCAGCATTCGTTCCGAGGAGCCCGTTGTCACCGGCAATCCGAGAACTTCAGGTTGAACCACGCGATAATCGTTTCGACGGAGAAAGTCGATCACGGTGGAGATCGATATTCGCCGATGTCCGCCAGCGGTGCGCATCGTGGAAATGACCCCTTGATCGCACCAGCGTTTTACCGACGATTCACTCACTTGCAGGGCTCGAGCCAACTGTTTCGGTGATACTTGTGATTTCATCAGGTCCCTAATCATTGTTCTCTGCCTGGTGGGTCGGAATCTTCCAACCGCGCTGATTTGAGAATCAATTTAGTTTAGCAGGTCGACAAGCCTTGCAGGCATGGCCCCAAAATCACCTTGACATATGCCGCCATTTGGTAAAGAATCGTGCCCGTACAAGCAAGCCCGCGAGCAGGCCTGGACGGAACTGCTTGGCCATCGTCCATAGAAGGATTCGGCGGAGGATTGGCTGAGGTCGGGCTTGACGACCCAAACACGGAACCTGCATCGCCAGATGTCCAAGGCAAGGAGGCCGCGGATATGTCACTGCGCAGAACCACTGCTAGCGTCAGTCTGAACGACCTGTTCCCGCATCATCGTCCCTCGATGGGGCGCGATCTGCGAATTACATCCTGCACCAGCGATCCACGCCGTTGTCGGGAGGGCGCCCTGTATGTCGCGGTGCAAACGGCCGATGACGACGGCCACGATCACGTGGCTCAGGCTCTCCGGCGCGGCGCCGTGGCGGTGGTTGCCGAACGGCGATTGCCGATTGAAGCGCCCGTGCTGGTGGTGCCGGATACCCGCGAAGCATATGGCTGGGTCTGCCACCATTTGGCGGACCGCCCCAGCCAACATCTGCAAACGATCGGTGTCACGGGAACCAACGGCAAGACGACGGTCAGCCTGCTGATCGAATCGATCTTGAAAGCAGCGGGCGAACGAACGGGGGTGCTCTGCGATCTGTCGTGGGAACCGGGCGTCAAGCGTCCGGTGTCCGGCGACGCTGTACCTTCGGCAGCATTGCTGGCACAGTCGTTGTCCCGGATTCACCGATCCGGCCGTTCCCACGCGGTGGTAGAGACATCCAGCCGGATGCTGGCCGAGCGGCATACGGCGGGCCTCGAGTTGGACGCAGCCGTGTTGACGAACGTCCGCCGCGACCATCTGGACTGGCACGGCTCGGTGAGCAACTATCACCGAGCCAAAGCCCGCTTGTTCGCTCACCTGAAGCCGCGTGGGTTCCTGGTGGCCAATGCGGACGATCCGGCCAGCCGCCACCTGATGCGCCGCGTGTCGCATCCTGTTCTGACCTTTGGCATGAGAATGCCGGCCGAATTGACGGCCACCCTGGTGGACCGCTGCGCGGGCGAGCAAACGTTTCTGTTGACCGCAGGCGACCAGACGGTTGCGGTTCAGACGACCATGTTCGGCGACCATCACATCTACAATTGTCTGGCGGCCGCCGGCGCCGGGTTGATGATGGGCATCGATCTGACGACCGTGGCCCGCGGTCTGGAAGCACTCACTTGGTTGCCGGGGCGGATGCAATCGATCTGCTGCGGCCAGCCGTTCGGCGTTTACGTCGACGACGCTCGTACCCCCGATGCGTTAGCAGTCACGCTGAAGGCGTTGCGAAACGTCACGGCGGGTCGAGTGATCTGCGTGTTCGGTGCAGACGGGGCTGCTGATCCCATGAATCGACCGCTGATGGGTCGAGTCGTCGAGCGTGCTGCCCACTTGGGGATCATCACCAACGACAACCCTCGCGACCAGTCACCACTGCAAATCGCCCACGACATCATCGACGGCTACGAACGTCCGGCCCGTTCTCACATCCTGCCGGACCGCGCCGAGGCGATTCGTTGGGCATTGGCCGAAGCGGAGCGGGGCGATGCTGTGCTGATCGCGGGAAAAGGCGATCGCCAGTATCAAATCGTCGGCAGGCAGCGATTGGCGTTCGATGACCGCGACGTGGCTCGGCAGTGGCTGGAGGACGTCGGCGCGAAGATCGAGTACGAAACGCCTGCCCCCGCCACGATCCTGCGATTTCCTGCAAAAGTACCTGCATTGAATTAAATGCTACTGCCGAAGCGGCTTTTGAAAAAACAGCAAATTCCTGTCAATTCGATCTTGTGTCCTTCGAGTGAAATCAGTAATTATTCGTTCAACATCTGACGGAAACCTTCATCAACCGAAAGCAAACACTCCCGCACAAAACCACTGGAAATATCGGAAGCCTTGTCGTTTGCGTTACGATTGCGGGATTGTAGCGCAACCCTCCCTCCTGGGTCGAAGCATCACGCTGTTGTGCAGCAGTTTCTGGGTCGACTGCTGCCGTTCGGCGCTTCACGGCGAGGCTTAGTACTGAGCGTCGGGGCGGCTTTCGAGCTGCCCCGACGCCAGGGATCAACGCCGAGGGCAGCGTTCGAGCTACGAACGCTGCCCTCGCTGCATTTCTTGCTGTACGAACCGGTTCGTGTGCGAATACCCACGGACGGGATTGTAGCCCTCGTCGATTTCTGTTCGTGGCGCCTGTCCGATGACAGACGGCCAAGCATCCGCTAGGATAACGGCCGAAGGAAAGGCATCAGAACTTTCGACGGTCGGATCCGAAGGAGGATCGGCCAAACACCAACGGAGCATCAAGAGGGAACCTGGAAAAGACTGCCATGCTTGAAGCGAAGAACCCCGCTGCCGCGAAGCACGATCCCGTAGTTCCAGCGGCGATCCTCTTGCCATTCTGTCTGGTGACCACGTTGTTTGCCCTCTGGGGATTCGCCAATGACGTCACCAACCCGTTGGTCCGCGCCTTTAAGGAGATCTTCCTGATCAGCCATGCGCAAAGCAGCCTGGTGCAGACCGCTTTCTACGGGGGGTATGCCACGATGGCCTTGCCCGCTGCGATCTTCATCCGCCGGTTTTCGTACAAATCGGGAATCTTGGTCGGTTTGGGCCTGTACGCCTGCGGCGCCCTGTTGTTCATCCCCGCCAGTATCTTAATGGAATTCTGGGTGTTCTTGGTCGCTTTGTACGTTTTGACCTTTGGACTGGCTTTTCTGGAGACGACCGCCAACCCGTATATCCTGGCGATGGGACCGGCCAGCACGGCGACGCGCCGCCTGAATTTCGCTCAGGCGTTTAACCCCATCGGCTCGCTGATCGGGATGGTCATCGCCAGCAACGTGGTCTTGGCCAGTCTGAACGTCACGGACTTCCGCGATCAACAGATGCAGGAAAATCCGCAATACGCGCAGTTGCTGCCCGGCGAGATCGACAATCGTATCGACCAGGCGCTACGCGATTTCCGCGACTCCGAACCGGTGGCTCATCAAGCGATGCAGTCCGAGGATCTGGTCACGATCCGCGGCCCGTACGTGGTCATCGCGCTGGTCGTGCTGACCATGCTGGCGGTCTTTGCCGTCGCCAGGCTGCCGCAGGTCGAAGGCGACGATCGGCACGTGCATCTGCTGGAGACCGTCCGCCGACTGGTGCGTAACTGGCGATACCTGGGCGGTGTCGTCGCTCAGACGTTCTATGTGGGTGCTCAGATCATGTGCTGGACGTTCATTATCCATTACGCGATGGCGAATCTGAAGATGAGTCTGCCCGAAGCGCAGCGATACAACATCATCGCCATGATCATCTTCTGCTCCAGCCGGTTTCTCTGCACTTACATGTTGAAATATGTCTCGCCGGGCGGTTTGCTGATGGTCTTGGCGTTGGGCGGTTCCGTGTTGACACTGGGAACCATGTTCCTGCCCGGGATGGCCGGGCTGTACAGTTTGATCGGGATATCGGCGTGCATGTCGTTGATGTTTCCCACCATTTACGGCATCGCTCTGGCCGGGACGGGCCAAGACGCCAAGTTGGGTTCTGCGGGGTTGATTTTTGCAATCGTGGGCGGGGCGTTGATGCCACCCTTGCAAGGCACGATCATCGACTGGGGGGACTCCGCCGGCAATATCACACTGGGTGCATTGACGATGCCGGCGGTCAGCGCTTCGTTCGTGTTGCCGTTGATCTGTTTCGTTGTGATCGCGATTTACGGCTTTCTTACCCATCTGCTGCGTCGGTCGTAGGGGTGTTTCATTTCACAAAAGACCGTACCGTTCCTCAGACAAACGGAAATCAGACAAGAGCATGAACAGTACCGTGGGCACGCCGTCCGAGACGATGGAGACGCAAATCTCGTACGCGCCGGGACAATTGCCGTTGTTTTGGGATCGCAGCGTTGTCTTCTTTGCCAATTTGTTGGCGCTGTTCTTCGGGAACAAGGATGCGATTCAGGAACTGGCGACTCAGGTGGGCCAGATTGAAACGTACGGCGGCCGTCTGTGCCCGTTGATCAACTTGCTGTTCCGTGGTCCGGACAATCTGCTGGTACTGGAACGAGAACCGGACGCTCTGTTGTTAAAGTACTTTACCGACGATCTTGGTCTGACGATTCCCTGCTGCATCATCCTGCCTCACAAGCAGTATCTCCAATTGCCGGAACGTCTGATCGGTGCGAACCGGCGCCTGCTGGGCAACGACTCGACGGCCCGGATCTGGCAGCAGATTGCCGATCATCCGGCGGACTGGATCGACGGTTTTGTGACGGACCCGATCCTGACGGCCACAGCCATTGCCTTCGGAAAACGAACGCTGGTGTCCACCGAGGCGAGTCGTCTGGGGAACAACAAGCTTTCGGTCCATCGTTTCTTGCAGCAGCAGGGCTTCCCGGTTTTCGACACGTATCTGGCAGAGGCCCGGTCGGACATCGTCCAGGCGGCAGCCGAGTTGCATGCCCAAGGTTACCATCGCGTGGTCATCAAATCTCAGATCGGCGCTTCGGGCATCGGCATGGTGACGCTCGACGCCGCTGGGCCGGACGTCCGACGGGTACTGGACCACTGGTTCTTCGAAGGGCCTTGCCTGGTTCAGGGCTGGCTGGACGATCACGTATCCGGGCTGCGGCGAGTGGGTTCACCCAGCATGCAGATGTTCCTGGACGATACATCCGTCCATCTGTACGACGTGACGGAACAGATCTTGAGTGCGGAGAGCATCCACCAAGGAAACATCGCACCACCACCTTACTGGGATACCATGCCGGAGGTCCAACGGCCAATACGCGAGCAATCCGAGGCGGTGGGTCGATGGCTGCATCAGCATGGTTATCGCGGGACGGCGAGTGCCGATTTTCTGGTCGTTCGACGCGATCAACGCTTGGACGTGATCTTGTGCGAGGTCAACGCTCGGGTGACCGGCGCGACTTATCCGGCGGTGCTCGCAAGAAACTTCCGTCCGGGGGGGGCGTGGTTGATGCGAAATCTGGTATTCGAGCCGCCGGTGGCCAGTGCGGATCTGCTCGATATCTTGCGCCGCGACGGGCGTCTGTTTCTGGCCGACCGTTCTCGTGGTATCCTGCCTATCAACTTCAATCCCGGACCGTGTGGTAAAATCCGCAAGGGGCAATTTCTGTGCCTGGGGTCCGAGCACGACGAGTGTCTCGCGGATTTGAACCAATCAGCGCAACTCTTACCGGTAGCATGGGACTATGACCGTGACTGAGTACCTGGACGACGAAGCACTTCAAGACCGGCTGGTGGAATTGACTCGCGATCTGGTGATCGTTCCGAGCACGGCTTCGCAACCGCACGAGCGGATGCGGTGCTACCAGTTCGTCCGCAATCATATCGACGTGATCGACGGTGTGGAGATCCGGGACTACCATCATCGTGGCCACCCCAGTCTGGTCGCATTGCCCGAAGGCTGCCAGGCGCCGGATGTGTTGCTGGCGGCCCATCTGGATGTCATCGAGTTGCCGGAGGATGTCGAGTATCGTGCGCAGATCGTCGATGGCAGGATTTACGGACCCGGTTGTGGCGACATGAAAGGCCAACTGGCCATTCTCATGCAATTGTTTCGCAGCCTGCACACCCGTCATCCCGGGATTTCGTTGGGGATCGCGGTGACCTCGGACGAGGAGATCGGCGGCTTGGACGGGACGGGGTATCTGTTCGGCGAAGCGAATTTGCGCTGCGGTCAGGTGTTCCTTCCCGATGGCGGCGGTCTGGATCGGGTCACAATCGAAGAAAAGGGAGTCTTGCACGTGCGGCTGAGCGCCCACGGTCGAGCCGGTCATGCGGCGCGGCCTTGGCTGGCCGCGAATGCTCTGGACACCATCACGGAAACCGTCGGCCGCATCCGCCAGCGTTTCGCCGCCTTGTGGGACGACGAGAGTGACGACCACTGGTACCCGACCGTTGTTCCGACGATCTTGCGAACCGAGAACCAGACCGTCAACCGGATTCCGGAACGAGCCGAGGTGTTGTTGGACATCCGCTTTCCGCCTCCCTTTACGATGGCGTCGATCATGGACATCGTACGGGCCAACTTGGGCGAAGGGATCGAAACCCTGGTATTGATCGGCGACGACCCTACCCACTTGGCTGCGAACCCGTTGTGGGTGACGCTGGCCCAGCAGATGACGGGACGCCCAGTTCGGCAAACTCGCGAGTCAGGTGGCAGCGACGCTCGCTTCATCTGTCGTCACAACATTCCCGTGCTGATGACGCGTCCCGAAGTCGGCAATTTGCACAGTGGGAATGAATGGATTGATATCCGATCGATGGTGACCTTCTACCGGATCGCCGAACGCTATCTCCTCCAAACGTTGACAGGAGCCGAAACATGAGCGAACAAGTTGTTCCCGTACGTTCCCCGTTCTTGAACGGCAAGTACATCGAGCCTGAGAATCCGCTGGAGGTCATCAATCCGGCAGACGGCGCCCGCGTCGGCATGGTGGGCACCGTGTCAAGGGCTCAGGTGCGTCAGGCGCTGGAGGATGCGGCATCCGTCTGGCGCGACTGGCGGCAAACGCCCGCCCAGCGGCGAGGCCAAACCTTGAACGCCATCGCCGAAAACCTGCAGCGACGGAGCGACGAACTGGCCCGAACGATCACGCTGGAGAACGGCAAGCCCCTGGCGCAGAGCCACAGCGAGGTGGCGATCACGATCGACCATTTTCGCTGGTTCGCCGCCGAGGCCGAGCGGATGTACGGTCGGGTGGTTCCCCACCAGGTTCCGGACAAGCGGCATCTGGTCGTCCGTTCGCCCATCGGTGTGGTCGGCGCCATCGCCCCGTGGAACTTTCCCCTGATGCTGGCCGTACGCAAGGCAGCCCCGGCCATGGCAGCGGGTTGCCCGGTGATCGTCAAGCCGGCCAGCGCCACGCCGTCGAGCTGCCTGCTGCTGGCGGAAGCGGTCGCGGAAGCCCGGGTGCCTGCGGGCGTGTTCCAGGTGGTGGTCGGTGCGGCGCCCCGGATCGCCGCCGAATTCCTGGAGAATCCGATCTGCCGCAAGATCAGCTTTACCGGCTCGACCGAAGTGGGCCGCAAGTTGATCGCCGGCGCTGCCGAATCGGTCACCAAGCTGTCCTTGGAACTGGGCGGTCACGCTCCCGTGCTGGTGTTTGACGATGCCGACATCAACCAAGCCGTCGAAGGCACGCTGATCGCCAAATTTCGCAATACGGGACAATCGTGCATCGCAGCCAACCGCGTCTACGTCCACGTCGCGGTGTACGATCGATTCGTACGGCGACTGGTCGAACGCACGCGCGAGATGAAGGTGGGCAACGGCTTCGAGCCGGACGTCGAAATCGGGCCGCTGATCGATGCGCGAGCATTGGAAAACGCCTTGAAGCACATCGAAGAAGCCCAAACTCGAGGCGCCCGGGTGCTGTGCGGCGGCAAACGCTGGGAAGCCGGCGCCCGGGGGCATTTCCTTGAACCGACCGTGCTGGCCGAAGTGCCCACGGATGCGCTGTGCATGCGCGAGGAAACCTTTGCGCCGATCATGCCCGTCGCTCCGTTCGAGGACGAAGACCAGGCCGTCCAACAGGCCAACGAGACGGATTACGGACTGGCCGCTTACGCCTTCACTCGCGACCTTTCTCGCATGTGGCGATTGGCAGAGAATATCGAAGCCGGAACGATCGGAATCAACCACACGGTGCCGGCGACCAGTCAATGCCCCTTCGGCGGGTTGAAGCACAGCGGCTGGGGCCGTGAACTGGGGGTCGAGGGGCTGGATGCCTACCTGGAAACCAAACATATCTCGATAGGGGTAGACGTTTGATGTCCCCCGTCTAACCGACGACGTTGGGGGGAACCATCAATGGGCTGCTACCGTTGGGGCAATTTGCCCTAACCGAGGATGATTGCCTCGGTTTCTTCCGAATTTCTCTTGAATAACCGCGATTTGCTCCGATTTTTCCGACTTGGCATGAACGTTGCAGCTTGCTATTACGTCATAGGAACACTGCCGTTCTGAAATGTAGTTCGGGAGGTACAGCGATGTTCGGAGGATGGGAACTTGGAAGATTAGCAGGGATCCGTGTTCGGATTCACTGGTCCTTTTTGCTGCTTCCTGCTTTTGTGGCTTGGTCCGTCGGATCGATGGCCGGCGCTCAGGCTGCGCTGGCAGCGGTCCTCTTCATCCTGGCGATTTTTGGTTGTGTGGTGCTGCATGAACTGGGGCATGCTTTGGCGGCTCGACGCTTCGGAATCGGAACCGAGGACATCACGCTGCTGCCGATCGGCGGCGTTGCCCGTTTGCAACGGATTCCTCGACAGCCGCTCCAGGAATTGGTGATCGCCGTCGCTGGGCCAGCGGTGAACGTTGTGATCGCAGCATCGATCCTGGTCGGGACGTTGGTCGCACCCAACGGCGCGGCCACCTTGCTGGACAGCGATGTGCTGAGCGGGTCGTTTCTGGGACGATTGTTCTGGGCCAACATTGCTCTAGTAATCTTCAACCTGCTACCGGCCTTTCCGATGGACGGGGGTCGCGTGCTGCGTTCGGTGCTGGCGATGATGATGCCGTATACGCGAGCGACCGATTGGGCGGCATCTGTGGCAACCGTGATGGCCGTCTTGTTCGGTTTTCTGGGCTTGTTCGGTAATCCATTGTTGATCCTGATCGCGTTGTTCGTCTTCTTAGGGGCTCGCGGCGAGGCGATGATGGTGCGGATGCAGCCGGTGGTGGAAGCCGAGATTGTCCAGGCGGGTGACCTGATGCAGCAGCAATTCCTCACCGTGCCGTCCTATGCCCGGGCGGCTGATCTGGCAGCCTGGATGCCAAGGACGAATCAGAGGGATTTTCCCGTGCTGGAGGGTCAGCGTTTGGTGGGTATGTTGCGCGACGCGGATGTGTTGATGGCGATGGCGTCCGGGCAGCGGGATCGGACGGCCGCCGAACTGATGCGGCGAGATGTCCCGACCGTGTTGCGCAACGATGCCCTGTTGGAAACCTACACCGAAATGGAACGAATGGGGCTTGGCAGCCTGCCCGTCGCTGATGCCAGCGGACTGGTCGGTTTGCTTTCCCGTGATCGAGTCCGGCGGTGGATCGAATCGCTTCAATTGAAGACCAGTCCGAGCATGGCTCGGTCGCAGCTTTAAAAGGAACACGTCATGGATCTGGAATTGGCAACCCTGAACGACATGGTCGAAGAACTTCGCCGCCGTCGGACGCGATTCGTCCTGGTGGCCGTAGAGCCGAACAACCACGCCTCGACGGCCACGGTAATGCATGCGGCTCAAGGAATGGATGTACGCGACCTGGTCGGATTGGTAAAAATGGCCTGGATGGAAGTCATGCGTCACAGCGATGGCGACGGCGACGACACGCCCCCCATCTCGATGAACTGAGGCCCTCCCTCTGTACTTGGCGGCCGAAACGGGCGATACTTCAGGCAAGGAGGTTTCGCCCATGAGTTCATTTGCCCGAACCGTCATCTTTGCAGCGGTAGTCGCATGGCTGCCGATCACGCCGGCGAGAGCCGCCGACTACGCCATCGTCGTCTCGGAGGCCACCTTTCAGGATGAAGCCTGGCGAGCGGTCGTCGACGCCCTGCAGCAGAAACACCAGGGCCGCGTCGTCCGCTATCACGATTCGGTGGAGCAATCGCTGCCGGACTTGCAGACCTGGCACCCTCGTTATACGTGTTTCGTGGCCACGCCAGACGAAGCAACCCGACAGTTTGTCGCAGCCGTGCACCAAATGACGCGGCAATATGACGACGACCCTTATACCGATACCGTGTGGGGCATCGTGACGGGCTTCGACGCCGCTGGGGCCCTGGCGATCGCCGAGCACGATCAACCGCTGGTCATTCACAAGGTCGCGGCAGGCACCGAGTTTGCTTTGGAGGCTTGTACCGAAGGCCGCTGGTACGACGAACTCGTTCCGGGAAAACAGGTGCATCGGCGGCCCGGCGGCGACCTGGAGTTACGAAAAGGTCCCGTCGATTCCACCGCAGCCCTGGTCGAAACGCTGAATGATTACCAGCCCGATCTGTTCATCACCTCGGGACATGCGACCGAGCGTGAGTGGATGATCGGGTTCACCTACCGCAACGGCTTTTTCCGTTCGCAAGCCGGACGGATGTGGGGCGAGGACACGCAATCGGAACGCCACGAGATCCACTCGCCCAACCCCAAGGTCTACATGGCGGTGGGCAACTGCCTGATGGGACACATCGACGGCCCGGATGCGATGGCGTTGGCCTGGATGCAATCGGTGGGCGTCAAGCAGATGATCGGCTATACCGTGCCCACGTGGTTCGGGTACGCCGGATGGGGCTGCTTGGATTACTTTGTCGAACAACCGGGACGTTACACGTTCGCCGAGGCGTTTCTGGCCAATCACCATGCCCTGGTCCATCGGTTGCAAACCGCGTCTGGCCAGGAGCGACGCGGCCTGCTATTCGACCGCGATGTCCTGGCCTTTTACGGCGATCCGAAATGGGAAGCACGTCTGGCCGATGCCCCCAGGGCTTACGAACAGCAGTTGAAGATCGAAGGGGATCGCTATACGTTCACCGTAATCCCCCAACGCGGGGCGGATTCATTCCAGCCCGTCAACACCAACGGATCGCAACGAGGCTGGCGACCTATCATCCATTTCCTTCCGCATCGCGTGACCGAGATCCGCGTCTTGGAAGGTCATGATCTGCAGACGGTCGTGACCGATGATTTCGTGCTGATCCCCAATCCTCGCCGCTGCGATCCGGATCGAGAATATCGCGTCGTCTTCCAGGCTCAAAGACTTCGATCACCATGAAGCCCAACCTTCGCATCCTGCATTTTGAGGACAGTCCGCTGGATGCCGAGTTGATCGCCCACCGTCTTCGTTCCGACGGGTTGATCTGCGAGATCGTGTGGGTTGACGGCTGGGAAGCATTCGAGTCGGCGGTGGAACGGGGGTCCTACGACCTGGTGTTGTGTGATTATGGAATCCCCGGATACGATGGCTGGAAGGCGATCCAACTGGCGATCCAATCCATGCCTTCCGCCCCGATACTGGTGCTGTCCGGTGCGTTAACTGGTGAACAAGCGGTAGACTGCCTGCGTCTGGGAGCCACGGATTATGTCTTGAAGGAGCGTCTGGAACGCTTGGTGCCCGCCATCGAAAACGCCTTGACCGCCGCCGAAGAACGAGCGGCGCGCCAACAGGCGGAGCGGGCGCTGCGCGAACTGAATGCCAAGTTGGACGAACGCGTACAGCAGCGGACCGCCGAATTGGAAGAGGCCCGGCAAGTCGCCTTGGACATGATGAAGCAAGCCGAACAGGCTCGGCAAGCCGCCGAGGCAGCGAATCGATCCAAGAGCATTTTCCTGACCAATATGTCTCACGAGATCCGTACGCCGATGAACGCCATTCTCGGCTTCTCGCAATTGCTGCTGCGCGAACCGGACCTTTCCGCTCGACATCACCAGCGTTTGGAGCCGATCAATCGCAACGGCCAACACTTGCTGGGTTTGCTGAACGATATTCTCGAGCTGTCGCGCATCGAAGCCGGCCGAGTGACTTTGAAGCCGGTTCAATGCGACCTTTATCAAGTGCTGGATGATTTGGAGTGGATGTTCCGGGATCGAGCGGAAGGGAAGGGGCTGGAATTCGCCCTGCCGCGCAATGAGGATCTGCCTCGCCGGGTGACGACGGATGAGAATAAGCTGCGCCAAGTGCTGGTCAATCTGGTCGCCAATGCGGTCAAGTTCACCGATCGAGGACGAGTCGCAGTGCGCGTCGCCAGCGAACCGGACTCGCAGGGCGGATGGCGCGTTGCGATCCGCTTGTCGTCCGTCGAAGCCGCGGATCTGGTCCCGCAGCTTCGACGAGTTGCTGTTCGCTGTGTGGTGGATGGGCAGGCGACTTATCGAATCCTGGTCGTTGATGACCACCAGGACAGTCGCGCGTTGCTGTGCGACACCTTCAGCCAGTTGGGTTTCGACGCGCATGAAGCGGTCGATGGCCCCAGCGCGTTGGCAGCCTACCAACGCTGGCGGCCGGACCTGCTGGTACTCGATCTCTGGATGCCCGGGATGGATGGTTACGAGGTCATTCAGCGGATTCGGTCGAACTCCGAGGGGCAACGCGCCAAAATTTTGGTGCTGACGGCCGGCGCGTTTGAAGAAAGCCGACAGCGATCGCTGGCAGCCGGTGCGGATGTCTTCCTCGGAAAACCGTTCCGTAGCGAAGAACTCTTGGAGCAGATCGGCCAGCTCTTAGGAGTACAGTTTGTGTACGACGATCCGCATGCCAGCACGGACCCTGTACCCGCTGTCCCCGACACCCTGGACCTGCCCAAGGTGGATGTGGCCCATTGGCCCACGGAACTATTGAGCCACGTCCGATCGGCGGTGGTCAGCGCCGATCTGGAGCGGCTACTGGCCCTGCTCGATCAAGTTTGTGAGATCGACCCGGAGGCTGCGCAGGTCTTCTGCAATCTGGCGGAACACTATGAATATGAAAAACTGATGCGAATGATCGAAAGTGAAGCGGCATAACAAACGGAATTTATTCCGCTCGGAATGAACAACGGAAGGAATTCCATTCTACAACATGCGCACCGTGCGCGAACGTTACGACTGAAGACTCCAACCGCTTGACGCGGGAATCTAAGCACCCAGCCACACGTTTTTTGCCAATTGAGGCGGCCTTGCATGGGGGCCGCAACGGGGGCGGGAGTCGTGTTCGGCCAACAACCATCCATCTGGGAACGAGCTTGTCCGAAAACGACTTCCGCCCCCCACCGCCCGGCTCCATCAAGTAATACCAGGCCGGGTCCGGATCAGTCTTGCGAAGTGCTTGCCTGCTAGGCATTGCCCGCGAATGCAATACAATGACCTGAATGCGAAACTGTTTTTCGGCAAGAAGGTCCAAGCATCCCAAGCATCCCAAGCATCCTGATCGGAGGAAACATCATGCGTCGCTTTTTTCGGCTCGGTTCGTTGATCTTGGCTACCACGCTGGGCGTTGCTTTTTTCGGGCAAGGGGCCGTCGCGTCAGAACCCGCGCTGACTTATCGGCATTTCCATGTGACGGACCGCGACGATCGAGTGGCGGAGATCGAACCGATTGCGGCCGATCCGCTGCCGCTTTGGGCTCGCGACGTCTCGCAGGAACCACACGACTGGTCGAACGGCCCGCCGATGGACCAGCCGTACTTCCAACCCCCGATCGTGTTCGTGATCCCGCCTCCGGAAGATGCCGGTGAACCGTTCTACTCGCACAATCATCAGCCGGATATCGCCTGGTTGCCCAACGGTGATCTGATGGCCATCTGGTACACGACTCGGCGCGAGCAGGGAACGGAATTGACCGTGTTGGCCAGTCGGCTGCGGGCGGGAAGCAACCAGTGGGAACCGGCCAGCGAGTTCTTCAAGGCCGCCGACCGGAACATGCACGGCAACAGCCTGTTTCATGACGGCCGCGGCACGCTACATCACATGAACGGCATGGGGCGTGAAGGCGCGACGGGCTGGGAGCACTTGGCCTTGTTGCACCGAACCAGCCGCGACAACGGTGTGACATGGTCCGTGGCTCGACCCGTTTCGTCCGGTGCGAACTATCAGCGGCGGCATCAGGTCATCGCGGGCATGAAACAGACGGCAGACGGCGCGTTGATCCAACCCTGCGACGCCACGCCCGCAGGACAAGGCCCTACGGCGCTTCACATCAGCGACGACGGAGGCGAAACCTGGACCGATCCGGGCGGCGACATCCGCGGCATTCATGCCGGGGTGGTCGAATTAAAGGACGGACGGTTGCTGGCCTTGGGTCGTGGACAAGCCATCGACGGACGAATGCCGATCAGCATTTCGGAAGATCGAGGAAAGACGTGGACGTACCAGGCCAGCGAGTTTCCGCCCATCGGTAGCGGCCAGCGTCTGGTGCTGATGCGATTGCACGAAGGCCCGCTGCTGTTGGTCTCGTTTACCGGCGAGCGGAACGATACGACGGGGCTCGAGTTCGTCGATGCCCGGGGCGAATCGTTCCGCGGCGTCGGCATGTTCGCTGCGCTATCGCTGGATGAAGGAAAGACGTGGCCGGTGCGCAAGCTGCTGACGCCTGGCAAAGGCGAGTATGACGGAGGGGCTTGGACGGGAGCCTTCACGGCGTCGCCGACCCGCGCCGAGCACGGCGGGTACCTGGCCGCTACCCAGACGCCCGACGGGATGATCCACCTGATCTCCAGCCGTCTGCACTACCGCTTCAATCTGGCGTGGCTCCAACAGCCCAACCCCGGGCCGGCGGCCGATTCCTCCGCCGCCCGCCACCTGCGAGTGTTCTCGGCCGAAGGACGGTTCGGCGGTTGGCCTGCCAACGGCGGGATGTGGATCTGGGGGAACGAGATCCTGGTATGCTACACCCAGGCGGATCATAAGGACGTGAGAGGCCACACCTACGACCGCCCCACGGCTCGGAACATGCTGGCTCGCAGCCTGGATGGCGGCGAAACCTGGACCATCGAAGACGCCTACGCGCAAGGGATCACCGCCGAAGCGCATGACCATCGCGTGGGCGAGCGTGCGAAGACGCCGGAAAAGTTGACCGCGGCGATCGATTTCACTCACCCCGATTTCGCGTTCCTGCTGCAGCGCGAGAACAATCACAACGGACCCTCGCATTTCTACTACACCTACGACCGCGGGAAATCCTGGTCCGGCGCGTTCCCATTCCCCGACCTCGATACCCACGGGTTTGCCGCTCGTACCGATTACTTGGTCGGCGGGCGACACGAGATGCTGGTCTTTCTGACCGCAGCGAAAAGCGACGGACGCGAAGGGCGGATCGCCGTCACCAGGACAGAAGACGGAGGCGTCACCTGGCAGCGGATCGCGTGGATCGGGCCGGAACCGGCGGCCGAGCGGGATTTCGCCATCATGCCGTCCTCGGTGCGGCTCTCGCCCCAACGGCTGCTGACGGTCATCCGGCATCGTCAGAGTGGGGCGACGCGTCTGACCAGCTACCGGTCGGACGACAACGCGGAAACGTGGCAGCCGCTCAGCGATCCCGTATCGGACAATGTGAATTCGCCGCCAGCTCTGTTGCAATTGCCCGACGGCCGCCTGGTGTTGGCGTACGTCTTCCGGCGCGGCAGCGGTCAGGGCTCCAGCGTCTGTGTGCGGATCAGCCGGGACGAAGGCCAGTCGTGGAGCGACGAGATCGTGTTGCGGGGCGACGAAGGCGCCAACACCGACGTCGGTTATCCTCGCATTGTCCGCCGCCCGGACGGGCACCTGGTGATCGTCTATTACTGGAACCATGCATTGAAGCCCGATCTTCCGCGATACCGGTACATCGCGGCGACCATTTGGCAACCAGAAGAAAGAACCCAACCATGAAATACATCCTCACCGCCACCGCAGTCATTCTGTCGATCAAGCTGGCCGCCGCCGCATCGCCGATCCGAGGCGACGACTCGGCCCAGCCGGATCACAGCCGAGTGCCGGGCGTCGTGATCGCCCACTCGCCAGCCGAGTCCGGCATCTACATCGGTTCGCCGGGCATTCTGATCATGCCCGACGGCAGCTATCTGGCCAAGCACGATGAATTCGGGCCTCGCAGCACCGAACGCACCAGCGCGATCACCCACGTGTACCGCTCGACGGACCGCGGTCAGTCTTGGGAGCACATGGCCCGCGTCGACGGGTTGTTCTGGGCCAATATCTTCTATCATCGCGGCGCGGTCTACATGATGGGCACCAGCGCCGGTCACAATCACGGGCACTGCGTCATCCGCCGTTCGACCGACGGCGGGCGGACCTGGACCCGGGCCAAGGACGAGACGAGCGGGCTGCTGTTCCCGGACATTTCCTACCACACCGCTCCGATGCCCGTGCTGGTCCATGCCGGGCGGATCTGGCGGACGATGGAAGACGAGAAATCCGGTGGCGGCTGGGGGCACTCGTTCCGGGCATTCATGATGTCCGCGCCCATCGACGCCGACCTGCTGGTCGCCGACAACTGGACGGCAACCAACGCCATTCCCCGCGATCCGGCCTGGCTGGACGGCCAGTTCCGCGGCTGGCTGGAGGGCAACGTGGTGGTCGATCCGCATGGCCGCGTGGTGAACGTCCTGCGGGTGAACGTCCAGGCGCCCAGCCGCATCGCGGGTAAAGCCGCCATCGTTTCCATCAGCGACGACGGGCGGACCGCGACGTTCGATCCCGAAACCGGGTTCATCGACCTGCCCGGCGGGGCCAAGAAATTCACGATCCGGTTCGATCCCCAGACGAACGCCTACTGGTCGTTGACCAATCCCGTGATGGGCCACACCGAGCGGAATGCCGGTTCGGTTCGCAACACCCTGGCCCTTTTGCGGTCCGACGATCTGATCCACTGGCAGATTCGTTGCATCCTGCTGCATCATCCGGATGTGGTCCATCATGGCTTCCAATATCCCGACTGGGTATTCGAAGGCGACGATCTGATCGCCGCCATCCGCACCGCCTACGACGATGGCCTGGGCGGCGCCCGCAACGCACACGACGCCAACCACTTGACGTTCCACCGCTTCGAGAACTTCCGCGACCTGACCATCGCCGATTCGGTGGCCGCCCCCGACTCCATCGGCCCCGCGCTCCCGGCTCGTATCGAGCGCGACGATCTACTGGTCGAAGGCCGCGGTTTTGCCGAAGGGACGCTGACCAACGACGCCGTCGCCTTCGGCAATCGCAACTACGTGTGGCAGCGGGTGCCCGAGCCTCTGCAAGGTCGCTCGTTCACAAAAACCCTCGGCGGCGTAAGAGCCGAGATTCGAGTCACCGCGAAACGGGAGCTGACCCTATCCATGGCCACGGCCTCCGGTCAAACGGGTATCAATACCAGCGGGTGGGAAGCCGAGCCCGAGCTGACATTCCACTACACCGACGGCGGACGCACCAGGATGCAAGTGTACCGCCGTCGGATCGCCGCCGGACAAACGATCGAGTTGCCGCAAGGAAATTGGACCGGCGGAATCCTCCTGCTGCCCGAAATCGACGCTTCGGGACGGTGAAAAAAACGGGACTGGCTCCGAGCGGAAACTGCGAAAACCGTGGAAAGACACGGATCGCCAAGGTGCTTTCCCCGATTGTTTCACAGCCTTTTCCCGTGGACCGTCCGCCAAGTGCTTTCGTTCCCAACGGCCAGTCAACGCCGCGGTCTGGCCGATGAGTCACATCCCGTTCTTGTTCTACGTACAACCTGTAAGCAGGGGGTTCGAGCTGTTTTTGAGTGTGGCCTCTTGGGAACAAGAAACGTCACGTTCCAACAACACGAAGAGCTGGAAAAGACGGAAAAAATGGCGGGGGGTCGGGCCATGATCCGGGAGGGTTGTTATCTTGGCGGACGACGCTTAAAGTTCTTAGGCCATCCGCAGGGAAAAGGCTTCTCTCTTCAATATTCGCACTCGACTCTGTTTACCGAAAGGGCGGGAAAATGAACGCCACGTTTTCCAGGTTTATACGTGCGGCTCTTGGCTCATCCTCGCGTATCACTCATCGGCGGCGCAGACGCCGCGCCAACGGCCGCGGCTACTGCCCATGCTTCGAACGGTTGGAACCACGGGCATTGCTCTCCGCGACCGACGTCTTGGATTTCGGCCCGGGCATTGGGATGAGCAACAACACGAACGCCGGCGTCGAGGGAGCCCAAGCGATCGCTGACACGCAATCCCACGGTGCTTGGCGTGGGGCGCGGGCGGCTGTGCCGGGCGGAGCGGCGGAGGGAATGGTTCTGTCGAGCGGCGGGGGCACCCATAATCATGGGGTCCTCAGGGTCGTCGGCACGACGCTCGGCAACGAAATCCACGTCAGCTACACGCGCGATGGGGTGGCTGTGCGAGTGGACGGAGTGGAGGAACTGTTTCGCGATCCGGTGCATACGATCGTTATCGATGCCGATCAGGGCGACAACATTGTTGATTACGAGCAATTGGTCGTCGCCGACATCGACCTGAGCATCCTCACCGGCGACGGGGATGATGTCGTGCGCGTATCGTTCGATCTGCTTGCCCCGGATGATTCGAGGGCCGCCGGACGAGCCAGAGGCGCCTTTTCTGCCGCACGGGATCAGCTTTGTGTTTCGATGTTCATCGACACCGGCGCCGGCAGCGACGTCGTCGACATCCAGTGGAACAGCACCGCCCTGCCGGCGCTGAATGCCTTTTACCAACTGACAGCCAATGGCACGGCCGGCCCCGAGCAGGCCGATGAAGTGCTCGTCCACTTCGAGCACGGCGACCCCGACCGACCGTACGTCCTCGGCATGACTTGGAACGGCGAGGGCGGCGATCGCGAATCCGGACCCGATCATCGCAGCCTGGTACTGGGAAAGAGCTTCACGCCGCGCAGTGTGGGTGTGGATGTGCAGCTCACCGGCGGAATCGGGCGCGATGAGGTCGAACTCCTGGCCGATTACACGGGGATCCGGCTGCAGCAGGGCGCCGTTTCGCTGGACGCGGACCTCAATGAAGGAGACAACCACTTCGGCGGTTACGTTGTCAGTTCCGCGCGGCACATGCTCGTCGAGAGCAGCATCACCGCCGGCGACGGAGACAATCGCATCCAGTTGGAAAACACAAACCGGGCCGCTCGTGAGACAGTTCCGGGCTTTGTCAATCTTCCTCCTCAGGCGGCCAGCAATGTCCCCCAGGAGCACTTCACGCTGAACTTTGGAAAGTTCGAGGCTGTGTACGAGGTTGTCCTGGGCGGTGGGAACAATTTCGTCGATGTCAGTACGGACGGGGTGGCCCTCATGGACATGTACCTGCACGCCCCACGTGGGAACAACTCCGTGAAAGTCGAGGCCTCCAACAACTCGAAGCAAATCGATATTGCGATCGACTTGGGCGACGGGGACAATGACGTCTCGGTCACTGCGGACAATCGCGGACTGGATCCGAAGCTTTTGGGCCTGGACCCGGCCAAGATGAACGCGTCGGTTCGTGCCGGCGATGGCAATAACACCGTCCAGTTCTACGTCAGCGACTTCGACTTCGTGCATCAACGCCTTGAACTGGGCGACGGGGACAACCACGCACAAGTGCGCTTCGGCGACGGCCGGCGCGGCCGTCGCCCACCGACCAGTCCGAGCAATGTTACCGCCAACTACCGCACCGGCAACGGGAACAACCGCGTTGAGATTCACGGCGATACCCGCGAGCCCGTTGCTGCAGCGTTCCTGCTGGACCTGGGCGAGGGGCGCAACGACGTTGTCAAGCAATGGAACTTCTCCCACGCCTGGCCTGCCAAATGGAAGGGGCCAAGTAGCGTGCCGGGCCGCGTGCCCAGCCAGACAAAGGTCATCATCATGGGCAACCCCGCGGATCGGTTCGAAATGAGAATCGAGGACAATCCGCCGGAGGAAAATGCCCGCAAGCCGGCGGAATTCGTGATCGTCGCCATCGGGCAGAAGACTTTGGGCAGCTTCGAGTTCCAGCAAGTGCTCGGCCTGCCGAAGCAGCCCGTGCGGCCAGCCGATGAGCCGATCTTCGTGCCCGTGCGGCGTACGTTCACCATGCAGGACCTGAGCGCGGAGGCTCTTTCCGTCGCGATAACGGATGGCGACAGCAGTGTTGCTCTGGCGGCGGAGGATATCGTGCTGAAGCGAGGAGTCCTGCATTCCAATGACGTCGCGATCGAATCCCTGACGAACGTCAACGAAGGCTGGGAGACGGCGCTGGAAGGCCTTGATGTATTCGGCTCGTTCTCACTGGAACAGGAGGTGCATGGACGTGGCAGCCGCACCAATCTGACGGACATTCACGTGCACATCGGGGCGACGGCCCACTGGGACATTGGAACGATCATCCTGGACACAGGGGATCCCACGCCGCGCGTTTCGGTTAAGGAAGCCGGGCTCAGAAGCGATGGTGAACTCGTCCAGGCCGTGTGGATTGGCGACATGAGGTTCGATATGGCCCTGGCCGGCGCCACGGTCCACAGTGTGGAATGGACGAACTTCAACGATTCCGATCCGGGCATCACGCGATCGGCACGGCCTGAACCGCAGTTCGCTCGCTTCAGCATGACGGACGTGCATGTCTCCGGCTGGCTGAATACCAGCCTCAGCTTCGGCGATTCCAGCTTTGAAATGGCCATGGGCGAGGCCAGCCTCGGATTCGCGGATATCAGGATGATTGGTGTCCCGGATTCGCCCAACCCGCGATCCGGAAAGACCGCGGACTACCTCGTGATCACCCTGGAGGATGCGACGGTCGTCAGCTACCTCGACACCAGTCTGGACACGGGTAACCGCGACAGCGTGATCTGGTACTTCCAGGAAGGCGTGGTGATCGAATCCGGGGCCACCATGGACGTGCAAGTGAACGGCGGCGATGGCAACGACACCATCCTGGCCTTGCTGCGCGAGATCTCAATCGTCGGCGACGGCAGGTACAGCTTCACGGCTGACGGAGGCGTCGGCAACGATTTCATTGCCGTCTTCGCCCGTGATCTCGATCCCGGTGATGACGGCAGCATGTCGTTCGAGGTGCTCGGCGGCGATGGCGACGACACGCTTGCTCTCGTGGTACCGACGCCGACCGGACGGGATGACGACATCTTCGCCCGCATCGACGGCGGTGAAGGATTCAACCGATGCTTCGCAACGCCCAACGTGGTGGTCGAAAACTGCGACCAGCACCTGAGCGAGCGAGAACTGCGACGCCTCCTGCGCGGCCACATTGCTCAATCCGTTAATCAGATCGGGCCGGAGCACGTTCAGAAAAAGCACTTGGCAACCATCGTACACGAGCCGTTTTAGGCCCTTCAGTTGTAACGTTCGCGCACGGTGCGCGCATGTTGTAGGACGGAATCTATTTCGTTGTCCGTTCCGAACGGAATGAATTCCGTTCTACTCGGGTTGCAGCCGTAGGCCGCATTAAGCTCCGTTAGGCTCCGTTAGGCTCCGTTAGAAATGGGGGGCTGACTCTCTCCGGGCACACCGACGATTCCAGTTTTCGGCAGTGCTTTCCAAAGGGTCTGCCCCACCTTTCTGATAGAGCCCATGGTTGGGAGTCGTGGAAGATCTTAGCCGGAGTTTTCGATCGCCCTTCAGCTTGTTGATCTAACGGTTTGTGGGTAATGACATCCTTTGTTTGTCGAATAAGGAAAAAGATTCGTCGATCTGTCGGGCAGGGTGCTTGTAATCGAACTTTCCTGTACGAAAATGAAGCTGGGAAGGAAATCGGTCGATGGTCCGAGTCGGGAGAGCAGGATGGAAGACGACCAACGCCTCAGTCGAATCGCCACTCAGTGGTCGATCGTCCGCCAGGCTCATGGCCAGGCCGACCAGCAGCGGCACGTAGCTCAGCAGACGTTGCTTGATCGCTACGGTGGGGCCATGCGCCGCTATCTGATCGCTGCGCTTCGGGACGCCGATGCGGCCGACGAAGTATTCCAGGATTTCGCCCTTCGTTTTGTCCGGGGCGATTTCCAGAGTGCCGATCCGGAACACGGCAGATTCCGCAGCTTCCTGAAGACAATTCTGTTCCGCATGGTGACGGACCATCACCGTCGCAACCAGCGTCGTCGTCGGCACGAGGTCCCGACATCGGACGAGTTGCCGGAAGTTGCCGACGCGGGGGTGGATGAGTGCGGCAACGACGTCGATTTCACCAACAGTTGGCGCGAGAATCTACTGGCGCGATCCTGGGAACAGCTCCACGACGCGCAGCGTAGTGGGGGGAGTCCCTTTTACACGATTCTGCGTTGCCGGTTCGAGCATCCGGACGCGACATCGCAGGAGTTGGCCGAGCGACTTTCAGAGCAGTCGGAGAAGAAATATACCGCCGGGAACGTGCGCGTACTGGTGCATAGGGCTCGGGACAGATTCGCCGAATTCCTGCTGGAAGAAGTCGCCGCTTCGCTAGATGGTGGATCGCTGGATCGTCTGGAACAGGAATTGATCGACCTGCGGCTGCACGGTTACTGCCGCGAAGTACTCGCACGACTTCGCCAGCGCGCTTCGCTTCAAGGGGAAAACCATGAATGAGATACGGGAATCGGCGACCGAACTTCGGTCGGCTCCTTCGTTCTTCCAAGTCGATGCGGCGTGCGAACGCTTTCAAGCGGAATGCGAGGCAGGCCGCGACGCGAAAATCGAAGATTTCCTGGCCGGCTGGGAAGAACCGGAACGGTCCAAATTGTTGTACGAATTGATCAACTTGGAGATCCGCCACCGGAAGCAGAAGGGCGAGCATCCATCTTTGGACGAGTATCTGACTCGTTTTACCGACTGTCCCCAGGTGGTCCAGGAGATTCGCCATCTGCCGATGGACGATCAAGATCGGACGTGCCTGTCCGAAGTGCCAGGCACGCTGACAATGGCTGCCCAGTTGACCGCCTTTCGGCGCCACGCCGAAGGGGGGCTCGGCGTCGTCTACGCGGCGGAGGACCGTCAGTTGAAACGCAATTTGGCGGTCAAGTTCATCCACGATCGCGTCGTGCACGATCCGGCCAGCCGGACTCGGTTTCTTCTGGAAGCCGAGGTGACGAGCCGCTTGGAACATCCGGGGGTGGTTCCCGTCTACGGGTTGGGCCAGACCAAGGACGGTTGCCCATTCTATGCCATGCGGTTCATCGAGGGCGAGACGCTGGACGCTGCCATCCAGCGATACTACGCCCTCACCCGCACGGACGCGGACCGGTCGGACCGGGAACGCCAATTTCATGAGTTGTTGCGGCGCCTTGTGGCCGTGTGCCAGACGATTGCCTACGCGCACAATCGGGGGATCATCCATCGGGACATCAAACCCGAGAACATCATGCTGGGACGCTACGGGCAGACCATCGTGGTCGATTGGGGCCTGGCGCTGCCGGTTGGAAGACAAGGGGTGTTCAAGGACAGCGAGGAACGGACATTGATGCCAAGTTCCGGCAGCGATTCGAATTGTATCGCCGCCGGCACGCCTGTTTTCATGAGTCCCGAGCAGGCTTCGGGCAGCTTGGATTTGTCGCCGGCCAGCGACATCTATTCGCTCGGGGTCGTGCTGTACAAAATCCTCACGGGTCAACTGCCTTTTGGAGGCAAAGATTGCCTGGACCGTGTCCGGTGCGGCAACTTTGCCCGCCCCACCCAGGTGAACCGTCGAGCATCCGGGGCGTTGGAGGCCATCTGTCTGAAGGCCATGTCGCGTATGCCCCAGGATCGCTACCCGACCGCGATGGAACTGGCCCGGGATATCGAAAACTACTTGGCGGATCTGCCCGTGTCGGTTTACCGCGAGCCGGCGGCGCGGAAACTGGCGCGTTGGGCGCGGCGGCATCGTGCCTGGGCGCAAACCTTGTGCGCCGGATTGCTCCTGCTGACCGTCGCGGGCATTCTTGGCGCCGCTTGGCTGGGGCGGCAAGCTCATCTCGAAAGTCGTCTGCGCGCCGAGGCGGAAACGGCTCGATTAAGCGAGCACCAGTTGCGCAAACAGGGCCTGCAAGTCTCTGCGCAGTTCGCCGCGCGAACGCTGGGCAATCAGCTCGATCTCTGCTGGCGCGTCTTGGAGAAAGAAGCCGCAGACCCGCGGATGCACGATTATCTGGAAGCTGTCAACGCCGACCCGCAAGACGAAACGGCCTGGCAGCCGCTGCAGCAGTGGCTCGACCGGCGCCGCGAGCAGCATCCTCCGGATGTCGCCTGCCGATGCTGGTTCATCCAGTCACGCCATGGGGTCCAGGTCGCACGCAGCCCGGAATACCAAGAACCGGGCGAGCGTTATTCCAGCCTGGGCGTCAATTTCTCCTACCGTGACTACTTCCACGGAGCGGGCCATGACGACGACGACGAACAGGTGGCTGAAAAACTCGCGCGGACTCCCCTGCGGCACGTTCATCACTCCACGGCCATGGAAAGCACTAACGAAGGTGATCTGATCGTGGCGTTTTCGGTTCCGATTCGCCGAGACGATCACGAGGAACCCATCGGTATCCTGGCGATGACGATCCTGTTGGGCCGTTTCGCAGATCTGCAAGTCAACCTGCCGTCGGGGCAGAACGTGCTGTTGGTGGAAACGCGCCAGTACTATCTGCAGCGGGAGTATCCGCAACCCCATCGGGTTCGAGGAGAAGGCTTGATCTTGCATCACGAGGACTTCATCAACCGGAAAGAGGAACGCCTGCCACACGTGAGCGACGATGTCGTGTGGTTTATGCGGCAAGCCGTTGGGCAATACAGAAGCACCGCGACGGCAGCCTCGTTCGACAACTTGCTGCCCGAGGATTATCAAGATCCCGTCGCTCGCGATCCCAACGGCCGTTGGCTGGCAGCTTTCGCCCCGGTGCTGGTTTCCTCCAGGACCGACCCGCACGATCAGACGGGATGGTTCGTCATCGTCCAGCAGCGACACCAGGCATCGAACTCGACGTCGCCTGAATAAGCACCCGGCCAGAAGTTTCTTGTCAATTAAGGTAGCAAGATCTTTTTGCTGGTGATCGTTGATGAAACACGGGGGTACGGATTTTGCCCAGTTTCACGTACGAATACCCCCAATCGTGGCCACACGATTTTCTTATTGTAGCTGTCGGGAAGACGAGCGCCATTGATACGCCAAATAGGCGAACTTGTCCGTCTTTCTCCCCTTGAGTGGTGCCAGCCGCCCACCGTATCGCCCAAAGTCAACCAGTTAGGGAAGCAGCGGCGCACTCAAAGCAGGGGTTCGCAGGATGGGATCTCGCTCTTCCTTCCACGACTGCATCTACTTCCCACACGCCTGCATGCTCGTATCGCCATTGAGTCGGCGATCGGGTAGAATCGAGTTGGGGACGTGGAAAGACGGTCATCGGGGTGTTTTTCTGTGAACTTCCTGCGCATCATTTGGGACGACGGACCCGACGGAAACGTCGTGCATATCGACCAACACGATTTGACCCCGGCTGATGTCGAGTTCGTGCTCCGGCACGCGCGAGAGCAACAGTCTAGCGGCCGGTAACGGCTTACGAAGTTCCGGAACCGTAGAAGCGAGGAGCGGACGATATGGCGAAGAAGAAGTTGGAGCGGATTACCCGTCCCTTGACCGCTGACGAGAAGGCTCGGCATGCCCGGATTCGAGAACAGGTGATGCAGGAGTTTCCACCCGCACAGCAGAAACGGCAGCCGCTGCGCACCGGAATCGCCGCCGAGTTGCGTCGAGCACGCAAAGCGCGGAGCCTGACTTACGAGGCGCTCGCGAAAAAAGCCGGCCTGCCGAGTGCCAATATGGTTAAGGATGTCGAGTATGGCCGAAATACGGAACTGACGAGCATCGAGGCGGTTGCAAACGCCCTGGGACTCAAGCTGGAATTGGTCGAAGCATAAAGCACAAGCGGCAACGGCGCGTGCTGACCACGATTTGCTGCCTGCAATGCGGCACTAAGCTTCAGCCTTGACACTGGACTCAAAGTTCGTCGTCAGCAAAACATCCGGGGCAGGTCCCCGGTCGGGGCGCACAGAAAAGCTTGCAACGCGTAGCTGCAAGCCCTTTATTTGTAAGAATTTAGGTAAGGTGCGGATGAGAGGACTTGAACCTCCACGAGCGTAATGCTCACTAGAACCTGAATCTAGCGCGTCTGCCAATTCCGCCACATCCGCAGATCGGGTCAACGTGCCCGTAATATAACCGGCGATGGACCGGTCGATCAAGAGGGCACTCGCAATAAAGTCAACATTCCAAAATCTCTCCCAAAAATAATCACCGGTGGCGTCGGGTAACGAATATTCCGGGCTAGGACTTCGACCTTTGGAAAACTAGAATCGAAACTTCAGCAGCAGCGAATGACATGAAGCACCACTTTTGATTTGCAACAAGCGCTTTAATTTGGGTGCACAAAGAAAAAAGGGGCCAGTATGATTGTGATTGTCGATTACCAAATGGGGAACCTGCGAAGTGTCCAAAAGGGTTTCGAACGCGTAGGGCACTCGGCGAAGATCAGCGCCGACCCGGACGAAATCGCTGCGGCAGATCAATTGGTTCTGCCCGGGGTGGGTGCCTTTGGTGATGCTGTCTCGGAACTGCGACAGCGAGGATTGATCGAACCGATTTGCGATGTGGTGCGATCCGGTCGACCGTTTCTGGGAATTTGCCTTGGACTGCAACTGCTGTTCGATGTCAGCTACGAGGGCGGCGAACATCAGGGATTGGGGATCCTGCCGGGAAAAGTGGTGCGATTCGAATTGCCTCCAAGCCTGAAAGTCCCTCATATGGGCTGGAACGAGGCGATGATTCGCCATCAGTCTTCCATTTTGAGGGACATCGAAGAAGGAACCCACTTCTATTTCGTCCATTCGTACTACGCCGTGCCTGATGATCCCGACGTGGTGGCGATCGAGGCCGATTATGGCGGGCCATTTTGTGCGATGGTCTGCTGCGATCAACTGTTCGCGACTCAGTTCCATCCTGAAAAGAGCCAACAGCACGGTCTCAAGATCCTGCGGAATTTTGCAGAACTGGGCAAACGTTGAAGGTGGATGATTCCCTGCTCGTTTGCCTGAGACGTCGTCTCATTCGACCAGCACGGTGTCTTCGTGTTCGTAGGCGGGAGTACAGCAACACAGCAATCGCAAAGGGACTTGCCCGATGTTGGTGATTCGGTGCGAGGTTCCCGGCGGGATGGCGATGGCGTCGCCGGGGCGAACGTCTTGTGACTGATCGCCGATCTGCATCCGCCCCAAGCCTTCGAGGATGTAGTAGATCTCTTCGGTCTGCGGGTGGTAATGGGCCGTTGTCGCACAGCCGATGGGCACCCGGGCTTCGGCCAGGCTCTGTCGCCGGATGCTCGAGTTGCGATAGGCCAACAGTTCGCGGATTTCCGAACCATCTTTGGTGATAAAAGCGGGTACTTCGTCCAGGTTTCGTATGTCCATCGAAGTGTCCTCTTGAATCGGTGACGTTCAGCGGTCGGTCATCAGCCGTTGCGGGAAGGTCGGTGCGTCGCGACCGGCTACCGGCTTGCGTTGACGCGGTTGCAGTTGATCGATTTCGGCAGCAACGTGATGCCACTGCTGGGTCAGCTCCCGGACCTTCTCCGGATGTTGATCGGCAAGATCGTTCAGCTCGGTGCGATCCGCGGCCAGGTTGTACAATTCCCAGGGTCCGCCACGTGCCGAAACAATTTTCCAATCGCCGGCACGGAGCGCTCGGTTATTGCTGAACTGGAAGTACAACCACTCGTGTCCGGTCCGCTGCTGGCCGTGGAAGATCGGCACCAAGGATCGGCCTTGGACCGGGGTGATCGTCCGACCATCGAATTGCTCGGGGTATTCGGCTCCGGCCAGTTCCACCAACGTCGGCAGGATGTCGATCAGGTGGGCCGGTTGGTGGGTGATGGCTCCGGGCTGCGTCCGCAGACCTTCCGGCCAGTGGGCGATCAGCGGCGACGCGATCCCGCCTTCGTGCTGATTTTGTTTGTACCAGCGAAAGGGCGTGTTTCCTGCATGAGCCCAGCCGACATCGTAGGTCCAGTACGATCGCGGATCCCAAGGCATGTACTGGTCGCCCCGAGTCCGTTCGAAGGGGCAAGCGCCGTTGTCGGAAAAAAATAGGATCAAGGTGTTTTCCAACACGTCTCGATCGGCCAGGTGTTGGATCAGCCGTCCCATATTCTGATCGACGCGATCAACCATCGCCGCATAGGCGGCCATGCGGAAGTCTTCCCAGTCCTGTTGCTTTTCGTTCAGGGAATCCCAAGCGGGCAGGTAATCGGGTCGTGGGCTGAGCGCCCATTGCGGATCGATCAGCCCCATGGCGACCTGACGCTTGTACCGTTCCTGACGCAATTGATCCCAACCGATTCGGTATCGGCCACGATACTTCATCACGTCGGCTTCCGGGGCCTGCAACGGGTAATGGGGCGCATTGTGGGCGATGTAGACGAGGAACGGTTGTTGGCGTTCCACCGCCTGGTCGACGTAGCGGATGGCGTAATCGGTGAACGCATCGGTGGTATAAAAGTTCTCGTCGAAATCCGACCAAGGCTGGCCATCCAGACGAAACGTATCGTCGCCCGTGAAGAAATTCGTCGCGCCCGACAGATGGCCGAAGTAATGCTGGAAGCCGCGGTCGGTCGGTTCACGTTCCAGATGCCACTTGCCGGCCATCGCGGTGAAGTAGCCGGCCTGGCGCAGCACTTCCGCAAACGTCACCGCGCGATCCAGGGCTCGGTATCCGGCTTGATAGGTGTACAGGCCGCTGAGCAGGCAGACGCGGGACGGTTCGCACTTGGCCGTGTTGTAGAACTGGCTGAAACGCAGGCCTTGACGGGCCAATCGATCGATGTGTGGCGTTTCAATCTCGCCTCCGTAGCAGCCCAAGTCCGCAAAGCCCAAATCGTCCAGCATCACCACGATCATGTTCGGTCGCGGTGGTTCGCTCGCGAGCACCGACCGGCTCGTCATGGTCGGCAAGACGAGACTGACGAACAGCAGGACAAAACGTCCAGTCGACGGGGAATAAACCTTCATCGGAAGTTCCTTTTCGCTTTAGTCTTTGTCAAAAAAGGGCATGCCCCCGTATTTTCGTAGAGCTTAGGATCGCGAAATAAATTGCTGTCGGATCTCGTTTCGTGGTAACCGACCCCTTTCGGCGCATTCCACCAAAAAATATCCGGCCGGGTGCTTCTGCTTCTGCGCATGACTTTCAGTCTACCTGCTATTTCACCCGCTGCAACAATGGACTCGTATTGCATGGAGCCGTCGTTTGGCCCATCGAACAGTAATTCGATCGTCGCTACGCGACTTGTGTTTCCGCGCAAAACCCCTCCGTTGGTCAAAACTCACAGAAGCTTCTTGCCAATTGAGCTAGCCCTGCATGGGGGGACGTAACGGCGTCGGGAGTCGTTTTCGGCCAACGATTTACCACATGCAAAGCGGGTTCTCCGAAAACGACTCCCGACCCCTTTCGCCCGATTCCACCAAGAAATATCTGGCCGGGTGCTTAATCGTGATTCTCGCAATGCTTCATCGGTTTTTTCGGCATAATCGATACAATCCCTACCTCGCTTGGATTACTGCGGGGCTTCGGAAAGACAAGTCGATGAATCAATCCGCAGAGGGCCTCTTCTCGTGCAACAACACATGGCAGGAGAAGCCTTGATGCCCATGCGGAGCTGGAATCATGCAACGGAGTGTGAAGTGGCCTTGCGGCGCGCACGTATCACCTGTCTTTCGAGCATAATCGGTCTGTGGATACTTGTCGCCAATGCGCCGGCAGAGTACGGTCCTTCGACCACCTCGACGAGCACTCCGCCTAGACAATTGCCCGACGATAGACCATATGGGGACGAAACAATCCCCTCGGATGATCTCCTCTCATGTGAGCCATGGGGATGGAAAGAGTGGTTTGACGCCTGCGATTCGCCTGGGCAGCACTGGGTGCGAGGTGAGTACCTGGCCTGGTGGATCCCTGGTGCGCACGCTCCGCCTTTGATCGCGACAAGCGACGATCCCAGCGTGTTGGGCGACGTGGATTCGGAGCAGACCATCGCGCTATTTGGCGGGGGTCCCATCCAACGCGAAGCGAATAACGGATTTCGCCTGCGGATGGGAAGCTGGTGGAACTGCGAGCGGACTCGGGGATGGGAAGCCAGTTTCTTTATGGTTCGTCCGGGCAGCAATTACGCAAGGGCGGGATCCGAAAACGGGGCAGCGATCGTGGGACGCCCCTTCATCGACGCCAACACGAACGAACCCGAAGCTCAATTTGTCAGCGTCGAAGGTCTGAGCGGCTTCGTGGATGTACGAAGCGGTTCGACGTTGCTGGGCGCCGAGATCTTGTACCGGCGCAATCTGTTCCGCCATGGCGATTGCTGTCATGATTCGTTTTTCAAGGACACGGCGGCAGAGACTTCGCACCGTCCCAAACGACGATTTGGTACTCGCTTGGACGCGTTCGCCGGTTTTCGTTACCTGCATTACTCCGACAGCGTCGCGATCCGCGAACAACTAGTGGCAATCGACCGGCCACCCTTGCTTGAAGGCACCGAGTTCGATGTCTTCGACAGCTTTCGAGCCAACAACAATTTCTACAGCCTCGCGCTTGGAGTGGATTATTCGGGACAATGGCGGTGTTGGTACTTCGCCGTTCGGCCGCAAATGAGCGTCGGTGTCGTCGATCGCCGGGTCTCGATTTGGGGCGAGACGACGGTGTCGGTGCCGAGCCAACCGGTCGACCAATACGTGGGCGGGCTACTGGCGTTGGAAAGCAATATCGGCAATCATCGTTCCAGTCAATTCACGGTGGTCCCCGAGTTGGACTTACAAGTCGCTTATCAGATTCGTCCCCGGTGGCGTTTGCTGATGGGATACTCCTGCCTGTACTTTCCCGGGCTGGTTCGCGCTGGCGAGCAGATCGATCCGGTCGTCAATCCGGACCTGATCCCGTCCGTCACGGATCCGGCCGCCGACCCGGCGCGTCCGGCTTACCTGGCTCGGCGCAGCGATGTCTGGATGCACGGCGTGACGGCGGGTATCGAGTATCGTTGGTAGAACGGCGGCTTCGCTGACGCGGGCTGTCACCCGCAACCCAAGAAGCTCTCATGCTCATGCTCGTGCTCGTGCTCGTAATCGTGCTCGCGATCGTTTCCTAGCACCAAACGGAAAATCGGCCGTAGAGCGTTTAACAGGGACAATGGTCCCCCACGCCGCGGAAAAGGGAATTCAGGGTGGGCCGCTTGGTTTCCAAACCTCCGTCCACCGGTGCGGGACCGGTGGGGCGGCAAACGCGTAACATGTCAAGCAGGACAAACTCCAACGTTTCGATCGTTTGGTGCTAGCAACTGGGCACGACTTCTACTCAGCGGGCGAACTCGTGGGCGCCCAGGTCGGGTTCGCGCCCACGAGGCTGGCGGTCAATGTCCTCGGGGACTTCGGGCCATCGCTGGCCTGCTGCGGTGATCTCGGGCGAAGTACGAACCAGCCGCAGATCGCCCACCTGCACATCGCGAAACAGGTCGGTGAAATCGCCCACCGCGTTGTCTCGCAAAGTCACCGCGTCGGAGGTTTCGATTCGCGGCGGAGGGCCGCTCAGCAGATTGTTGGCCACGATCAAACCGGGGTTGTCGTGGACCATGCGAATCAGGCGTTTCAGTCGCGAATCGGGATCGTGGACCGAATTGTGCAGGATGCGACAATCCTCGGTATAATCCGCCAGAATACCGTTCTCGTGACAGCGGACCACGAAATTGTTCCGGACCAGGCAGCGGCGGCAATGGATGTCGATGTCAGGGGGGCGATAGGAATTCCCCAGGCAGATCCCCGCATCGCAATCCACGATCACGTTGCGTTCGATGATGCAATCCCGGGCATCATGCCACAGGAAGATGGCCCCGCGGCCTTCGCCCGTCCGGCCTCGAATCCCGATGAACACGTTGTCGGAAATCGTCCATCGGCGAGGGAACATGGCATCGATGCCGCCGACGTAATTGCCTTGGAAGGTCTCCGGTGTGTCGGTCGGATCGTCGTCGTAACGCTTGGCGCGGTCATTGATGAACAAGCAGTATTGGATAAGACAATCGCTGGGACGAAACTCGGCTCGCTCTTCCGCCGGTACCGCCGGTCCCTTGATGGCGCGTTGCCAGATGTTTCGAAAAATACAATGATAAACGGTGACCTCGGTCGCGCGAAGATTCGAGTTGATCTTCAGCCCATTGAAACGCACGTTCTGAATCGTCAGATGGGCGACCGTCACCCCGGCACACGCAGTGATCCCCAACAGTTCGCCGTGGCGGCTTTCCGCTGCATCCAGGATGACTCGCTCGGGTCTGCCCGATTCACCGCGCAACGTGACGCGGTCGGTGCGCAGTTCGAAGTATCGAGGCATCCGATAGTGACCGTCGGCGACCAGGATGGTACCGCCGGGCGGAACCTGCTTGGCCGCCTGAAACAATTGCTCGACCGTCGACACGCGGATAACGGTACCCGTGGGATCCGGCAGCGGCGGTGCTTGCGGCACGGGCAGGCCGGACGAAGCCTGAGCGTCGGCCGCTGTGGCGTTTGGAATCGTTCCCGAGCAGACGATGAATGCCAGCCCAACAATCATCAAGATTCGTACGGTCACTTGTCGCCTCCGATGTTCGTTCCGAGGTACGATTCCAGCAGCGCGGTGGTGGACGGGTTAAAATTTCCTAGCGGGGACCCCGGGTTCTTTCGGCACTTGGCGATCTGATCCCGGACCGAATCGGCCATCACCTTGCCCAGTTGGACGCCATATTGATCGAACGAATTGATGCCCCACACAAAGCCCTGGACGGCCGTTCTGTGCTCGTATAAAGCCAACAGTTGCCCCGTGGTGTACGGCGTCAGTTGGTCCAGCAGCAGGACGTTGCTGGGCCGGTTTCCGGGAAAGACCTTGTGCGGCGCCAATTCCGCAGGAACCTTCTCGTTCAACACTTGCTGCCATGACTTGCCCGTGGCCAGCGCGTCGGGTTGAGCGAAAAAGTTGGACATCAGTTCGTCATGGTTGCTGACGATCTCGTCGGGATCTTCGATGGGTTGCTGGCTTTTACGGAACCCGATAAAGTCGGCCGGGACAATGCGGCCTTGATGCAGCAATTGGTAAAAGCTGTGTTGGCCGTTGGTGCCCGGTTCGCCGAAATCGATCTCTCCGGCATCAAAGCCCAGTTCCTCGCCCGACGTGTCGACTCGTTTTCCGTTCGATTCCATGTCCAATTGCTGGATGTGCGGCGCGAACTTGAGCAACGCCTGACAATAGGGCAACACACAGCGGGCGGCGCAACCCAGGAACGTAGAATTCCAGACGCCCAACAGCCCCATCAACACCGGCAGGTTGTTTCGGTGGGGTGTCTCGAAGAAATGCTCGTCGATGGATCGAGCGCCCTGCAGGAACTCATCGACCGCTGAGTAACCGAAATGTAACGCGAGTGGCAGAATTCCCACTGCACTGGAGACGCTGTAGCGGCCACCCACCCAGTCCCACATCGGAAATAGCCGTTTCTCAGGGATTCCGAACTCTTCGACCAGATCGCCTGCGGACGAAACGGCGACGAAATGGGCTGACACATCCTGCCGTTCTATGCCCTTCTGCAACCACCGACGCACTGTCCGGGCGTTCAACATGGTTTCTGCCGTGGTGAACGTCTTGGAAACCACCACGACCAGCGTGTTTGCGGGCTCCAAATCCTCCAGCGCACGCGTTACATCGATCGGATCGACATTGGCCAAGAACCGCAACCGTCGGCCAACGGCTTCCTTGGCACAATCGGGATCGGTTCGCAAAGCCTCGTAGACGAATTCCGTGCCCAAGTAGCTGCCGCCGATCCCGATCACCACCACGTCGGTCAGCGGTTCTTTCGTCGAGCCGGTCAATTTACCCGAACGAATTTCTGTACTGAACTGCTCGATCGATCGGCGTGTCTTTAGGACAGCGGCCACCGTATCCTGTACGCCAAACTTGGGGCGTCGTTCCGACGGGGGATCTTCCGAGGTTCGCAGCACGTAATGGAGCACCGGCCGGTTCTCCGTATTGTTGATCGCCCGGCCATCGCGCATCGCGTCGACCTTGGCCTTAAGATCGGTCTGGTCCGCCAGTTCCAGCAGAAGATCGATCGTAGAGTTCTTGACTCGTTGCCGGGCGAAGTCCAGCAGAATGCCTTCGGCGGATCGCTGCAACCGGGCGCAGCGGTCTGCATCCAGCAGCAAGTTTTTCAGATGGCTCTCCTGCATTTGCATTTCTCGAACATGTTCCTTCAGTTTCTTCCAAGCCGATGTCTCCGTGATCTTCTTGCTCGTCATCGTGGTGATTTTCTTCCATGTGGCAGGGGAATGTCATGCAATCGGTCGACGGGACATCGACCGCTCCTGGAATTGTAGATCAAGTGACCCGGTCCGTAAACCAAGCCTGCCACCTGCGGCGGACCGGGCGATTGTCAGGTTCCGCCAGAATCTGAGTCATGCGCATCACGCTGTCAAAAGAAAACCCGACTTGTTTTCGAACAAGCCGGGTAGTTCACAATCAACCGTGGCAGCCGTCGAGGCTTATCTGCGGACGGTCGGGGCTCGTTGACCTGCGGGTTGGACGTGCCCCGCTTGAGCCGCAGTCGCTCGACCGCGCGAGCCGAGCTGCGAAGTGCCCGCGAGGAAGTTGTCGATCTGCGCCGATTCTCGCAGCCGATCGAACTCCTTGGCCATCGCAACGCGCAGCTTTTTCTCGTGCAGTTCCTTGTGCAATTCGTCTTTGACCAGATCGAAATCGGTCACCACCGGCTGGGTGCGGCCCAAGCAGCGCAGGATCACGAACTGGTCGCCGATCGCAATGATCCCGGACAGTTCCCCCGGTTTCAGCTTGAATGCTTCTCTCTCGACCACCGGTTGCCCACCATGCTTGCGGATCGGAGGCACTTTGCCGAAGTTCGCACGCGACGTCGGTTCGATCGAATACTGATGAGCCAACTCGCCAAAGAATTGATCGGTCGGATTGTTCCGAGCCATTTCCCATACGCTTTGTGCCTGGCGATGATTGCTCAGCACCATCGCCAACACCTCGACCCGCTCGCCAAAATTCGATTCGAACCCTCGCTGCATGTCCTCGGACGTCACTTGAACGCGTTCACCGACCAGTTTTTTCAGGGCAACCGAGGGCCAGACCGCGTCGCGGATGTACAATTCGATCGTGGATTGGTCGCCTTGGGCGACGTCGTTCAACCACGCCTGGATGTCGGGTTGTCCGTTCGGCTTGAGGTAGCCGTACGAATCGGCCGCGCGCGCCACTTCCAGATCGATATCCCGTTCCTCGACGGTCTGGTTCCTGCGTCGCAATTCCTGCTGCAGGATTTGACGATTGATCTCGCCGTCCAGGACTTCCTCGCCGTGTCGGACCAGGCACTGTTCCGCCAATTGAGCGATCGTTATCTGGCGTCCGTTGATGATCGCGGCCAGACCGGGATGACGCCTCTGAAGTTCGGCATCCCCCAAGACCTTGACGATTTGCGCGCGTTCTTGCAGGTCCTGGAACAGATTGGCCGATTCTACCCGCATCTTGTGTTCGCGGACCTGCTCGCGAAGCTGCTCTTCGATCGCCGGCATGTTTTCCGCCGACACGAACGTCCGCGCGATATGTTGTTCGCATTTGAGGATCAAGTACTGGTTGCCGACCGGGATCACGGGCGAAATCTCGCCCTGTTTCAAGCTGAACGCGATCTGTTCGATGTTCGCATCGCCCACGTGCATGCGGATCGGCGGAATCACCCCGTAGGCGCTGGCGGTCGCACGATCCTCCGAGTGGTCCTTCGCCAACTGAGGGAAGCTTTCGGGGTCGTTCTTGGCCATCTGCTGCAAGCGTTCGGCCTTTTCACGGCTGCTGACCGCGATCAGTCGGGCTCGGACCTTCGGACCGTATTCCGATTCGAACGCCTGGCGGAATTCTTCGTCCGAGACCGTAACTTGTGTCGCCGCCAGCCGACGCAGTGCCAGGGTTGGCCAGATAATGTCGTTTCGGTACTGCATCGGATCGACGTTCCGCTCGCTCTGCAGCACGTCCAACCACCGATCGACGGTCAATCCGAAACGTTCGGCCACATTGCGGATCTCGGCGTCGATATCTTGTTCCGTGATGACCACGTTACGTGCCTGACAGGCCAGCGCAATCACCTGACGGCTGATCAGATTCTCCAGCACTTCCTCGCCATAACGCCGCAAACATTCCTTGGCCAGGTTCTCTCGGAGAATTTCCTCGCCGTTGACCACTGCCATGATGGGCGTGGTTGCCGAGCCCGATACGGGGACCGGGTCCGGCCCAGCCGTGGCCGTTGGCAGCCCGGCCGGCGGCTTGGTTTGGGCGATGGCCATCGGAACACCCAACAGAGTGACCCCCAGGCAAAAGATCGCCAGCCGATGGGTGGATTTCCGCGAAAGCACAAAAACACAACGGTTTAGCCTGCGCCCACGGGCGCTGCTAGCATCCTTGCCAGCCATGACCGTTTCTCCCTTTGGATACAAGACGAAATGGTGGGTCTTGCGACGGCAATCGGCGCGCCGCATCCTACGAGGCGCGGGGAGTATAAGGGCAAGCCCAGTTTTGAGTCAAGACAGATTAGCCAGCACGCGTTTTCGGCTTTAGATCGATCTCAATGGTCGCCGTCGCACGAAGCGGATCGTCAGCCAAGGAACCCTCCTGCTGCCAACTGTTTCAGAATCGCAGCAGGTGAATGTTGCCGCTTTTGGCGATTACGGATTCGTCGTTCCAGTTGTTGGGCTTGACGGGCTTGATTTGCTCTCCCAAGGCGCGTCATCCAGAATCGACTTCATGGTCTGCAACAGTTTCTTCGCATGGATTGGCTTCGCGACATAACCATCCATGCCCGCGTCCAGACAACGCTGCTGATCGCCATGCAGGGCGTGGGCCGTCATGGCGATGATCGGGATGTGTCGACCGATGCGGGCCTGTTCGGCACGGATTGCCCGGGTGGCCTGGAAGCCATCCATGTCGGGCATCTGCACGTCCATCAGTACCAGATCGAAGTACTGGTTTCGCACGGCCTCGAGCGCTTCGAGTCCGTTGTTGGCCACGGTCACTTGGTGTCCCTCTTTCTTCAGCAAAGCGACCGCCAATCGCTGGTTGACCAAGCTGTCTTCGGCCAGCAGGATCTTCAGTGGCTTCAGCAGCACCGATGGAGAAGTGGCCGCAAGGTACGCGGATGCGTCCTCCGGTTCCGAGATTCCCAACGCGGACGCCACCGCGTCGAACAACTCGGACTGTTTGACCGGTTTGAGCAAGCGAACGGCGATCCCCAAATCGCGGCAGCGGACGATTTCATCAGGACGGTCGCCCGAGGTCAAAACAATCACGGGCAGGTCGGTCAGCCCGCATTCACGCCGCAATTCCTCTACAAACGCCACGCCGTCGATCTGGGGCATTTGCAGATCGGTCACCAGCAATTGAAACGACTCCCCGACAGCGTGCGTTTGCCGGATCTGTTGCAAGGCTTCGCGGGCTCCCGATGCCAACGTCGCGTGCATGCCCCAGTTGCGTAGAATCTGTTCGAGAATCCGGAGATTGGTAGCGTTGTCGTCTACCACCAGCACGCGAGTTCCCCGCACGGACGCGCTGTGGGGCCGGGCCGACGCGATCGCATCCTCGTTGGCCAGTTCCAGTTCGCAGGTGAAATGGAACGTGCTCCCGCTACCGACTTGGCTGTCGACCCACAAGCGACCGCCCATCAACTGGACCAGCCGGTTCGAGATGGCCAGTCCCAAGCCGGTGCCGCCGAAGCGACGATTTGCGTTGCTGTCGGCCTGCTCGAACGCCTCAAAAATGGCCGCCTGCTTATCGCCCGGTACGCCGATCCCGGTGTCGCGTACGGCGAAATGCAAACACACCCGATTTTTTGGCAACGATTCGCTCTGCACGTCCAGGACCACCTCGCCACGTTCCGTGAACTTCACGGCGTTGCCGACCAGATTGGTGATGACTTGGCGCAGACGCCCGCGATCGCCCAACACCGCGCGCGGAACGTCGGAGTGCAAGTCGCAGGCGAGTTCCAAACCGCGGCTGTGCGCCTGGACCCCCATCGACTTCATCGTGTTCCCGATGCATTCGTGCAGGTCGAACGGGTCGTGTTCCAACGTGGCTTTCCCGGCTTCGATGCGCGAAAAATCCAGGATGTCGTTGATCAGCACCAACAGGGCCTCGCCCGACTGGCTGACCACGTTCAGGTACTCGCGGACCTCTGCGGAAATCTCCACGCCCAGCGCCAATTCGGTCATTCCGAGGATCGCATTCAGCGGGGTGCGAATCTCGTGACTCATGTTCGCCAGAAACGCGCTCTTGGCGCGATTGGCCGCCTCGGCTGCTTCTTTGGCCGTGTGCAGTTGCAGCTCGATCCGCTTTCGCTCGACCGCGTAGCGCAACGACCGCTCCAATGTCTTGCAGTCGATTTCTCCCTTGACCAGATAATCCTGGGCGCCCTCCTGCAAGGCTTCCAGCGCCAACGTCTCGTCGCCGAAACCGCTGAGCACCACCACCGCCACTTCGGGCCGCTGAGCATGGATGCGGCGGAAGGTTTCCAAACCTTGACTGTCGGGCAACCCCAAGTCCAGAAGGATGGCGTCGTACTGATGCTCGGCCAGTTGCTCCAGGCCGACGGAAAGCCGTGCGGCATGTTCCAAACTGATCGGCCCCCGCTGCGCGTCCAACAGGTACTCGCGGACCAAATCCGCGTCGCCGGGGTTATCTTCGATCAACAGAATCTTCAGCGGCGATCCATCCATTGCCCGTCACTCCGTGGGAAGCGCCACGATGCCCAACCAGAACGAGTCGATCGACTTGACCACGTGCAGAAACTGATCCAAGTCCAACGGCTTGGTCACGTAACAATTCGCGTTCAGATTGTACGCTCGCAGAATATCCTCCTCTTGTTTCGAAGTCGTCAGCACCACGACCGGAATCCGCCTCAGTTGCTCGTCCGCTTTGATTTCGGCCAGCACCTCGCGACCGTCTTTGCGCGGCAGATTCAGATCCAGCAGGATCAGATCGGGCCGCGGTGCGTCGGCGAACTTCCCCTGTCGGTTCAGGAATGCCATGGCCTCGATCCCATCCGCCGCCACGTACAATTCGTTGCAGACCTTGTTGTGGTCGATCGCCTCCCGCACCAGATCGACGTCGCCCGGATTATCTTCGACCAGCAAGATCTTCGCTACATAAGCCCCCATGGTGTTCTCCCTATTGTCGATCGGGAATGGTGAAGAAAAAAGTCGACCCCACTCCCTGTTCCGATTCTACCCAAATTCTTCCCCCGTGACGCTCGACGATCTTTTTGCAGACGGCCAAGCCGATTCCGGTGCCCGAGTATTCGTCGCGGCCATGAAGACGCTGGAAGATGACAAAAACCCGCTCGAAGTATTGCGGCTCGATCCCGATCCCGTTGTCGCGTATGGAGAATTGCCAGCCGTCGGATTGTCGCACCGCTGCGACGTGAACGCGCGGGATCTCGTCGCGCCGGTACTTGATCGCGTTGCCGACCAGGTTCTGGAATACCTGGATCAATTGACTGAGATCGGCATGGATCGTTGGCAGCGGGTCGCGGGTGACCACCGCGCCGCTCTCCCGGATACTGCGTTCGAGGTTGGCCAGGGCGTCGTCGAGAGCCTTTTCACAGTCCACCGGCTCGGGCGTCTTGCCCCGCGTCATCACCCGCGAGTAGGCTAGCAGATCGTTGATCATCCGTTGCATTCGCGTCGCGCCGTCCACTGCGTATCCGATGTACTTGTCAGCCGAGGCGTCCAAACGGCCCTGGTACTTTCGCTGCAGCAGTTGCAGATAACTGCCCACCATCCGCAAGGGTTCCTGCAAATCGTGCGACGCCACGTAAGCGAATTGCTCCAGTTCCGTGTTCGAGCGGGCCAGATTCGCGGCGGTCGCCGACAATTCGCTGGTTCGCATCGCTACCTGCTCCTCCAAATGCTCGCGGTGTTCCGCCAGTTGCCGATCGCGCGCCTCGATCTGCGCGAGCATCGTGTTGAACTCTTCGATCAGCACGCCGATCTCGTCGTTGCTTTGCTTGACCACGCGCACCCCGAACGAGCCTTTGGCGGTGATCTCCTGGACAGCCCTCACCAGACGCAGAACCGGACGAGAGATCAAACGCTGGGCAAAGAATGCCAACAAGACGGTAATCGTCAGGCAGACCGTCAGGATCAGCGGCGCGATCAGAAACGCATCGCGCAATTGCTGCTGGATCGGATCGAGACTGGCGCGCAGATAAAGCGTGCCAGAGCGTGGCTCCGTGGACATCAAGTCGATGTACCTGATCGACTTGAATACGTGCACATACCCATCCGCAACGAACGACGGGCGGTCGGCGGGATTCATCGGCAGCGACAGCACGGCGCTGTCGACGGGATAGACGGCCAGCACGTTTCCCGCGGGATCGATCGTCTGGGCATGCACCACGTTGGGTTGCAGCGACAAAGCATCCAACGTCGTTTGGGCTCGCGTCGCATCGTTGAACTGCACGGCGGCCGCGCTGTTGTCGGCCACGACCTCGGCCATCGTTTCCAGATACATTTGCATCGAAAGCTGAAGGGTGTGCACGTGGTGCTGCACGAACGCCGCCGTCGACAGCACCAAGACCAACGTCGCGATCAAAATCGATAGCGCGATGATCTTCGTGCGAATCGAAGCGTCGCGGAATCGCAACATCACTACGTCTACGCCTTTCTCATTGGACCACCGTGACAACACTGAGATTCAGCAGGTCGGCGGATACCTGCAATTCAGCTCGTCGCTCGGCGGTTCGATTGATTTCCATCCGGATCAGCTTCGCCTGCCGGTCGTCCTCAAAATTGATCACCGATCCCCTTCGAGCAAAGCTGGCCGTTTCGGTCACGATCAACACGGGCTGCTTGCCCACTACCTCCATCGCGGCTTCCAGACGCTCCGCAGCCGTTTCTTTCCGGCCTTCGGCGGGAGCGTGCGAGATGAACAATACGTGACAGGGCGTGTATTGTTCCATCGTGGCAAAGTGCCGCACCACGATCCGCCTGCCATTGAGGTCTCGACCCACATATTTCTTCAGATGGCCGCCAAACGGATCTTCACCAAGGATTCCGATCACAAATTGATCGGGCGCCTGCGGGACCGCAGCCTGAGGCCATTGCACGTACAGTCCAAAGTAGATCAGATAGGTTGCCTTAACAGCTTCTGGAGGAAGCGGCTCTGCACCACAAAGGTGGTTTGTGCCCCGCGTCTGAACCAATACCATGGCACTAAATAATGCAACCCAGAAAAAACGAGGAACAGGCATACAACCCTCGGCGAGTGGATGGCAGCGACTTCGTCGACGGGAACCTTCCTCGATTTCTCCCGGAACCCGCGACTTTGCACTCCGCCTAGTGCGTTGTCTAGGCGAAAAATGCGGATTGTGAGCGGCACGGCGCTAGCCGCCGGTTCTGAACGCCACCGGCGGCTAGCGCCGTG
>SKKK01000562.1 GCA_007121535.1 Planctomycetaceae bacterium | reverse complement strand
GTCTGGGTCACCGATTTCGGCTTGGCGCAGATCGAGGCGGGCACCAAGTTGACGCTGACCGGCGATGTGCTGGGCACGCTGCGGTACATGAGTCCCGAGCAGGCCGGTGGCGGTTCGGGCCGCGTGGACTGCCGCAGCGATGTCTATTCGCTGGGGATCACGTTGTACGAGTTGCTCACGCTGCGGCCGGCCTTCAGCCATCAGCGGCGGGAATTGCTGCTGGCCCAGGTGCTGTCGGAGGATCCCCCACCGCCGCCGTCACGGCTGAACCGGGCGATCCCCCGTGATTTGGAGACGATTGTGCAGAAGGCCACGGCCAAGTTTCCGGCGGAGCGGTACGAGACGGCGGCCGATGTGGCCGACGACCTGCGACGTTTCCTGGACGGTCGGCCGATCCGAGCCCGGCGGCCCAGCCCGCTGGACCGGCTGGCCAAATGGACGCGGCGTCACGCCCCGATCGCGGTCACCACGGCCGCGTTCGCTGCGGTCCTGGCGGTCTCGCTGCTGTTGCTCTCGATCTGGCATGCCGCCCGGGAACATGATGCTCGCGTGGCGGCAGAAGAGGCCCGGCGGGATTCAGAAGCCGCCCGCATCGATGCGGAAGGGGCACGCCTGGATGCCGAGTCGGCGCGCACTGGCGCGGAGACAGCACGAGTGGCGGCGGAAACGGTCACCGGCTACTTGGTGCACGTCTTCCGGAGTCCGGACCCGCATCAAGACGGACGCAGGATCACGGTGGCCGAGGTGTTGGATCGGGCAGTCGCCGAACTCCAAGACCAGTTCGAAGAACAGCCCCTGGTAAAGGCCAGCCTGCTGGAGGCCCTGGGGCAATCTTACGACGGATTGGGGCTGTACCAGCAGGCAGAACCTCTTTTCGAGGAAACGCTGCAGCTCCGGCAGCACGAACTGGGGCTCGAGCATCCGGACACGCTGACGTCGATGAGCCACTTGGCCTCGATCCTGAATTCGCTCGGCCGCTACGAGGAAGCCATCGATTTGGCCAAACGGACGCTGCAGATGCGTCGCAAGCACCTGGGCCCGCAGCACCCGAATACGCTCGCCTCGATGAACGGTCTGGCCGAAAGCTATCGCATCGCCGGCCGGTATGACCAGGCCATTGCGCTGTACCACGAGACACTGCTGCTGCGCCGCGAACACCTGGGGCTTGAGCATCCGGATACGCTCCATTCCATGAGCGACCTGGCGGGTGCCTATCGCGCTGCCGATCGTTACGACGAGGCCATTCGAATGAACGAAGAGACGCTCGAACTGTGCCGCGAGCATCTGGGCACGGGAGATCCGCGAACGCTGGTCACCATGAACAATCTGGCCGCCGCCTATCTCGGTGCGGGCCGGCATCAGCAAGCGATTCGACTGCTCGAAGAGACGTTGGGGCTGTTTCGCGAGTACTTTGGCCCGGAGCATCCCCACATTCTCTCTCCGATGGACAACCTGGCCATTTCCTACGGCGTGATCGGCAAGCACGATGAAGCGGTCCAATTGCACGAAGAATCGCTCGCGACGCATCGAGCGCAACTGGGGCCACACCATCTCCGGACGCTGACGGCCATGCACAATCTGGCGGCGACCTATCGCGACCCGCACCGGTCGCAGGAGGCGATCGCGCTGCACGAGGAAACGGTCCGGCTCTGCCGTACTCATCTGGGCGACCAGCATCCCCATACGCTGAACTCGATCCGCAGTCTGATCGTCGGCTATCAGGCGGTCGGCAGACACTCCGAGGCATCGCGCCTGGTTGAGGAGTTGGTGGCGTTGGAGCGTCAAGTGCGGCCGGATTCTTCGAACCACGCTCGTGCACTCGCCATCGCGCTGGTCTATCTTCTTGACGACCAACGTTACGTGGAGGCCGAGGAGTATGCGCGTAAGTGTCTTGCGATTCGCCAGCAGGAGCTGCCGGACGATTGGCGCACTTACCATACGCAAGTCATTCTCGGCCGCAGCCTGGCGGGTCAGGAGCGTTTTGACGAAGCGGAACGACTGCTGGTCGATGGCTATCGCGGCATGGTCGCGCGACGGGCCAGCATTCCACAGCAGACGGAACGCCGATTGAACGAAGCGCTGGATGCCATCATCCAGTTCTACGAGAACCGGAACAGAACGGAAGAAGTCGTGCGGTGGCGGTTGGTGCGTGATGCGCAGTCCGCCGATCCCTCGCAACTGATTCCTGCCGACGAGAGCGATCCGGAACGCATCGCCCGCTGGTATCTGGCCTGGCTCGACGCGCTGCCGCCCGATCCGGAACACGGGTGGAATTACCCGCGGAGCAAACTGGCTCGACGGATCGCCGAATCCGACGACGTGTTCGCACGGGTGATCGAGGCCCGGCCGGACGATGGCCAGTTGTGGATCGAGCGAGGCAGGATGTTCGCGCTGCGAAGCCGATGGTCCGAAGCGGTGGAAGCCTATCGTCGCGCCGACCTGCCGGGGATTCCCATCGAGGCGTTCGAACTGGCCTGCGCCTTGCTGCTGAGTGGCGACCAAGAGGGATATCGCGACTTGTGCGTCCGTCTGTCGGCCGACGCGGATCAGTTCGCCGATCCGATATCGGCTTTTCACCTGGCTTGGATCACCGGGATCGGACCCAGCGGCATCCACCCCGAACGGATTATCCACTGGGCGGTACCGATGGTGGAACTCGAAGGCCGAGCGTGGCATCTGCACGCTCTGGCCCTGGCCCATTACCGGGCCGGCGACTATGCCCGCACAATCCGCTACTGCCAGCAGGCCAGCGCTCACGCGTGGCAGGCCGATTTTCTGAACCATTGGTTGTTGGCGATGACCCATGCTCGACTGGGAGATCCGGAGGAAATAGGCAGGTCCTCTGCCGAGGCGGAACATATGGTGCTGAGATGGATGCCCCGCGAACCCGGCGGCCCCGCCGCGTGCTTGCCCCCGGACTGGCTGAGCTTCCAGGTCCTCCGCCGTGAGACAGAATCACTGCTGGGAATCGGCGACGACGCCCAGTCCACGCAAACCATGGATAGCGAACGTGTGGCCGCCCAGTATCTCGCATGGCTGGATGAATTGCCGGCCGAACCGGAGGCCGGTTGGCGTCATCCGAGACGCAACTTGGCCAAGCAGATTGCCGGATCCGACGACGTGTTTGCACGGGTGATCGAGGTCCGGCCGGACGACTGCCAGTTGTGGATCGAGCGTGGCAGGGCGCTGGTCCTGCGCAGCCGATGGTCCGAGGCGGTGGAAGCCTATCGTCGGGCCGAGCGGCGAGGCATCCGCATCGAGACCTTCGAGCTGGCCGGTGCTCTGTTGCTGAGCGGCGATCAGGACGGCTATCGCCAATTGTGTGCCAGCCTGCTGGACGATCCCGATCAGCCCGCTGATTCGATGGCCGCCTTTCACTTGGCACGCATCGTCAGCATCGGACCCAGCGGCATCGAGCCCGAACGAGCGGTTGCGTGGGCTCGCCCGATCGTAGGGGAAGAAGGTCAGCCGTGGCACCTGCACGTCCTGGCCCTGGCCCATTACCGGGCTGGCAACTACGTCGACACGATCCGCCACTGCCAGATATCCAACGCCCAAGGTTGGCACGCCGGCCTTCTCAACCATTGGTTGTTGGCGATGGCACATCATCAACTCGACAATTCGTCGGCGGCTGCCAGCGCCCAGGCCCAAGCCGAAAGCCTGGCGGCAAACTGGATGTCGAAGGAATCCGGCGAACCAATCTCGAACTTGCCGCCTCCGGATTGGATCAGCCTCCAACTCCTGCGGCGCCAATTCCAGGAGTTGCGATCCGGAGCCGCTGCTGGTTCGGTAGGCTCGGGATCCGAATCTGTCGAAACAAGGGAGCCGCCGGATGATTGATAGCCGCATCGACCGAGAGGGGAACGATCCTGAGACGCTGCTGTACCGGGCCCGGCAGGGTGATGCGGAGGCGCTGTCGCGATTGCTGGAATTGTACCGCAGTTACCTGCGGCTGTTCTCGCGGGTACAGGTGGACCGGTGCCTGCAGAGCAAAACGGATCTGTCGGATCTGATTCAGGAGACGATGTTCATCGCGCATCGTTCGTTCCACGAGTTCCGAGGGGATACGGAGCGGGAACTGGTCGCCTGGTTGCGGCAGATCCTGGCCTCGCGGTTGGCCCATCTGATCCGCCGCTACCAGACCCAGCGCCGCGATGTGCGGCTGGAAATGGAACTGGGCGAAGGCTTGGACCGATCCAGCCTGGTCGCCCGCCAATTGGCCTCGTCCTACAGCAGCCCCAGCCGCCGGGCGGCTCGCCGCCAAGAAGCCGTGCTGCTGGCCGACGCCATCGCCGAGCTGAGTGAAGAGCACCGCGAAGTGCTGATCCTGCACCACTTTCAGCACCTGCCGTTCAACGAAGTCGCCACAAGGCTGGCCCGGACCGAAGACGCCACCAAAAAAATCTGGGTCCGCGCGCTGCTGGCCCTCAAGGACCACATCGAACAGCATTTCGGCTGACCTTCCTCACGAATCGCTCCGCCACCGCGTTCTGATTCGGCCTTCGCGGCCCGATGCGAAACGGCTTGATCCCCTCAGACCTGAGCATCTGGCGAAAATCCCGTGTGAATTTGGTGTCGGCATCGTGAATGATGTACTTGGATGCCTTCTCTTCGCCGTCCGATGCCTGCACCCATCGCTGAAAGGTCCGTGGCGAGACGATGGTGATCAGGTCCTTGATCTTCGAGCCAAGCGACGGGCGACATCGAATGATACCCTTCTCAGAACGCGGGCGCCGGCCGGTTGTGCGGCCGATCGCCGGATGAATTGCCGACCTCGGCCGGATAGGTTGATCACGGAATCTTTGCCGTGTCGCGTGGTGTCCACGGGGCGGGAAACGCTCCGCCTTGGCTCCCCAGGTCGCGACAGTGGCCGTCGTGTGACCCCACGTGGCCAGTTCTTCGCCCCTTCTTCCGGGCGGCAAACTGCGACAACGGTTCTTGCTCGTCAATCTGCTAGGCCCAGGCGTGAAACGGGCGGCATGAGTCGTTGGAAAAGGGGGTGCAAGTCGGCAGCGGCACGACGTGACCACGGAACGTGAGAGACGGAAATCGCACCCCGGATCGGCTCAGGAGAAGGCCCTTTTTCACAGCGTTTTTGGCACTTTCGTTGCAAATCGATGCAAATCGCTGCAAATCCCGGCAAGTTGTATAGCACCACTGGAAGCACCACGGCTCATGTGACTCGCCGTAACTCCTTACGTCCGTTTACCTTTGGGAAATTCTACCTGCGGCCTCCGGAGCCGAAGGTTACAGGTTCGAATCCTGTCGGGGATACTTACGACATCCGCAGCCGAATCGTGACATGTCGTGCCAAGTGCTTCTCCTGTAAGGCTTTGCGGCGAATCATCGGGCCGCAGCTCTTTTCGCCGTTCGTCGGTGGCGACGGCAGGCGACGAACCGCCTCGATCTTGTCGGCAAGGTCTGCGTGCGTGTAGACGTTCAGCGTGAGACGGATGTATTCGTCTCCGCTGATTGCACGACGATCATGCCGGCGATCCGTTTGTACGTTCAGACGCCGAATGTCAGCCGCGGGGTTGTGATCGCTTCGCTTGCTACGAACCAGTTGGTAATGTCTCGATTTCGCAGATGCTTCTCGAATTCCTGGACATGCCCCGATATCGGGGCATGTTTGTGCTCGGCCAGCAGTTCACTGTCCGGTTCCTTCAGACCCTGCCGAATCAGACGTGCGTCGTCTTCCAACTGGGCTGCCAGGCGTTC
>SKKK01000610.1 GCA_007121535.1 Planctomycetaceae bacterium | reverse complement strand
GATGGCGGAACTGTTCGTCCTCCTTCCAAGAGCGAGGCATCACACTCACAAAGCGACCCTGCCAGGTGGAAATCTTTTGAAGGTTCTCCTTGGTGGCGAGTTTACAATCGGCAACATAGATGAAGTCCGCACGATTCAGAAGTCGCTGTGCGCCCAGGACGAACTTTGCCAGGGACGAGTTCTTTTCTATTCCGTTTTGAACCTTCATGACACTCCTTCTCGCGTCAGGTGGTAAACAGCAGCGTTCGGAAACACTTGGCATCTCGCACGGTATGCCACAGTTCCTTTATCTGCCAAAAGTAAATGGTCGAGGAAGCACAAAGGCAAGAGAAAAGAGTTTTCAGAACTTTCTTTCAAATCACCGCTTGGCCCGCTGGAGATATGCAGAAAAAGTTGCCTCTGAAATAGGCGGATGCGCGATGTCGGATGATGGATTTTACCGATGTTTTGAAACGCTCGAAAAAGTTCCGGTATGCATTCTGAGCGAGGCGACCAGCTTTCGGCTGGTGCAAATGGAGAAAGATTTTTTGGGCGACGCTTGTAGACACTTGTCGGAAAGAAACGCCTAAGCTAATAATGATGGCAACAGAGAGTTGCGTGAGGAATGGAAATAGTTCACCGACGAGCCGTATCGGCAATATGCCTGCTTCCCTCCTAGGCAGTTGCGAGCTTTCGATCTTCAGGGCAATTCCAATTGATCGTCTGTCGGAGCGCATGGATGACTGCACAGGATGCGCACACGGATGTCGAATGCGGCTAGAAGGAGAACGTTTTTCGCGACACTCGCGGCTGAGTTGTGGGCGGGTCGATGCACGCTGTTCGACTGGATGCCTTGGGACGATAACAGATCGTGAAAACACGCTGACGGTTCGCGATGGCAAAAAAGCGCCTGCAGGAGTTAGTGAAGACGATGTTCTCCGGAATCGGGACTGACACACTAAGCACCGTTCGAGAAATAACTGACGCACTTTCGGCCCCCTCACCCTGCCCTCTCCCCGGAGTGGCGAGGGGACATCGGACAGTTATTTCTCGAACGGTGCTAAGTCGGGACGATCGGACCCAACGTCCAGGAGTTCGCCCCAGATTTTCCCGGCTGAAAAATGACGAAATACCTGAGCTGCCGTTCTATGGATCCGACACGGACGGAAGGCTCGACAGGAAGCTGCATTGCTCGGCACGATCCGTGGGGCACAGTCATGCGAGCGCCGACGGGGACACGTGACGGCATTGCACGTGGAAGGATCTCAGTTCGACACTTGCCAATTTCAGCGCCTTCTTGGTCTTGGCCACCTGAAAGAACTGCAAATCGACCATACCGCGATACGTTCGCAGGATCTGTCAAGTTTGACTCGCCTGCCGAACCTCCGTACGCTTTGGTTCTACCATCCCAGCATCGGCGATGATGGAGTCAGGCAAATCGCACGTCTCAAACGACTTCGCTGCTTGGGTCTTCGGTTGCCATGCATGACCGACGAGGGACTTCGCTACTTGAGAACAATGCGCCGCCTCAAGTTCTTGAGGATTGGCGAAGGAGGCTTCTCCAGTTCTGAACTCCAACGCCTTCGAGCGGCTCTGCCGCGATGCGAGGTTGTTTCTGAAGAAAGCCCCGACTATCAGGACTTTCTCGATCAGGTGCTTTTCGACCAGTTCGCTCGGATTTTCGGCTCGTTCCCCGACGACCTTCGTCAACGAGTTTGCCGATTGCCCGAGGAACCGTTTGCGCAACTCAGCGAAGCGCTATCGGACTTTCAGTCGCTTGATGATTTTCGCGCATGGCTCGACGAGCATGAAGGAGTTCAAGACGGGAACACGGGCGAGATTCGTTAGATTCTCATTCGAGCAGATGCTGCAGCAACTCGATCAACTGCTCTTGGGTCTGCGGCCGCTTGGCCTTCATCGCCGCAATCGATTCCGCCACCGCCTGATTGCTGGGTACCGCGGACAGCAACTGTTCGATGGTCTGGGTCAGTTCCGGGCTGGCCTGTTCGGTCTCATTGCCATGGACATCCGAACCTTCCGGCAGATTCACCAGTCCGGGTTCACCTGGCAGAGTGAAAATCCGATTTCCGCGGATGACGGGATTCCGAATCGGAGCGGGCAGATGAAGGTCGCCGCGGCCACGGTTGGCGGCGATCAGGTTGTCGGTGACCACCAGACCGTCGCACACGTCGGCCTCGTACGGCATGTTGCGGACACGCGCTTCGATGCCTCCGGCCGTGCCGCCCAGCACCAGATTTCCATGCACCGTGACATGGCCGCCGTCCAGCAGGATTACTCGGTTGTTGCCTCGCACCAAGATATTGTTCTCGATCACCTGCCGGCGCCCGGTGCTCACGTCCACGATCCCGAACGCGTGGACGCAGGGGTCCCGCGTGTGGACCATGAAATTGTTGCGGACCGTGCCCTGGACATCATGCTTCATCTGGATTCCGCGTTGAGCCGTACTGCCCGGCTGGTGGCCCGACCCGTCGATCACCGTGCCTTCCAGGAGAAAATCGGTGATCTGCAGGGCTCCGGGACGATGATTGCCCTCGTGGACGCCGATGTACAAGTCCGTCTCGCGATTCCCCAGGAAACGGCAATTGCGGACATGCAGGGCGTGGACCGAAGCCTGATTCGCTGACAGGCCGGCACCGCTGTCCCGGATCGTCACGTTTTCCAGGGTGATGTACGACGATTCCCCGACTCGGACCGCGTAGTGGTTCGGGTTGTGGAGCACCAAGTCGCGGATTTGCAGATGCCGGCCGCGGATTTCCCACAGATTGCGCCCGCGGCTTGTCCAGCGGACCTCGGGCAGATTGCCGGCCGCGTCGCGCTTGCCTCGGATGACGATCGGCTTGGCCTCCGTGCCCTCCAGTCGGAACGAGGCGTACTGCTCGTGGACGCCCGGCAGCAGCACCAGTTCGTCCCCGGGCTGCAGCCGATGGAGAACCGGCCGGTAATCCTGCCCGGGTTCGACTTCGTAGACCGTTTGCGCCGGACCTTCACCGGCCCCGGCCAACATAAGAATCAGCAGACAGCTTCCCGTGAACGTGATGCTCATTGGCGATGCTCTCCAAATGCGGAAGAAACCAGGTTCCCGGTTCTTCAAGCCCTAAGCACCGTTCGAGAAATAACTGTCCGATGTCCCCTCGCCCCTCTGGGGAGAGGGCAGGGTGAGGGGGTCAGAAAGTGCGTCAGTTATTTCTCGAACGGTGCTAAGCTCTGTCTGACAATGGGTCAGCCCCTTTTCAGACAAATCCTAGCAGTCGAAGAAACCATCCGCAACCACATTTGCCTTGGCACTTCGCATGAACGCGATGATCGGTTCCGGACGGTACGCCGGCCGCACAAAAACTGGCGTGCTGTCTGGACACGGGGGCAGGTCTGTGGCGATAATCGAGCACGGTAGCCCGCGTGGGCTGCGGTGACTTGGTCATCTGGAAGAATCGATCTGTTTCGAGAAAGGAGCCCCTTGCGATGAAATGCACAAACCCGTTGCCGTTCCTGGCGATCGCCTGCTTGCTGGCCATTCCCGGTGTAGCGTTCGGCCAGTCGGATTCCGAGCGGATCCGGGTAATCCTTGACACCGACGCCAACAATGAATTGGACGACCAGCACGCGATTGCGTACCTGCTGTTCAACGGCGACGTGTTTGATGTCGAGGCGATCACGGTCAATCGCACGCGGGCCGGCGGAGGCGTGGATCAGCACCTGGCCGAGGCGCAGCGCGTGGTCCGCCTGTGCGGTCTGGACTCGGAGATCCCCGTCCTGCTTGGCGCAGATAAGTCTTTCGAGGAGATTCGTGGACAGCTCGACCAGCCCGATTTCGACGGGGCCGAGGCGGTGAACTTCATTATCGAGCGGGCCAAGGCCGCCGACAGCCGGAGGCTCGTGCTGTTGCCGGTTGGCAAGCTGACCAACATCGCCCTGGCGCTGGCGATGGAACCCTCGATCATCCCCAAGGTCCGCGTCGTGTGGCTGGGCTCCAACTATCCCAAGCGGGGCGAATACAACAAGGAAAACGATGTGGAATCGCTGAACTACATCCTCGATACCGAGGTGGAGTTCGAAATCGCTACCGTCCGCTACGGCCAGCCCTCGGGCACCGACGCCGTGCGGGCCACCTTAGAGGAGATTCGCAAGATCATGCCGGGCAAGGGGCCGAAGATCTCTCCGCCGGTGACGGGGCGACACGGGGGCAAATTCAGCACCCTCGGAGACTACTCGGTCAATCTGTTCGAGAACATCCGGCTGTACGGCGATCCGCCTTCGCGGGCGCTGTTCGACATGGCGGCGGTCGCCATCGTCAAGAATCCCGCTTGGGCGACGGCGGTTCGGATGCCCGCGCCGATCCTGCGGGACGGCCAGTGGGCGGAACGCCCCGACAATCCTCGCGAGATCATCCTGTGGGAAAACTTCGACCGCAAGGCGATCATGGCCGATTTCTACGACCGGATGGAGAATTATCAACTCGCCAGCCTGCCGCAGGACGTGGGTCGGATTCAGCCCTGGTTCCAGAACCGGCGCTACTGGCAGTACAAGGGCAAACCGGTGCTGCTGATTGGCGGGTCGGATCAGGACAACCTGTTCAACCATCCGAACCTCGGGCCCAGCGGCCTGGAGGCTCACTTGGATCTGCTGGTCTCCGTGGGGGGCAACTACGTCCGTAACACAATGTCCAGCCGGGATCGCGCCGACGAGAGCAGCGATTTTTTCAACGACGACTGTCTGTATGCGTTCCATCGCGATGAAGAGTCCGGTCTGTACGATCTCGATCGGTTCAACGACGCCTACTGGGATCGGTTCCGCGATTTCCTGGACCTGACCGCTCGGCGGGACATCATCGTACAGATCGAGATCTGGGACCGCTGGGACTACAGTGGCGACCGCGAGCCGCACTACCGGGCCTACGGCTGGTCCGCTCATCCGTTCAACCCGAAGAACAACATCAATTACACCAGCGATCAGACGGGGCTGTCCGAAGAGCGGTGGCAGGGGCATCCGATCTTCCGCACCATTCCCGAGTTGGACAACGTCCCGCGGGTGCTGGCCTACCAAGAGGCATTCGTCGATAAGCTGCTTTCGATCTCGCTGGCTTACGGGCACGTGCTGTACTGCATCAGCAACGAGAGCGATGCCTCCGAGGCATGGAGTCGCCACTGGGCTCGCTTCGTCCGAGACCGGGCTCGCCGTGCGGGGGTGGGCGTCGAGGTGACCGAGATGTGGAACCATTGGGATCTGAGCGATGCCATGCACCGCCGGACCTTCGACCACCCCGATCTCTACTCCTTCGTCGATATTTCGCAGAACAACCACCAGACGGGCCAGACCCACTGGGACAACATGCAGGTTGCCCGGCGGCTGGTCGCCGATCCCCCGCGACCGATGAACAACGTGAAAATCTACGGCGGCGAGCGTCATGGCGGCGGGCTGGTCGAGGGGATCCACAAACTCTGGCGGAGCATCCTGGGCGGCTGCGCCTCGGCCCGGTTCCACCGTCCCGGACGCCAGCACGGCTACTACGGCGCCGGACTGAACGAATTGGCCCAAACGCATATCCGCAGCCTGCGAATGCTGACCGACGCGATGAACGTGTTCGTTTGCGAGCCACGCAACGACCTGCTTGGCGACCGTCAGCCGAACGAAGCCTACTGTCTGGCCGAGCCGGGCCGTCAATACGCGGTCTATTTCCCCGACGGCGGGGCGGTGAAGCTGAATGCCTCGGCGGCCAAAGGGCCGCTGCAAATCCGCTGGCTGGACATCACTCGCAGCACGTGGCAGGAGCCGCAAAACGCCGATGGCGGCGGAACGTTGGAATTGAAAACACCCGGCAAGGGGCATTGGGCCGTGCTTGTGCTGGCCCGGTAACAGTTCGTCAATGGCGGGAATCCCCCTGATCGTCGTTCTTGGTCGGCCCACACCCCGACGTGTGGAAGACACCACCGTTTTTCCATTCCATACGCTTGGCTATCGACAGCAGCGTTTCGCGAACGCCTCGTATCGTTGTACGTCGATCATCGTGTCGCCTCACGCCCACCATCGAGAACGTGCTGACGGGTTTCATCGAACCGGTCTGAGCGGGTATACTGAAGGCATGAACGGCCGCAGCAATGCGGATCACAGCCGTGGATTCTGAGTGAGGAGGAATAACGATGAGAGCCGATTCGACGCTCCGGAAGTCTATTCAATATCCGATGAAAGCGCACCGGGGGCGACGAACAGTAAAACAACTTTTGCTGTCGCTGATCGCTTGTAGTTGGATGGTAACCGGCTGTGCCGGGCAACCGCCTGCCGCTGTGGAAGCCGGTGAACGGTTCGAGGTGCAGATGGTCGAACCGGTGGGCGAGGGAGCAGCCCAGCAGTGGCCGCAGTGGCGGGGACCAACGCGGCAGAGTGTCGTCGATTCGGAGGGCTACCCCGATCGTTGGTCGGATGAAGAAAACGTGGTGTGGCGTACCGAAGTGCCTGGCCGAGGCCACAGTTCGCCCATCATCTGGCAGGATCGCATCTTTTTGACGACGGCCTATGACCAGTACCTGGATGAGCCCATCCAGCAGATTCTCGGGCAACAGGGCGACCGGGTGTTTCTGGACAATGAAGACCGAGTTCGTTCGGTGCTTTGTTTTCGCCGCGAGGATGGGGAACTGTTGTGGGAGACGTTCGTACCGGAGCGAGCCGAACCCGAGGAGGGTTGGCCCAAAAGCAGTTATGCGTCCAGCACGCCGGTCACCGATGGTCAGCGTGTATACGCCTATTTCGGCAACCATGGCCTGTTGGCCGTCGATTTCGATGGAAACGTCATCTGGCACCAGGATCTGGGGACGATCCGTAATGTATCGCGCGGGACGGCCTGTTCGCCCCTGTTATACGAGAATCTGGTGATCGTCTTCCAGGATCACGGCGGACCGGAGGGTTCGTTCATCGCCGCCTTCGATCGAGAAACGGGACAGCAGGCGTGGCGCACCGAGCGAAGCGCCAGGGTGGGGTGGAGTTCGCCGATCGCGGTGCGTGCCATCAACCCGTCCGGTACGGCTCGCGACAAGATCGTCACCAGCAGCCAGATGCAGGTCCAGGCCTACGACCCGTTGACCGGTTCGTTGCTGTGGCATTGCGATGGCTTGACCGCGGAAGTGGTCCCATCGCCCGTGGCCGGCGAAGGGTTGATCTTCGCCTCGTCGGGCCGCCAAGGTCCCACCTTGGCCATTCGACCCGGTGGCTCGGGCAACGTATCCGACCAGAGTTTGGTGTGGCGAGAAACGCGAGGATCGCCGTTTGTGCCTTCCCCGTTGTTGTATCAGGGCTACCTGTACACGCTGAACGATATGATCCGGGTCCTGACGTGCCATGATGCGGTTACGGGCGAGATGATGTATCGGGAGCGATTGGAGGGCGAGGCAGTCGGGCATGGCATCTCGTCCTCGCCGATCGGCGTCGATGGGAAAGTGTTCATCACCGTTGACGATGGGCAGACGCTGGTGGTGCGAGCCGGACCGGAATTCGAACTGCTGCACGTCAATCAGCTTGACAGCTACGTGTTCGCCTCGCCGGCCCTGCTGGATGGCCGCTGGTATTTTCGCACCTATCGCCATCTGTTGTGCATCGGCCAAGAGCCGTAACCGCCAAGAAACGAAGACAGGACGGAACGAATCCCGTCCTGCTTCGCGGAGACATGGCTGCTTTGTCGGCCGGTGAGGGCCATCAGTTGCTTAGCGCGCTTTCCGTCAATTCACCGGATCTGTTGGTAGACGGTAGTTCGACCAAATCATCGGCGTTGGCCAATTGCTCGGGTTCGGCCGTGCCGTAAGGGTCCTGGACGGGGATCAAGCCGGTCAGCAGTTCCTTGTTCAGAACGCGATCCTTGACGGGCGGATCGATCACCGGCCACTTTTGGCGGATTTCGTCGGAGACCGAATCGCGCCAAATCGCCAACACTTTGTCGATATCCAGGTGGGGGTTCCCGCGTTCGTTGCCCGGTTCACGACCCTGCTTCGGGCGTAGGGGCATCCAGAGCAAGGCGATCCGGGCACTGTCGCGATAGAACGAGCCGCCAATGATCCGCCCCTCGCTGTCCAGGTTCAGCACGTAGTGAAACTGTCGGGTGCGCGAGTGCCGAGGACTCCGCTGGTATTCCCGATTCGTATCGCGAGCGCTGACCAGATTCATCCTGACCACCACTTCGCGATCCGAGCGACGAGTGGACGAGATGGCGTAGCCGTAGATCGGATAGTTCCATCGTTCTCGGCCCGGATCGGCGTCCATGCCAATCGGATGTCCGCCTCGTCCCAACCAGTTCGCGATCGCCGCGTGGAACAGGCCCGCGTTCATCCTATAGCCGCCGTAGGCCAAATGGAGGATCTCGTTGTAGATGTAGATTTCGGCCAACAGGCCCTTGATGTCGGCAGGAGTGAAGACCACGCCGTTGCGGGTAACGCTGTTTTGCGGCTCGGCGTGCCGGATGGCGGCGGCAGCCCAGCCGTTGCAATGCCCGTGCCAATGGGGTATCTGCATTACGGTGGTTTGTCGCATGCCGAACAGACCGGCACGTTGGGGCGTCGGTCTGCTGTAAACATCATTATCCCACCGTTCCCAGGCGGTTGCCGGGAACTGCCCGCCATGGAATGCTCGGTCATACTTCTGCATCATGGCCACCGTTCCACCCGAACGGTCAGGATAGATGTATCCTGAGTAAGGAACGCGGTACTCGGGTACGGTTCGTTCGGTGGGCAGTTCATCGAAACGCCACTCGAACCCAGTCCCCCAATATCTTTCGAAGAACTCGTTTTGCTCTTCGACGTTCCTTTGGGGGATGTTTGCTCCAGCAGCGTTCCAGACACCCATCAGGGCGAGAAGAATCGAGGCGCACATTGGTGACTCCAATCCGGTGAAAGTTAGTAGGGTGAAGGAAAGGCAGGCTGGACAGGCTGACCTTCAACCATATCACTTGATCCGAGCCGGTCAATGGAATGGAAGAAAAACCGTCGCCCCGGTGGCGGCGGTGCGGACGATGGTACGACCTTTTCGCTTCAGAACTTCTTTTTCGATCGCATCAAGCCCGATCGAAGGATTCGATCGCATCTTTCTGAGTTTTGTAAACTTCGAACAGGGTATTCAACCCCGTGATGCGGAACGTCTCGTCCACCGCGTTGCTTACCTGGCACAGCTTCAGCGAAAACCCCTGCTCACCGCGCCTCTTGCGGAACCGGACCAGCATCCCCAAGGCTGCCGACCCGACGAAAGCGACCCGACGCAGGTCCAAGACCAGCTTCGGTTCCGGTTCCTCTTGCTCCAGGATTTCGAGAATCTCTCGCTGTACGTCCTGCAGGTTCAGGTCATCCACAAGGCGTTCCTGGGCGACGATGACGAATAGGACGCCATCCTTTTGTTCTTTGATGATCTTCGACATGACTGGTTGCTCCTTAGATGGGTGTCGGCTTCGCCGCTGGCTTCAAAAATCCAAGTCGGAAAAAATTTCGGAATCTTCATTCTCTTGAAAGACATGAGGACCGTCAAAGTCGTAACCGGGGCCCGCGTTGGCGTCCGGTGGTGCGGCGAACCAAGCCTCGGTTGCGTCCTCACCTCGGTCGGCAGGCTCGGCCTGCACCAGGAATCTGCCTTGAGCGATTCGGGATTCCCAATCGGCCAATTCTTCTTCGCTCAGCCCGTACGCCTTTTCGATGGTTGTGGACGCTTCGACACCGACGTCCGGCAGCGCCGCCTTGACACTTAGCCGACCGTTGGCAGCGTAGAAGAACTGGACGATGACGGGGGTCTTCGCGGGTAAGCGCGGGGGCAAATCGCTGACGATGCACTTGCCGATGGGCGTGGCATTTTTTCCGCTATCATCCCCGCCTTCGACCACATGGATCACCACCCGCTGCTGGTTGACGCGATGCGTGACAAAACGGCTGCGGCTGCGAGCTGGCAGGGTTGTGTTGCGAGGGATCATGACGCGTCGCCGCTTTAAGCCGGTTTCTTTTTCCAACCCGAGCACTCCCAAATCGTGCGAGTTGACGTTTTTCACGGCCAGATTGCGATCCGCCGCCCGCTCCCCGCGCCGGAGGAAGCCGGCGTACAAGGCCGCACCGTGTGCGACGGCCTCGTCGGGCGAGATCGAGCGATCGACGGTCATCCCCGACTGCTGCTCCAATTCCGCCGCGATCATCGGCATCCGAGTCGAACCGCCGACCAACAGGATGCGGGTGATCTCCGCCCAACTGCTTCTCGCGTCCCGCAACAGCTTGTCGGCCGTAAAAATCGTCCGCTGGACCAGGTCCGCCGTCAAGGACTCGAACTCTTCGCGAGTCAGCGCGACCTGGATTCGCCGTCCCTGGTGCACGAAACGTACCGTCAGACTGCTGCGCGTACTGAGCGCCCGTTTGGCATCTTCCGCCTCCCGCATCAGCGCCTGATTGGCGGCCGCGTCCGCTCGAGGGTCCACACGATGCTTTTCCATGAACGCTTCGGCCAGGAACTGGACGATGCGTTGATCCCAATCGATTCCTCCCAATTGCGAGTCGCCGTCGGTGGCCAGTGCGGTGTAAGCGCTGCCCTCGATTCTCATCAACGTGACGTCGAACGTTCCACCTCCCAAATCGTAAACCAGGATCGTCTCGGGCGCTCGGACTTCGCCGTCTTTCGTCACAAATCCGGCTTGGACCCCGTAAGCGATCGCGGCTGCCGTCGGTTCGTTGATAATGTCCAGCACCTTCAAGCCGGCCAAGCGCCCGGCGTCCATGATCGCCTTCCGTTTTGGCTCGTTGAAAAAGGCTGGAACCGTGATCACGGCTTCCTCGACTCGGTCCAACTTGACAGCCGCGTCGTCTCTCAACTTGCTCAGCACAGCCGCCAAAATGACTTCCGGCGGCAAACGTTGTCCGCGAATCGCGCCGTGGTACAACGGTTTGCCGACATCCCGCTTGACGAACATGGCCACTGCTTCGGGTTCGTACGCCGCCACCTTGATCGCCTCGCGTCCAACCACCGCCTCGCCGTAGTCGAAAAAAACCGCGCTGGGCGTGACTAACTCACCCTCCAGATTGGTGATCGTCTGCGGCATCCCATTGCGATCCAGATAGGCGCAAGCAGAAAAAGTGGTGCCCAGATCGATTCCGATTGCGTGTTGCGATGCCATGCCTGCCTTTCTGGACGAGGTTACAGCCCCATCTCCTTTGTGTCTCGCTCTTTCCGTGTCCATGCTGTCACTGGTCGACGACCTGGACGTCGGCCAATCGCCATCGAGCTTCACCGAACCAGCGGTCGATGTCTCGCAGCAGCGTAAGCTGCACCCGAAGACGTTGACCATCCCGACCGGACGACTGCACCTCGAACGTCTGGACGATCCGGTCGATAGGACCACCAAAGGCACGTTCGTGATCCGATCGGACATTGCTTAACCGACGCACGGTGGCTTCCGGTCCCAGCTTGACCAATTCGGCGATCGGCGACTGCCTGGAAAACTCTCGAAAACTGCGATTGGCTTCCGTATTATCCCGATAATAGGCTTCCAGATCGGTGCCCGGCAACTGCCGCTCGTCCTGTACCATCTTCAATTGGTGAGCGGCGTGCAAATCACCGTCCAGCACCGTGCGCAGCCAACGCTGGCCGTACACTTCCGCCTGACGGAACAGCAAGCGGTTGCGGGTCACGTGGTTGCTGATCGCCCATGAACCGAACAACAGGCTCAGCAGCAATCCGGCGATCGCCGCCGATTTGCCGATCTTGGGTTGCGGGGACCGCGCGATGGAAACCAGAGCCGCGACCGAAACGACAGCGCCGACCATGGGCACCAGCCACATGTAAGGGGCGGTCAGCGCCAAGGCGGCGGCGAGTCCCAAAACAAGCGCGACGATCGACACGCCGCTGATCGCGGGCGGCTCCTCGACAGGTTCCTCGCCTCGCATCCGAGGCATCGAAGCATGACGACCGATTTCGGACATGGATCAAATCCTCTCAAACAACGATCGACCGGACCCCGGCCCCTCGCCCACAAACCCTATTTCATGACTCGCTGCAATTCATTCAACGAGGTGACGCCCCGCGCCACCAATAAGATACCTTCCTCCTGCAGGCCTCGATGGCCACCTTTCTTCGCCAGACTACGCAAGATCTCCAACTGAGGCTTCTTGACCAAGGCATCGCGCAGGGCGTCATTCACGTCCAACAGTTCGAAAATGCCCGTTCGACCACGATAGAAGATCCCGTGGCATTGCGGACCTTCCAACTCGCAGAGAGGGCAGGTGCCCGGAGGCAACGCCTTTCTCTTTTTTCTCTTTTCTTCTTCGGCCTCGGGCGGTGGTGGCTGCCATTCACGATAAAGAGCCTGGACCCGTCCGGGAGGAATGCCCAGCTTTTGCAACAGTTGCGGCGGCGGAGGGTACGGCTGCTTGCAGGTATCGTTCAACTTGCGGATCAAGCGGACGCACAACACGGCTCGGACAGCCTTCGCGAATTCCGGGGCCGACGCTTTCAACAACAGCACCCTCAACAGCGCCTCGACGGCATCCTTGGCACGGACACCCGCGATGATCAACTTGGGTTCTCGCGCTGCCGTGGCCAACTGGCTCAATTTGTTGACCGTTTCGGCATTGCAGAAGTCGGCCAACGACAACACGTCCGGCTGCGTCAGCATGATCCGGTGCAACATCTTGTCCGGCGTCTCGCCTGCGGCCCGGTCGAACAGGTGCATGTTGATGTTTTCGACATCCGTTTCGTGTTGCCCTTTGTCCTCGATCCCGACGAAATCCCGCAACAACCGGTCGGTCGAATTCAGCGAGACGTTCCACGTGGTGGTGAAACCTCCGCCCGGCGGCGCGGCGATCAGCACGATGCCGCCTTCGGCACGCATGTGCTCTCGCAGCCGCTCCTGCATCTGCTCGCGCATGCCGATGTCGTCCAACGTCTTGAATCCTTTCGCCTTCTTTGGCCGGACTTCGATCATCACCCGCTCGCCCGTCTTCACTCCTTGAGCGGTTACTTTCCCGGTGAATTTTGCCTTCGTGATCCGATGCTCGACCAAAAACTTCCCTTCCTGTCGCGCTCGCCGTTCCTCCGGCTTCATGCCACATAAACGCTTGACCGCCACCAGCATGGCATCGCCGCTTTCGCGGTCCCGCGCCTCGATGCTGTGCCAGACGCCATCGATCAGATAGCTGCCGGACACGGCATCCCGACCATAGTCCAGCATGGTCTTTTCGGCGTTCTTGATGATCGCGTCGTACACCAGGTCTTTGAACGGGGGCAGTGCTTCGTTTTGCCGAGCGGCGATTTCACGCTGCTGGTTTTCGGCGGCAGCACCGCTATCCGCCTTGACATCGATCGGGGCTTCGTCCGCATCGCCTCGTTTGTCTTTTCTCTTGAAGAAAATCATGCTTGGAAAATCCTTGCGAAAGCTTAAGGGTGTCGCGGCATCCGCCGTGGCCGTCGGTTACAGAATACCCGGGGCCGCTGCATCGATGCCCTTGATGGCCATCTTCAATGCGTCGGGGTTCGGGGCAACGGCAAACGCCGTCGGCCGATCGATCAATTCAGCATCCAGCAGCAGCTTCAGGCTGCGAGTAAAGTCTTGCATGCCCTCCTCCATGCCGATCCGGATAGCGTCGGGCAGTTTATGATCCTGACCCTCCAGAACCAACTTCTGGATCGTCGGATTGAAGAACATGATCTCGACTGCCGGCACCCGCGGGACATCCGGCTTGATCGATTTCAATAGCTTTTGTGAAACGATGCCCTTCATGTTGAACGCGATCGCGCTGCGGATGGCGTTGTGCATCTCTTCGGGGAACAAGTCCAAAATACGACCGATCGTCGAAGACGCGCTCGAGGCGTGAATCGTCCCGTACACCAAGTGGCCCGTCTCGGCCGCATGGATGGCCGTCATGAACGTTTCCTCGTCACGCATCTCACCGACCAGCATCACGTCGGGGTCTTCGCGAACCGCGTGCTTCATCCCGATCGCAAAGTCCTTGACGTCCTGGCCGATCTCGCGCTGGTTGATCAGACACTTCTCCTCGGTGAACACGAATTCGATCGGATCTTCCAACGTGAGGATGTGCTTGCGGTACTTGCGGTTGACATAGTTCAACATCGATGCGATCGTCGTCGATTTCCCCGAGCCCGTGACCCCGGCCAACAGCACCATCCCCTGGTCGTAATTGCAAAGCCGCTCGACCCCCGCCGGCAGGTACAGTCCCTCGAAGTCCGGAATGTAATTGTTGATCCGCCGCGCGACCAACCCGATCTTGCCCAACTGCGTCAGCATGTTGACGCGGAACCGCCAATCGACGCCGTCCACCTCGCATACGTAAGCAAAGTCCGCGCCGCCATCTTCCTCGAAAATCCGTTTGTTCCGCTCGTTCATCATCGGCCATAACAATCGCACCATCTCCTCCGGGTCGATCGGCGGCCGATTCAGCGGCCGAAGCTCGCCTTTGAACCGGATCATCGGTGGCCGTCCCACTTTCAAGTGCAAGTCGCTGCCCTCGAACTTGACCAAAGCACGGAACAACTTGTCCACCTCCAGCTCCTGCCGCTGGCCGGCCAGTTGCTCCAGGATCGCCGCGTGTCCTTCGTCGATCGCTACGGTGTTCACGCTTGATTCGTCATGAGCTATCGCTGTCATCAAATCCTCCGCCGATGGGCTATTGATCGTCAAAGCCGTACGGGAATGCCCCGAGCGGCCATCACCTGCTTCGTTTCCCGGATCGAATACTCGCCGAAATGAAAAATGCTGGCGGCCAAAGCCGCATCCGCTTTGCCAATCAGCACCGCGTCCGCCAGGTGCTCGGGACGGCCCGCACCGCCGCTGGCGACCACCGGGATCGAGACGGCTTCGCTGACCGCCGCCGTGATCTCCAAATCGAAACCGTCCTTGGTGCCGTCGCAATCCATGCTGGTCAACACGATTTCCCCCGCGCCCAATCGCTCGACTTCCCGCGCCCAAGCGACCGCCTCCAAGCCAGTGGGTATTCTACCTCCGTTGATGTGAACTTCCCACACCTCGCGCCCGTTTCGCTGCACCCGCTTCGGATCGATGTTGACCACGATGCACTGGCTGCCGAACCGCCTGGCGGCCCGCTGGACAAAACCGGGGTCACGGCAAGCAGCCGAATTGATGGAAACCTTGTCGCTGCCCGCATTCAACAACTCGCGAATGTCCTCGATGGTCCGGATGCCACCGCCTATCGTCAACGGCATGAATACCTGCTCGGCCGTCCGCCGCACGACGTCGATCATGATGTCACGCTGCTCGTGACTGGCCGTAATATCCAAGAAAACCAGCTCGTCAGCCCCCTCTTCCTCATACCTGAAAGCCACCTGTACAGGGTCGCCAGCATCCCGAAGATTCAGGAAGTTCGTTCCCTTGACAACGCGACCTCGGTCGACGTCCAGGCACGGGATGACACGTTTGGCAAGCATCACTAGTCGATCTATGGAGCGGAAAACAGGACAAACAGGAACTCCTAAGTTATAGAGAAGCTGCGATATGGTCAACGGTCCCCGAACGATTCCACCGTACGTACAGTCAACAGAGTACACCGGGCTTCGTTCGAGCCTTGTCTTCCGGTCGTGCTGCCTGGATGTTTGCGTTCTTCCCGCCTTTCTACGATCCGCCTGATTTTTCCTGGCGGAGCCGTCCGACTTCAGCATCAGCATCAGAAGCGTTTTCATTTTTCACCCCCTCTTCCAGCGATATCGCATGCCACCACGAAAACTCATGCCGAAACTCAAACCATTGCGTCCCAAGCTGGTTGGCGACGCTTCGGTGCGGTGGACCGCCGCCTTTGTGGATTACTTGCGAACCGAGTGTCATCTGGCAGACAACAGCGTCGAGGCGTACCAGCGCGATGTTCGACGATTCCAACAGTGGCTGACGGTAACCGAACGGGAGATCCCCACGCTGGGGATCCGAGAATTGTCGGACTTCGTGGGCTGGCTGCACCAGCAACAACTAGCCCCGGCCTCGATCGCACGACATATCGTCTCTGTTCGCATGTTCTTTCGCTACTTGCAGTTGGAAGGAATTCTGCGGGAAAACCTGGCCGAACTCCTGGGCAGCCAGAAGTTGTGGCAACGGATCCCGGAAGTTCTCTCGCCCGGCATGGTCCAGCGTTTCCTGGAATCGCCTCGACCTCGCGATTCCTTTTTCCACCGTGACAAGGCTCTGCTGGAACTGTTGTACGCCACTGGGTGTCGCGCTTCCGAATTGTCCAATTTGCGTTGTAAAGACCTCCACTTGAACGAAGGGTATTGCTTGTGTCATGGAAAAGGAGGGAAACAGCGTCTCACGCCCTTGGGTCGAGCGGCCAAGGAGGCAGTCCAAAGTTACCTGGAGCATGAGAGGCCCACCCTTGCCGGGTTGGTATCCCCTTCACCTGAATGGCTATTGTTGTCACGACGAGGCAGACGTTTGCGTCGCGAAGCGATCTGGGAACTGGTGAAGAAGTATGCTCGTCGAGCTGGCATCCCGGCTTCGATCAGCCCGCATTCGTTGCGGCACAGCTTCGCTACCCACCTTTTGGCGGGAGGTGCAGACCTTCGCCAGGTGCAGGAAATGTTGGGACACGCCAGCATCCAAACCACCCAGATTTACACGCACGTCGATCAATCGCGGTTGAAAAAGGTGCATCAAACGTTTCACCCCCGAGCTTGAGACCCCCGGGGCCGAATATCGTACGTTCTTCTCCATCCGCTGATGGTTGCTTGGCCAGGTATTCTCCAGCCCACGATACTTCCGGCAATGGATCATCTGGAAAAATCCGCTCGATTTCGCTTGGCATCGGTGGTTGCATGTTTTCGTTGGGCAGGCAACAATGGGCCGCTGAGGCTGACAACGTGATCTCACACAAACCCTCCAAAAGCAAGGAGCAATCGCTATGGCACGACTGGTCACACTATTTACGGGACAATGGGCGGACCTCTCGGTCCAGGACATGGTCCGCAAGGCGAAGGAATTCGGCTACGATGGCCTGGAATTGGCTTGCTGGGGCGACCACTTCGAGGTGGACAAGGCCTTGGCCGATGACAGTTATTGTGCCCGCAAACGCGAATTGCTCGATAGTCACGATCTTCGCTGCGAGGCGATCAGTTGCCATCTGGTGGGCCAAGCGGTGTTGGATCCGATCGACGCCAGGCACAAAGCCATCTTGCCGCCCTACGTTTGGGGAGACGGCGATCCGGCCGGCGTCAATCAGCGGGCGGCAGAGGAGTTGAAGAATACGGCTCGAGCCGCTCAGAAGTTTGGTATCAGCGTCGTCAATGGCTTTACCGGTTCAAGCATCTGGCATCTGAATTACTCGTTTCCCCCGGTTCCGCCCTCGATGTTGGAAGCGGGATTCGAGTTGCTGGCCGAGCGGTTCAACCCGATTCTGGACGTCTTCGGCGAATGCGGAGTCAAGTTTGCCCTGGAAGTGCATCCCACCGAGATCGCTTTCGATATCTACACGGCGCAAAAAGCTCTGGAAGCGTTGGACCACCGCGAGGAATTCGGCTTCAATTTCGATCCCAGCCACCTGTTTTGGCAGTTTGTTGATCCCGTCGAGTTCATTCGGGCGTTCCCCGATCGGATCTACCACGTGCACATCAAGGATGCGATCACGACACTCAACGGCAAGACCGGCATTCTGGCCAGCCACCTGAACTTCGGGGACCATCGGCGTGGCTGGGACTTCCGCAGTCCGGGGCGCGGCGGGGTGAACTTCGAGGAGATCATCCGAGCGTTGAACGAAATCGGTTATGACGGCCCCCTGTCGATCGAATGGGAAGATTCCGGCATGGACCGCGAGTTCGGTGCGAAGGAAGCAGCGGGATTCGTTAAAAGGATGGACTTCCCACCGAGTGCCAGGGCGTTTGACGCGGCTTTTGAAGAGTAATTCGACTGCTGGTGAGTCCCCCCACAGTGTCGGGGAGTCAACCAAACCTGCAGCCGGGGATGGGATGTTCTCGAAGTCCCTGGTATTGTGCGTAACCAGGGTCAGGTCATCCATCAAGGCCACGGAAGCGATCATCAAGTCCACCGCACTGGCGGTGATCCCTTGCCGCAGCAACGGATCACCTGCTTGATGCTGACCTGTCGCGATCACGGTACCAGAAATCTCACGTCCTTCTTCAAGACGTGTCGGGTCGCTTCGGGTTCCTGGAGTCGCGACTCCAGCATCTCGATGGCTAGTTCGGTAGGCAGGCACTCCGAGAATTTCAGGCCGTCGATGGCAGCCTCGTCGATGGCGGGACGCATGGCGGTGACATCCTGTTGACGGAGTTGGAAAATGGCCCGCTGGACGTCTTGCAGTTTCAGGGCAGAGTCGAAGGTCAGCGTGAAACTGTCGTGGCTGACCTTCGTG
>SKKK01000357.1 GCA_007121535.1 Planctomycetaceae bacterium | reverse complement strand
TTAGGAGATATGCAAATGTTCATCCTTTTCAATCAGCGAAAGCTGGCGTTGATCGTCGCGGCCGTTGCGATTGCAAGCATGGGATGGAGCGATCCAGACCGTCAGAAACAAGGCGGCGCAGGCTGGCGGCCGTCGAAGTCATTGCAGAAACCCCCAGCCGAATACGAGAAACAACAGGCCCGAGGCCAGGACCAAAGTGGGCCATTGGTAACTGCGATGCGCGGCGCCTTGGGCCAGACGGAATTCGCGCAACGTAAAATAGGTTCCGGCCAACACCAAGACGATCGAGACCATCGAGACCACCGTCATCGGAAGAAGATCGGGAGGCGAAGCCAAAGTCTTGGCCGCCAGCATTCGACCTGATTCAACACCAGCAGGATCGGCAACCGCCATCGGCAGAAAACCGGCCCAAGTGACAAACTTGGCGATCCCCTTGGCCATATGGGCAAAGGCGATCAGGACAACCAGCGGGATCGCCATCCGCCGCCAGGCTTCCGCCAGATGCGAAGCGCCGCGCGTCAACACCACCATCCCACCCAACAAGGTCCAGAGCACGGTGGGCGCCACGATCAACGCCCAAACGCCTCGGATCCAGCCAGTGTGGGAAGTCCAACCCAGTCCCGTAGCGACTTGGTTCGGAAGCCACAGGAAGATCTGCTGAGCCGCCGGCCACTCGCTGAACATCTGGATGACGACGAACCCGGAGACGAGCATCACGAACAACGTGACCGGCCACGAAGCGATGGACTCGCGCGCGTCGGCGCGATGAAAGAGCGGACGGAGGAACAGGCCCATATTTCCCGGCGAGCATGCCTTGACACACTGGCCGCAGACCAAACAATCCGAGCTGCCCTTCAGACGAGCCGGGTTCAACAGGCTGGGGCAGCTCCGGGCGTCCAGCCTGGTGCGGTTGCCGCCGCGGACACAGTCCCGGTCGGGGCAAGCCGCACACGGTTCGTCGGCGACAGGACGCATCGCCAACATGCCGCCTCGCCCATACGTTCCCAGCAGCAGCCCCACCGGACAAAACCCGCGGCAGAAGGCACGGTCCTTGAAGAAAAAACCCGCGAAGGCCGCCATTGCCAATAACCCCCAAAGGAACAGCGACGTGTAAGCCGGATGGCGATGGAGGTCCACGCCTTGTACCGACATCTGAATCAGTGCGTACAGCACCACGATCAGCGCCCCGCTGCGCAGCCACTTTCCCAGCACCCGCTGGCGGACCCCCAACCGGCGCCCCAGACGTTCCGTTCCATTAGCCAACAATTCCAATGGGCAGATCGCACACCACGCACGCCCCAACAACACAGCCACCCAAACCATGACGGGCCACCAGAGTCCCCAGACAAGCAGCGTCACCAGATTGGTCTTCGCGTACAGCCGACCAGGCACGTCCGCCGGCGGATACAACCCCCACGCCAGCAGAGCCAGCCCCACAAAAACCACCAGCAGGATCGCCTGAAAAACGTACGGGAACCCCGCCCAATGCATCAGCGCCGCCACAGGGCGCAGACGAAGCAGATCATACCCCTGGAATCGCCCTCGGTCGATTTCGTCAGATCTGGCAACCGGCAGTTCGGATACGCTCATCGCGTGAAGCCCTCGAGGTAATTGGGAACGAAAGCAACCATCATAGAACACGCCAATCAGACCAGGAAGGGTCCTTGGGTACGGCAATTGCCAACCGGTCGCAGTCTGCGGCACCGGTTCGAACATCAGGACAACTTTCGAGTCCGGCGCTACGGCGATCCAGACGCGCCGACCGACACGTTTCCTCTTGCAGCGATTTCGTCCTGCAAACCATGTGGGAACTTTGAGGCCACGCCAAGCCGGAAGATCGTTCTGCACCGGCAGCAACCGGGCAAGCGTATCTCGAGCATTTCGAGAGCATGATTACCTCTGTTCATCAACCTGCCGGAGATCCCCGCCGAGACGCTTCAGACGCATGCGTCCACTGGCTGCGGATTCTCGGGTTAAGTCAATTGCGGGAGAAGCAAACAGAAGAAGACTGGATCGGACACATGCAACACGGTCTATTTGCGTGTCTGGGTGTCCCCTGGGGAAGCATCTTGTCCGTCGCGAAGCGTTACGATATCCTGGTGGAACGGTGGAACATTTGTGAAGGAGGAATCCGATGCCATATCATTTCCCGGCGGACCTTGAAAGACGCATCCGGGCTCAGATCCAGAGCGGGGCGTTCGAGACCGAAGATGCCGTGCTTCGCGAGGCGATCGACACGTTGGAAAGGCGTCAGAAGGGGTTTGCTCGGTTGCAGGAAATGGTGCGTGAAGCGGACGAAGACATCCTGCAAGGTCGCGTGGGACCTTTCGACGCTCGAGAGACGAAGGCAGCCGTGCGAGCGCGTCTTGAAGCTCACGGAATCGGCGATTCATGCCCTTAGCCCGCCGCACCGACGCCGCAGAGCGCGACCTGCAAGAGATCGCCTTCCACCTGGCTGTCCGAAATCGCCAACCCAAGGCAGCGGATCGGGTCATTGACGAATTGCTTGCCCAGGTGGAAATGCTCGCCGAAAACGCTTCTACGACGGTCATGGGTACAGCGGCCCCGGAATTGGGCGACAGCGTCCGCCTCTATTCTTTCAAGCGATGGGTAGTCTTGTTCCGATATACCCCGCACGGCATCGACGTGTTACGATTCGCAGACGGCAGCCAGGATTACCTGTCCTGGAAGTTGGATTGAAAACCCGGGAATCGTGATCCTTCCAGCACCGGGTAGCTTATGACCGATGTCTGCGTGGCCAGTAAGGATGACCGACAGCCAAGGCAGAACGGATTGGCGAATCTCGCTACGGCGGATACAATCATGGGTCAGGTGGTCGTACCTTGATGGACCTCGATGCGGTCAGGAGTGAGACATGGTTCCTGAGAGAGTTCAACAGATCGTGGGCAGTTCAGCGAGAACGGTCTAAAACTGCTGTTGGAGAATCCGCTGAACGTCGTCGAACTACTGAGAGTGAACTCGCCGGACGTCGTCCAGATAATCGAGCCCGGTCAGTTGAACACTGTGCAGACGACGTTTGTCGCCAGCGACTACCGGCATGTGCAATCCGACGTGGTGCTGGCAGCTCCGTTGCGGCGTGCGAAAGCCAAACGTCTGCTTCGCAGATTGTTGATCTACATATTGATCGAAAACCAGTCGCAGCGCGACCGGCTGATGCCGCTACGGTCGCTGGATTATTTGACCCAGATCTACCGCTACCAGGTGCGCGAGTGGTCGAAGACGCATCGTTCGTTCTCGCGCATCCGCTTCGATCCCGTATTGCCCGTGGTCTTCTACACCGGCACTCGGCGATGGGAATCGCCGGGCCGGCTGGTCGATTTGGTGGATCTGGGCGAGCACTTCGAGAGTATGATTCCCGCTTTCGAGCCCCTGTTCATCAACCGGCCGGAGATCCCCGCCGAGACGCTTCAGACGCAGGGAGGCTATTTCGGCTCGGTTTTGCGTCTGGTCCAACAGCGGAACGCCCGGCGCAGCGAGTTCCAGGAATTATTGGTCCAAGTGCTCCAGAACCTGGAGACGATGCCGGACGCCGAACGCTTGCGCTGGCTGGAACTGCTTTCCTACATCATGGCCTTGGTATATCATGCAAGAGACCCTTCCGAGCGGCCAAAACTGCAGAAGACCATCGAATCCTCGGTCCGGACGGACATACATCGCCAGGAGATTTTCGAGATGCGAAGAACGATTGCCGACGAATTGAAAGAAGAAGGGGCACTGAAGATTCGGCGCCAAGTGCTGCTGCGCCAGTTAAAACGGCGGTTCGGGAACGTGCCCGCTGCGGTCAGCGCAACCATCCGGGCCACCCACGCTCCAGAGCAACTGGACGAGTGGCTGGACCAGGTGGTGACGGTCAAGACGCTGGACGAGATCGGCATCGGCACACCAGTCTGACCCCGCCATCCACTTTCATCCAATTCGACCGTACGGCGCCTGTCGCGAACCCGAGTCGTCTCGCCGAAGGCTGGCCGGATCGGATTCCGGGACGTGGGACGAGTCAACCGGACACTCGACCGCGGCAACCCGCACCCCGGGGAGATCGGCTCACCTTTTGTGAGCATCAACGCGATCTAGCGTGAATAGGTCTGCGGCAGTGAATCCGCCCGGCACTGGATTTGTGACGACTCGCGGGGTTGTGGTAGAATGTGTTATTGGTCGAAAGTCAGGCATCTGATCGGGGAAAACACGACATGTCGCATCAGGATCTCGGAAAACGGTTGGCGGCCCTGGAATCGCGAGTCACGGAACTTCAGGAAGAAGTTCTGTCGGCTGGCCCCGGCAAGCAAAAGGACTGGCGTCGGGCCGTGGAAAAATACGCCGGTGACGAGGATTTGCAGAGCGTCTTTACGGAAGCCATGAAGCTGCGCGACGCAGAGCGAAAACGAGCATGCGAGATTGAGCGGGCAAAATCTTGATGATTCTCCTGGACACTTCATCAACCCGCCGGAGCTGGCCGCTTTTTCGGGCCGGGCGGCGACTTACGCAGGGAGCCGGCCCGATTCTTGAAAGCTGTAGTAGCCGCGGCGGCTGACGATCAGGTGGTCCAGCACGCGCAGGCCGAGGATCTTGCCCGCTTCGGTCAACTGGTCGTGCGTTCGCAAGTCGGCTTCGCTCGGTTCCAGTTCGCCGGACGGATGGTTGTGGACGAAGATAACCGCCGCGGCCCGATCGGCAATCACATCGGCGTACACCTCGCGCGGATGCACGGCGGTGCGGTCCAACAGACCGATCGTGACGATGCGCGTCCGGATGACTTCGTTGGCGCCGTTCAGCGAGATGCAGACGAAATGCTCTTGCGGCTTGGCGACGATGTCGGCCACCAACGGCAAAACGTCTTGTGCGCAGACGATCTTGATCGTGTCCCGAAGGAGGTAACGCCGGGCCAGTTCGAAGGCCGAAAGGATCTGGGAAGCTTTGGCCGGCCCCATCCCCGGCACCGCCAGCAGGTGGTCCAAGCCCAGATGGTCTTGATGCTCGCGGATCAGCGCAGCCACTTGCCGGGCCATCGTCCGCACATTGATGCCCGCCGTGCCCATGCCCAGGATGGCCGCCACCAGTTCCTCGTCAGTCAATGCCTGCGGGCCCTTTTCGCGCAGTTTCTCCCTCGGACGGCTGTGCTCCGGTAGGTCCTTGATAGTCTTGGTCATGGCGTCAATGCATCAGGCTCACGATCTTCAGGTGCATTCTGAGACTGATGCAATAGCCGAGTTCCGGTTGATATTGGCCACAAAAAGCACAAGAGACAAAAAAGGGTCATGGCGCTGGATGTCCTGTATTCGACAGGTCCGGACTGACGTTCTCCCCCCACAGTTCCGCCAACTTCGACTCAATCATTCGCTCGAAGATCTCGATCAACTTGCGGTTGGATTCCACAAGTGGGCGTTCGGACTGGATCTCGGCAACCATCGCGCGCTGGACGTCAATGGTCGGGTTGGGAATCTCGTATGCCTTCAGACTGGACGCGTTTATGCTGGTGTCGGAATCATAGAATCAGTTTACCGATTTCCAGTTTGGGAGCGCCGAAGTTAATTGGCAAGGCATGGCGTTTTCCGGAAGCGCGCAGGTAGCCAAGCACCTGGGCAATGTGGTCGTTCGTCAGCGTCTTGCAAGCTTTCAGTTCAATGATCAGGTCCGACTCGACAAACAGGCCGGCGAAATAGTCGCCGAGGACCGTTCCGTCTTCGTCGCGCACTTGGAGTGGGCACTGTTGTTCGACGGTCATCCCGGCCTTGCGCGAACGATAACTCAAACCGTTCTCGTACACCTTCTCCAGATGCCCAGGTCGAAGGTAGGCGTGCAGCTCGAAAGCCGGGCTCTTGCGGAGCCCAGTGGGGTCCAACTGCCGGTCAGAGGTTGGTGCTGGAGAGAATCTGGCCGACGGGGATAGCGCCCGGATAGTTGACCAGGACGTAAGCGTTTCGACCGTCGTTGACGGTGATCGTGCCCGATGCGATCTGACCGATCAGACGCTGGTTCCGGTCCAAGGGCAAGAGATCGATTCGATGGTGACCGGCCGGTAATTCGATCCGCAAGACTTGGATCGTATCGGGCAACAGGCCCCAGCAGCGGGTGTCGGCCCTTTCGGAAAACTGCCAAACCAATCCGGCCAACTCGAAGGCTACGGCTTCCAGCGAACCTTCTCGCGTTCCCGTCACTCGCTTCGCCGCCAAGATGGTCGACTCCTTGGCAACGCGACGCACCAACGCGCGCGCCACCACGTGGTTGCGATTGGCGGCGCATTGATCGAGGGCCATCCGAGTGACATCCGTGATGGTCGCCGTCTGGCCCACGGGTTGGCCGTCGATATGCACGGCCAATCGCGAGATCTGGTTCGGCATCGCGAACATCTGCGGAACCTTGATCGGCGCCACGATCGGGGGCAGGGTCTTCTGGCCCGTGACGTTCAATGCGGCGTTGGCGATCATCAGTGCGGCCGTCGAGGGCACTTCTTCGACCTCGTCCTTCAGCGGCCCGCGTCCGACCAGCGCAAAGACGTAGACCACGCCGTTGCCCTGCGCGGAATGGCGACCGGTCCTCGAACGGAGCAGATCATCGGCGCCGGGGGCGAAGTCGGGTTGCCAGCTAACGACCATCTCGCGGTAGCGGGCCACGTCGTCGAAATGGCGATGCGTTTCCTCTTGCAATGCCGCGCGCAGATAGGGCGCCAACGCCACCTGCTGATACTCCGCCTTGGGGTTGGTTCCGTCCGGTTCCGTGGCGGCGGCGACGATCTGCGCCTGTTTGTCGACCATCTGCAAACAATAGGCCTCGGCGTCCCCTCCGTCGTGCATCAAATTGGCCAGGGCCAAGTAGGCGCGGATCAGGACCTTCTCGTAGTCCTCGCCTGCATAACTCAAGCTTCGGTCGTCCGAGAACAACGAGACGGTCGTTTCCGCCAGACTCTTCTGTTCCAGGTAATCGAAATGGTCCCGCACCTCCCGCAGATGACGCTCAGCGTCCGCCGGTCTTCCGGCAGCCAATTGGACCGAGGCTTTTTCCAGCAGCAAGACGTTGGTATCGCCACGGCCCCGCTCCAGATGTTCGCTCAGCAGTTGCTGCGCCGTTTCCAGATCGCCTCCATAGAACGCATTCCGTACCGGGATCAACCGGTCGGTATGCGTGGCACAGCCCGCCGCGATCAGCACCATCCAGGCGATCGACCCGATCAAAGTCACGAACGAACGCCCCGTGGATCGGCAAACGACAGGTGCCCCTCTGTGCGCCATGGCGAACCTATTTCCACCAGTTCATGGCCGACCACTTGCTGATGGCGGATTGGTGGTAGCCTTTGCTCAACGCGGCCGATTCCTTGTAGAATTGTCCCGTGCGGACGTCGACCAGCTCCAACGTCAGCAGATAATCGCGTTGATAGTTGCGATTGTCGCGCGTCGTGCCCGAGGTGATCGTGGCGTACAGCAGATGGTCGAATGGCTGGCCCTGCTGTTCCATGTAAGCGGTAAAGGTCCGCATGCCTGAGGGCACCAGCAGCTCGTCGGGCCGCAGGCGGGTTTCACGCAAGCCAGCCTCGACATATCGCCGGCTGATCGGCTGGAAGACCCCGGATTGGACGATCTTCGCGTCGATGCACTGGTAGATCTGTTCGCGGAAGTCGCCGATCTCTTCGGCGCTTCTGTTCTCGACGCCGATAAAGGCGATCCGCTTCGGCGCCAGCATGACGGGTTCGGGACTGTGCGATGCTAGCGATGCTGGCACCTCGTAACCGTGACCCAACAATTTGGCGACCGCTTCTTCGATCAACGGCTGAAACGTCTCGGTACCGGCCTGATGGCTGCCGATCATGTTTCGCTCGCCCGGTTGGACGATACGCGCGTGCTGTTTGCTTCGGCAGCCGCTGTTTACCAGGAAAAGCGGCAGCAAGACAACGCTGGCCGCGATCAACGTCATGATCGACGGTCGTCCGGACATCGGCAGTCCTCCTTGACTGGGCCGAGACAAGAATCACGCCGGCGTTCGAACAACCGGCGATGCCGTTGGGTTATCGGAATTACGCACCGGAAAGTTGAGGGAATTCTGTGCGGCGATCAGCCCTGCAACCGGCTGGGATGCGCCCACAGCCCCAGGGCAGGGTTGCTGATATAGTAGATCTGATCGCCGTCGTCAAGCGTATTCCACCCATCGCTGAGCTTTTGCGGATCGTAGCGCTGCTGCATCTGGGCCAGATCGCCGAATTCGTAGCCGACGGCTTCGATTTCCGATCGGTCGAGTTCTCCCGGGCAGTAGGTGATGCGAAAGCGTTCCTCCGACGACCCGTGGATCAGGTGAGCGGCGGCGGACAGATTTTGTCTCAGATCCTCGTTCTCCTCCATGAACCGCATGATTTCGGGCGTCGTTCGGTACCCATACTTGCGGATCAGACGGTCGATCTGTTGGTCCTCGCCGAACGTCCCCACCGCAGGCGCCAGCACGATCAACTGGCCATCGTCCGCGATGGCCATCCGCGTGCGGTAGATGGCCTTATTGCCCAACCAGGTGCTGTGAAATTCTTCGGGATCCAAGTACACGACGACTTTCTTGAAGGGTCGGTCCACCACGGTGAAATTGACCTTTACCGACAATTCGGCGGCGAGTTCGAAGCATTCGTGGTCGTCCCCTACGTACAGCCCGCGCGTCACCAGGCGTCCGGCATCGTCGCTGCCGACCACCGTCAGGATGTACACCAGCGGCAGGTGGCTGCAGAAGTGGTCTTGCGCATAGTTCAAAATCCGTCGCAAGGGCGTATCGGCACGGCCCATCATCCGCTCCATGCCATAAGCCGCGCCGATGAAATGGCTCTCGTTGATCCCCTGCGTTCCGCCTGTGCCGACGAAGATGTTCTTGTTGTAATTGGCCATGCCGATCACTTCGTGCGGAACCACCTGGCCGATCGAGAGGATCAGATCATGCTCGCCTTCCCATATCAGCTTGTTTAACTGAGCCGGCCACGCTTGGGTCCAGATCCCCTCGGTCACCTGGCTGACGTATTCGACCGGCACGTGGCCGACGGTCAAAACATCGTCCCGCCAGCGGTGTTCGCGGATCAGCGACTTGGGCAGGCCGGGAAACATTTTTTCCAACTGCCAGTCCGGCATCGGCACGTGGGTGCCCAAGGCGGGCATGACGTCGGTCAGACGGTCGCCGAAATGCTCGTAGGTGATGCACGTCAGCAGTCCGGCTCGGCTGTTGTACCGGGTAAAGTCGGGCGGCAACGCGATCACCCGACGACGGTCGCCCAGTCGCTGAAAACAATCGGTCAGCGCGGATCGAAGCTGCTGGTCGGTCAACACGGTCTGGGGCGAACCCTCGGCAAAATAAATCGTCATGCCATTTCTCCATCGTCTTGCAAAAGTTTACGAGCAGCACGTTCGATTTCGGCTTGGTCGTGCTGGCCGACAGGACTCATCAGCGGCTGGATCGGTCCGGTCTCGGCGATTCCTGCCAGCGCGACGGCCGCGTGCAGCACTCGGATGGGATGGATCGAGTTCCGCAAATCCTCCAGCGGCCGAAACAAGGCTCGAAGCCTTTCCGCTCGTTCAAAATCGTTTTCCTGCACCGCGCGCAACAACTGCATCGACAACCTCGGGGCGATGCAAACGCACCCGGAGGTGAATCCGCCGCACGAGAAATCACGCAGATGGATGATCGCAGGTTGCTCGCCGATCCCACTGACGATCCGCCGGGGATCGGTGCCTTCGGTCAGGGCCCGCAGATAATCGTCCCGGGTCGGATCGTCGCGAACCACCGCGTACTTGATCCAATTCACCAATCCGTCGTCCACCAGGCGGGCAACCGTTTCCGGCGCGATGTAGCCGTCGTGCTTGATGTAAAGTACCACCGGTTTACCCCATCGATCGGCGACCATCCGGATACCGGTCGCGATGCCGTCGGAGGTCGCGATTTCGGCTTGGGGCAAGATCATCGCCGTCGGGAACGCAAAGTCCTTCAACACGGCGATCTGATCCAGCATCAACCCGAAAGCGGGACCGATGGAAGGGATCACCAGCGTCCGCTCGCTGGCCAGTTCCTGCAGCATTCGCAACAAGTCCGCGTACTCGCTGAGCGCCACATGGTACAGCACCGCGTTTCCGCCGTACAACAACGTGGAGATACCGCCGGTTTCCAAGTGTTGGATCATGCGTCGATTCTGCCGGATGTCCAGCCGCAGATCGGCCGAACGAGCCAACGGAGGCACGGCGATCACCGAAGCAGATAATCGTTCAGGGGTAATCGCTTGGATGTCCATGTCGGTTTTCGTCTTGCTAAGGGAACGTGGACGGTGGGCCGATGCCAAGGGAGGAGCGTCCCGGGATCAAAAGATCTCAGGTTCCGGGATCTTGGCCCCGTGATGCAGGAAATCGAAGTCGCAGCCTTCATGGGCCTGGGTGACGTGCCGCGTGAACAACTGGCCGTAACCCCGTGGATATTTGGCCTCCGGCGGCTGCCATCCGGCTCGACGACGCTGTAGTTCCTGATCGTCCACCAACAACTCCAGCCGACGCGCGTCGACGTCCAACTCAATGATATCCCCGTCCTGGACCAGTGCAAGAGGGCCGCCGATAAACGCTTCGGGCGAAACGTGCAAGACGCACATGCCATAGCTGGTGCCGCTCATCCGTGCGTCGGAGATCCGGACCATGTCCCGCACGCCTTGCCGCAGCAATTTATCCGGGATCGGCAGCATGCCCCATTCGGGGAACCCCGGTCCGCCCTGTGGGCCGGCGTTCTTCAGTACCAGCACCGAATCAGCGGTTATTGGCAGCCCCGGATCGTTCAACCGTTCTTTCAGGTCACCGCGATGCTGAAAGACCACGGCCGGACCGCGGTGCCGAAACAGACGACAATCCGCAGCGACCGGTTTCACCACACACCCGTCCGGCGCCAAATTGCCTCGTAAGACGAAGGTCCCCCCTTGATCGGCGACGGGATTGTCCCGCGATCGGATCACGTCGGGGTCGATGACCTTTGCTTGAGCGATGTCTTCGCCCAGCGTGCGACCGGAAACGGTCCGACAATCCAGATGCAGCAAATCGCGGATCTGCAACAGCAAGGCCCCCAACCCGCCCGCGTTATAGAAATCCTCCATCAGGTACTTCTCGCCCGCAGGACGAACGTTGGCCAGCACGGGCGTCTGCCGCGAGATCTGGTCGAAACGTTCCAGCGGCAGATCGAATCCGGCTCGCCGAGCCATCGCGATCAGGTGGACGATCGCATTGGTCGAACCCCCGATGGCCATGTCGGTCACCACCGCGTTGTCGAACGATTCGGCGGAAAGGATATCGGATGGTTTCCAATCCTCCCAAGCCATCCGGACGATGCGGCGTCCGACCGCGGTCGCCATTCGCGCATGTTCGGCCAGCACGGCGGGAATCGACGCGGCGCCCGGCAAGGTCATCCCCAGCACTTCCGCGATGATGGCCATGGTCGATGCCGTACCCATCGTCATGCATTGGCCTGCGGAACGAGCGATGCAGTTTTCGATCTCCAGCCAAGCGTCTTCGCACAAATTGCCCGCTCGCAATTCGTCCCAGTACTTCCAAGCGTCGCTGCCGCTGCCCAACGTCTGGTTGCCCCAACGCGCGGTCAACATGGGGCCAGCCGGCAGGAAGATGGTCGGCAGATCCATCGAGATGGCGCCCATCAACAGAGCCGGCGTCGTCTTGTCACAGCCGCCCATCAGCACCGCACCGTCGACCGGATGGCAACGGAGGATCTCCTCGGTTTCCATCGCCAGCAGGTTGCGGTACAGCATCGTCGTCGGCTTCATGAACATTTCGCCCAGCGACAACACGGGCACCTCGACCGGGAACCCGCCCGCCTGCCAAACGCCCCGTTTGACCTGCTCGGCTCGCTCGCGAAAGTGGGAATGGCACGTATTCAGGTCGCTCCACGTGTTCAGGATCGCGATCACCGGCTTGTCCCGGTAATCCTGGTCGGCGAACCCCATTCCTTTCAATCGCGAGCGGTGCCCGAACGAACGTAAATCTTGCGGGCCAAACCAGCGATGACTTCGCAATTCTTCCGGTGTCTTCTTCATGGGCGTCCTTTCGTTCTGCAGTGAAATTCCCTTGAGATCCCTCAGCCTAGCTTAGCACCGTTCGAGAGACAACTGGCGGGTTCTCCCGTGAGCGGCAAGGCGCTAGCCGCCGGTTTTTCGGCCGTCGGGGAACCGGTGGGTAGCGATCGGCACCGGTGGCTAGCGCCATTCCGCTCAGTACCGCCATTCCGCTCAGTACCGGTGGCTAGCGCCAATCCGCTCAGTACCGGTGGCTAGCGCCATGCCGTTCGGCTATCTTTCGAACGGTGCTTACTTGGCGATCTACGTGCGCAGCCAAATGGCTCCCGTACGAGCGGGTACTTGTAAGTTCCAGTGCTCGGCATCCAATTCAGCGGGCTCGATCGCGCCGAACAAGGGCGTCAGCGTCGTTCCCTGTCCCGGGCAGTTCGTCGCGGGTAGACGCAGTTCCGCCACGGATTGGCCGGCGTTGATGGCGACCAGCAGTGTTTGCAGTGAGTCGGATCTTGCGAACAGCAGGCAGTGCTGTTGAGCCAACACCGTCTGGTACTGTCCGTGTCGCAGCACGGGGCGGGAGTGGCGCAAGGCGATCACCTGGCGGAAGAACGAAAGCAGGTCCTTGTCCCACAGCGTCCGGTCGTGCCAGGGGAACGGCCAACGAGCATCGACGTCCTGGTGCGGTTGGTCGTACTGCTCGGTGCCTCGCAGCCCGATTTCGTCCCCGTAGTAAATGCAGGGTGCTCCGGGAAAAGTCATCTGGAACAACGTCGCCAGGCGAACGGACGCACGATCCCCGCGCGCCAAACTGAGCAACCGAGGCGTATCGTGGCTGTCCAGCAGGTTCAGTTGGCTCTTGACGACCGGCCAGGAATAAAGGTTCAAGGATCGTTCGATCCGGCCCGCGAACTCGGCAGCGTCGATCGCGGGGCAAGGATCGTACGTGCGATTGCTGACCAGCACCCGACTGACCCGGTCCCCGGCGGTGAAGGCGATGATCGCGGCCGTGAGCTGATAGTTCATCGTCGCGTCGAAGCGGTCGCCTTCCAGCCATTCAGGAGCATCCTCCCAGATCTCGCCGACCAAATAAGCATCCGATTTGATCGCCCGGACTCGCTGGCGGAACTCCTCCCAGAACCCCGGCGTGGTGATCTCGTCCGGCACGTCCAGCCGCCAACCGTCGATGTCAAAGTCGCGGACCCAACGTTCCCCGATCCGCATCAGGTACTCGCGAGCCGGAGGGTGGTCAGTGTTGAATTTCGGCAGCGCTCGATTTCCCAGCCAGCAATCGTAGTTCGACGGGCGGTCATCGTCATACGGAGCCAAGGGCCAATCTCCGATGCCGAACCATTCCAACCAAGGCGAATCCTCGCCGTTCTCCAGAATGTCGTGAAACGGCAAGAACCCTCGACTTGCATGATTGAACACGCCGTCCAGCACGATCCGGATGTCGCGCTGGTGGGCGGCCGCGACCAGATCGCGCAGCGCCGCATCTCCGCCCAGCAACGGATCCACCTTCTCGTAATCGTGCGTATGGTAGCGATGGTTCGACGCGGATTGAAAGATGGGCGTCAGGTACAGGGCGTTGACCCCCAGGTCGACCAAGTGATCCAGATGTTCGACGATCCCCCAAAGATCCCCGCCGTAGTACCCGTTCGCGGTCGGCGACGCAGCCCAAGGCAGCAGGCACGAGGGCTTCTCTGCTCGGGAACTGCGTGCGAAACGGTCGGGGAATATCTGGTAAAAGACGGCATCCGCAACCCATGAGGGCACATCGGAAGAAGTCGCCGGTGATTCGTCAGTCATGTTGTCGCTTTCAAGTCCTTTCGCTTTGCGGACGGTTTCGATCGGGACCGCCACACGGATGTGCCGGAAGCCGCAGTTTGGCAGTTGGAGCCACCGCCACTAAGATAGCAGCCCATCCGGTGATCGACCACCCTCGGGACGTGCGCCCCGTTTTGGGGCAAATGCCCGATCCTCAAGGATCGGCAAAGGAATCAGCGTCGCGTTTCGGCTGCCCAACCTGCCGCTTCAGATACTCGTTTCTCTACCTGCGACATACGCCTGAAGAATCTGTAAGCAGATTCTTGGCTCGAATTCAAGGAGATCGACGTTAATCTTGATTTCCCTACTCTTGGATTTCTTCGCAGCGGACGGCAAGCCCGCATCCAATACAGCTTGCCAGGTGAAAGCTAACGAGCATCCCGTTAACGCTTCTCTGCTCCAAATAGCGACAAACACGGCAGCTATAACCGGAGCGACCAAAAACTTCGTTCTTCCTCGGTGGATGAAGAATGGCAAACTCCACGATCTCATGACTTTGGCCCAACGATTACTCGCACACTTGCGGTCAGGACGTCGGCCAGGCTGGCAGGCATGGGGATGGTGGTCGTGTTGCCGTCACCATCGTCTTCAAGATGCGGCACGGGTCGGCATGGTTGAATCTTCCTCGCTTCATGGAAGATGCGGATATCCGGCCGCCTCCTTTTCAATTCATCGATTGAGTCTTGATCGATGGAGACGGCGTGGATGTGCAGTACACGAATCGCAGGCATCTTTGCGATGATAGAGACAGCATCCTGGTCTACGCATGTCCCAGAGATATCCAGTTCCCGAAGGTGTTCCAAGTCGTCGTCCTGGATCATCGTGCCGTACATGTCCAACGATCTAAGCTTTCCATGTGCTCCCAAGTAGGCAACCCCGCGAGCGGTGACGGAGGTGTAGGGAACGTGCAGCACCTCAAAGGTCACTAAAATGGCGGATTGCGTAAATTCCAGCGTCCGTGACGTCTGTATAGTCGAGGTACAACTTCCGAATCCCTTGAACTTGTGCGAGAGCCTCCATACTTTGATCGGTGATTCGCGTATCGCAGAAGGACTCAAGAGGTCGCCAAACTGTGGAACGCTTCGCCGATACTGCTCGTTCGGTCTCGACTGACTTGCCCACGTACATAGACGGCAAGTATATTGCTCGCCTTGTTCCTCGACCTGCTGCCCGTCTGGCGAGTCTCCAGGATTTGCCAAGCCGAGTTGTGGCAATAGTGGACGTGCGTGTCATTATATCGTTCTTGCGACGTTCTGCGGGTCGCCGCTTCTTCCCACGCCTGAAGAAAAAAAAGAGAATGAACTCCCGACGTTTCTGCTTCCCGTATTGTACACCGGGCGTTCTGCCATGGGCAAGCGTTTCTTCTGGGGTCCTCCTGACGCCCTTGTCACGCAACCCGAACCGATCGAGATTCCGCAACATATCGGGCCACTCACGAAGCTGAGCATGCGCAAGGTTCCGGGAAAAACAATCCGGTCCCAGCCACTCAGTTCTCCGACGACGTGCGCGGCGTGTCTTGGTATAAGAGCGTTGGTGGCGTCTCCCTAAAGGAAGGGGGTAAATATGCGGCACTTCGGAGCAAACCCATGGAAAACTCGAACGGAGCGAACAATTGGAACCACTTGATCGATCGCTGACGTTGGTTCGGCTAATCACCTGCTGAAAAAGTCGATCCGCAGGGTTCACGATCAAGACAACCGGCGGTGACGGCATGAGCGCAGGGCCTAACATGTTGGCCCATAACGACATGCTGCGAAACCGAAACGGACGCGGCGTCAAGAGCATGAAGAAACGACGCTCTATCAGAAAAGCCCCCTTGTCTGACAGAGCCTGGTTCGTATCGTAGAATGACAGAATTCGGTCGCGGTCCGGTAGATGCGAGCTTGCCGTTCGTGTAGACTGAAGCGTCCTGTTTGTTTCCGAGGTACAGAGAGCGATCCCATGTGTCCGCTTCACGCACAACATCATAGCACGTGCCAAGCCGCGAAAACGATCATCCTCGCCTGCTCGGGTGCATCGGAGGATGGGTGTGTGGCGGATCTGACCGCCCGAGCGCTGGCAATGGACGGCGTTGGAACGATGGGATGCTTGGCGCGACTGAGCGCGCAGGATCGCAACATGAAGGACGAAATCCGTTCGGCCGACCGGGTGGTCGCCATCGACGGCTGCCCGAGCGAATGCGTACGAAAGACGTTGGAAGCTGCGGGGATCGATGGATTCGAGCACGTTCGTTTGATGGAGCTTGAATCGGAACAACGTGCTTCGGCATCCCTCGATCAGCGAGTCGCGATGGTCGTTCACCACTTGACCCAGCGGCTCCGTGACGAGTAAGCACCTGGCCGGAGGCTTCTTGTCATTCAAGGGAGCCGTCTTATGGTCAAGTCGGTTTGGCAGAGGTCGGAATGAGAATCCTTGTAGTCGATGACGAAAAGATCAAGCGAGTGACGTTGGCAGACGATCTGACCGGCGAGGGACACGAGGTCGTCACGGCGGGCGACGGCCAACAAGCGGCCGACCTGTTGGATCGTGAAGTGTTCGACGTACTGATCACCGATTTGAAAATGCCTCGCATCGATGGTATGGAACTGCTGAAACGTTTGAAAGCCGACCCCGACCACGATCATCTCGCGGTGATCTTGATGACGGCGTATGGCAGCATTCCCATGGCTGTCGAGGCGATGAAGCAGGGCGCTTTCGACTTTGTGACCAAGCCGTTCCGCAACGAAGAAGTCTTCCCGTTGATCCGCCGCATCGAGGCGCAACGGCGAGACGAAGGGGAACCGACTTCGGAACCGGTGGAACCTTCCCCTGCCGACGATCTGGACCGCCAAATCATCGGCGCTTCGCAAGCGATGAAACAGGTCAAGCGAATGATCAACATCGCCGCGCGGACCGACGCCAATGTGCTGCTCAGCGGTGAAACGGGGGTGGGCAAGGATCTGATCGCCTCGGTGATCCACCGCCGTTCCCACCGTCGTGCAGCCCCCTTTATCAAGACGGGATGTACCCTGTTTCCATCTACGTTGATCGAAAGCGAGTTGTACGGTCATCAGGAAGGATCGTTCACCGGAGCGGACCAGAGCCGCAAGGGACGGTTTGAACTGGCCGAGGGGGGCACGATTTATCTGGATGACGTGGACGATATTCCCCTGGAACACCAGGCGAAACTGCTTCGGGCGATCGAAGAGAAGATTTTCGAACGCGTCGGGGGCAACAAGTTGATCCACGCCAATGTGCGCATCATCGCGTCGACCAAGCTGAACCTGTTGGATAAGATCGCCGATGGCACGTTCCGACAGGACCTGTATTACCGGCTGGACGTCCTGCGGATCCGGGTGCCGGCGCTGCGGGAACGCCGCGAAGATATCCCCGCACTGGCGCGTCACTTGCTGCATCGGATCGCTCGAGGTCATGACTATCGCATCGATGACGACGCCATCGTTCAACTGACTCAGCATCATTGGCCCGGCAACGTGCGTGAATTGGTCAATACCCTGGAACGCGCTCTGCTGGTCAGCGGCGGGCACATCACCCGCGAGGTGCTGCAATCCGAGGCCAGCGGCGTCGCCTCGTTCCAGCCAGGCGCGCAGCCGGGGATCGCCGAGGCGGCGACGGCTCGTGTCTCGATGGATGCGGGCGGATTCAAAGCCGCCATGGAATTCGCCGAAAAACAACTGCTGGTCAGCGCCCTGGAAGCCAGCGGCGGCAACAAATCGGCGGCAGCCAACTCGCTGGGCATGAAAGCGTCGACCTTCCGCGACAAACTGGCGAAATACGGCTTGAAGTAGGCCGGTTTCGATCAATGTTTCCGAAACAAGCATCCGGTCCGCTTTACGTTTTGCTCGATACCTGTTGGATGAGCGGAAAGAAAGGCATAGCCAAAGCGGTGTCAAGCCACCGCACTCCAAAGAAAGCGGCCGGGTGCTATTTGCCGAGACAGAATCGGCTGAAGACGCGATCCAGGATGTCGTCGGTGTAGACGGCGCCGACAACCTGCCCCAATTGGTCCAGCGCCGTACGGATTTCTGCAGCGACGATCTCCTCGCCCGTGCCTGCCGCCGCCAGCTCGAAGGCTTGGCTTAGACTGGCCGCAGCCGTCCGTAAGCTTTCCCGGCAGCGCAGCAGGGTAGCGGTCACCACACCGGACTCGGCGTTCGAGTCCGTCAGCACCTGAGCGGCCATCGCCTCTTTCAACTCGGCCAAACCGGCGCCCGTCCGGCTGCTGGTGCGAATCGCGTCCCGGTCCCAATCGCACAGCACCACTTGATCGCACTTGGTCACCACGTACAAGACTCGCGAAGTGCGGGTCGCCGTCATAGCGGCTCGTTCCCGGGCGTGCAACTTTCTGGTCCCATCGATGCACCATATTTGCAGGTCGGCTCGCGCCGCTTGACGAGCGGCCAACGCTTGGGCCTGCGCCTCGATGCTGTCCGATTCGTGCGGTGCGATGCCTGCGGTGTCGATCAGCAGGC
>SKKK01000127.1 GCA_007121535.1 Planctomycetaceae bacterium | reverse complement strand
TGTATGTGGATTTGAATCCTGTGCGAGCCGCATTGGCCGATTCGCCTGACGGGGCAGTTTTCACGTCGGCCTACGATCGAATTCAGGCTGAGCAAGGTGAGCAGATTCCTTCGGCAGCCTTTGATTTGGTGAGCGTCTCGACAGAGCAGGCTGGCGAACATGTGCGAGAAACTCCTGTAGCTGACCGAAAACAGCAGCGACGAGCCAAGCGGCGAAATCCTACCGGGAAACGGATCTTGCGGGATCGATGGTTGGCACCCTTGACGCAGGCAGAGCGAAAATCGGCCGACGATCCGGAAGTTCATCGACAGGGGGTGCGTGCCAGCGACAAGGGGTTTTTGGATCTGGACTGGCATCAGTATTTGGCTTTGTTGAGGTGGACGGCTGGGCAACGTGTGAAGGGTCAAGTCGCCAAGGTACCGGAAAAACTGCGAAGCATTTTGGAGGGTTTGGGCATTGAGGCCTCGATGTGGCGCGACTTGGTATGGGATTACAAGCGTTACTTTGGCCGCAGCACCTGTGCCGGTTCGCCCCAGGCGATGTCTGCTGATGCGCAGCGCAGCGGCAAGCATCATCGCTCGGGCCAACGAATGGTCCGTGAGTGCTTTTCCGTCACCGCCGGCTAAATGGCAAGCAAGGGCCTGAATCCCGGCCCATCATGGCCTTTGCTCCTTCGCGATTTGCAAGACATCTTCTTGCACGCCGCTCCTATTCAAATGAGTGAGCCAAGGTCCGTTTCTTTTTGAGGGCCAATGTAAAAACATGCTTCGAATGGACCCTGCGTCTTTATCGGTGATATGAAAAGTGGATGGCACTAAACGGAACATTTAAAAGTAGGTGGCACTAAACAGTGTTCGTTATCGGTGATATGAAAGATGGGTGGCACCAAACAGAACGGGTGGCATCAAATAGAACGGGAACTTGTTTTGCTGGGTGGTTCAGGCCAGAATGGGAGCTGCGCGAGGCTTGTGGTGCGAATGGTCGCGCCGCGGCGCGATGATGTGGTAGATCCCTGACTGGGTTCCATTGCCAACGGAGGATGGATCATGGCTTTGTTCTCACGCGACGAGATCCTGCAACGGTTGCGGACGAAGGTGGTCGCAGGCAAGCCGATTATCGGCGGCGGTGCGGGCACCGGCATCAGTGCCAAGATGTCCGAGGTGGGAGGAATCGATTTGCTGATCATCTACAACTCGGGCCGTTTCCGAATGGCCGGACGCGGCTCGCTGTCCGGGCTATTGCCCTATGGCGACGCCAACGCGATTGTGATGGAGATGGCTCAGGAGGTCCTTCCCGTCCTGGATCATACGCCCGTGTTGGCCGGGGTTTGCGGAACGGACCCTTTTCGAATCATGAGACTGTTTCTGCGACAGGTCGACGCGGCCGGTTTCTCCGGGGTTCAAAACTTCCCCACGGTCGGTTTGTTCGATGGCAAGTTCCGCCAGAACCTGGAAGAAACCGGCATGGGCTTCGGGCTGGAGGTGGACATGATCCGAACGGCCCACGAATTGGGGTTGCTGACGACGCCCTACTGCTTCGATCCGGACGAAGCCACCGCGATGGCCAAGGCGGGCGCTGATATCCTGATCCCGCACATGGGCTTGACGACCAAAGGCAGCGTCGGCGCCGAATCGGCGGTCACGCTGCAGGACGCGGCGGGTTTGGTCCAAGAAATGGCAGACGCTGCCAAGCGGATCAACCGAGATGTCCTGGTCTTGTGTCACGGTGGTCCCATCGCGGAACCAGCCGACGCGCAATTCATCCTGGAGAACACCGAAGGCATCGTCGGGTTCTATGGGGCAAGCAGCATGGAACGATTGCCGGTCGAACCCGCGATCGCCGAACGCGTTCGCGAGTTCGCCAAGATGCGATTCACGTAGAGGCTGTGAAGAAATTGGGACAGGCACCTTGGCGACTCCAGTTCTTCCCATGATTTCGGTGTTTCCGGTCGGAGCCAGTCCCTTTTTTCCACAGCCTCGCAGTGCGGCCGAATCATGATCCCCATGCCAGATCCAAGTCATCGATGACCCGATCCAAGAGCCACGACCGGCGATGGCGGCGCTGCGTCCAAGAAACGATCGAGCTGGCCCGAGCCGTTCGTCAGGAATTGCAGCAGGCCTCGGGAACGCAAGCCGATCACCGTCGCCGTCAGGCATGGTGGTCAGCGATCCAGGCGGCAACCGGCTCCACCGGCGGGCAAGCCGCATGCCACCGGCTGTTCGCGCAAACGTTCGCCGTGTCGGCCAGCGTGCTGCTTGCCAGCCGTGATCGCTTGTTGCAACCTCATGTCTGCCAATGGTTGTTACAGTCGGCCAACCCGTTATGGCAAGATCTGCTGAACGACGTGTTGTGCTGCTTGAACGAAACATCCGATCTGCGAGAACCCTCGTTCGCGGCCAGTCGGTCGATTCGCGACTGCCTGAGACGATTACGCGACAGCGTCACGCCAACCATGTTTGCATCCGGCGATCATTCCGACAACGCAAATGACACCCCGGGTTCCGACGACTTCTTCGAATCTTTTTTGGCAATCGACGACGCGGGCCATCGGCGACGACGGGGGGTTTTCTATACGCCGCGTCCTGTCGCGCGCTGGATCGTCGCCCGATTGGACAGAATGATTCGCGATGAATTCAGGCTTGCCAACGGACTGGCCGATCCTATCACCTGGTCCGAACTGGTAGATCGGCATCCGAAGATGGTCATCCCTTCCGCCGCATCGCCCGACGACTTTTTCGTGCGATTGTTGGAACCCGCGGTGGGAACGGGCGTGTTTCTGGACGAACTGATCGGCTGGATTCATCAACGATTCACCGAGGGGATCGCATCGGGACGCTGTGGCTTCGGTACTACGGATTGGGACGAATACGTCCATCGCCTGCTATTGCCTCGTCTGGAGGCGTTGGAAGTCATGCTGCCAGCGTGTGTGATCGCGCATCTGCGATTGGCATATCGGTTGGCACAAACGGGCTATTCCTTTCGCCGTTGCGAAACCATCGGTATCCATCTGTGCGACACCTTGGCCGGACCGGACGAGCACCCTCATCGCCTGTTCGCCCTGCGGCCCGACCGGTATTTGAAGGCGGTGCATCGAGGGCGTCGGGTGGCGCAGGAGCGACCTGCCACGGTCATTCTGGGCAATCCGCCCTTCTCCGGGATCTCACAGTCCAACGGACGCTGGATCACCGGCCTGCTGCAAGGGGGCGCGTTATCCAAGTCGCCGTTGGCCAACTACTACGAAGTCGCCGGGCAACCGTTGGGCGAACGAAAAGTATGGTTGCAGGACGACTATGTCAAGTTTCTTCGCTTCGCCCATTGGAAAATCGAACAAGCGGGTTGCGGCCTGGTCGGGCTGATCACCAATCACGGTTACCTGGACAATCCGACATTCCGTGGCGTGCGTTACCAATTGATGCGCACCTTTCCTCGGATCGATGTTTTGGATCTGCACGGCAACCGCAAAAAACGCGAGATCTGTCCCGACGGAACTCGGGACGCCAACGTGTTTCCCATCGACCAGGGCACCGCCATCGGTTTGTTCCGGCGGTGGCCTGAAGATGCATCCTGCAAGCTGGTACACCGGGAACTGTGGGGACCAGCCCACATGAAGCTCACCGTGCTGGAAGACGAAAGCCGCAGGCTGGCAAGCGACCGGGGAACCGCCGCCGAGCCTGTTGTCCAACCGCCGCCGGACAGCAGTGAATTGAGGCCGCAGATGCCCGACTACTTTTTCGTGCCCCGCGACCGATCGCGAGACGCCGAGTATCTTCGCGCGACGCGGCTGATCGATGTCTTTCCCATCCACGTCACCGCACCGGTGACGGCTCGAGATCATTTTGTCGTGGCGTTCGAGCAAGACGAATTGCGGCAACGTCTGGCCGAATTTCGCGATCTGTCGATCGAGGATGATGCAATCCGCCGCCATTTCACCCACAGCCGCTCGCGGCGATACCCGCCCGGCGACACCCGAGGCTGGCGTCTCTCCGAAGCTCGCCGGCAATTGGCTGCGGATCCTCGTTGGAGCCAACGCATTCGCTGCTGTTGGTACCGCCCATTCGATCGGCGCTATATCATCTGGTCACGTGTGATGATCGATTGGCCGCGCGAGGAAGTGATCGGTCATCTGCTGACGGGCTCGAATTTGGCATTGATCGCCCGGCGACAGATGCTACCCAGCCAGCCATGCAACTATTTCTGGATCACGGATGATCTGACCCTGGACGGCGTGATCCGATCGGATAACCGCGGCAGCGAATCCATCTTCCCGTTGTACAACTGGACGACCGGGGATGATGGACGGAGCGAACAACGACCCAATTTGGCTGCCAGCTTCGTAGAAGATCTGGCGGAGGCAGTCGGCTGCTGCCCGATCATGGACGCTACGGGCGACCTGATCGAGACGTTCGGCCCGCTGGACGTCCTGCATTACATCTATGCGTTGTTTCACTCGGACGAGTATCGGACACGGTACGCCGATCTGCTGCGAGCCGACTTTCCGCGAGTCTTGTTGCCCGGTTCGCGCGAGTTGTTTGCCCAATTCAGCCGCTACGGTCGGCGCTTGGTCGAAGCGCATCTGTTGCGGCAGCCTGTCGCGCAAGCAACTCCTGAAGCCGACGACGACGACGTGGGTGACTGGACGATCGCGGCCGGTTATCCGAGATACGAGCAAGGCCAGGTTCTGATCAACCGCCAGCAGGTTTTGGTCCAGGTACCCGAGTCTGTCTGGAACTTTCACGTGGGCGGCCATCAGGTCTGCCGAAAGTGGTTGAAGGATCGTCGTGGCCGCATCCTGCGATCGGACCATCGGCGGATCTATCACGGCATGATCGCCGCCATCGAACAAACACAGGATATCGCTCGTTGCATCGACCGCAGCATCACGACCCTGGGCGGTTGGTCGGAAGCATTTTGCGAAACGTGGCGATAGTTTTCCTTGTCGTCGTGTCGACTAAACTCTACCGGTAGCTGAACTCGGGGCGGAAGGGGCCGCACTGGACGGGAGGGAGTTCATCGAGCGGCAGGTGCTCCATGCCGAACCCCTCGCGGAAATAGCCGTTGATCGCCGTCGCGGTGAACTCGCGGCGCCACGTGCCGCGACGCATCGTGCGGGCTTCCACGAAGAATTTGGCGTACAGTTGCTCGTCGGTGCCTCGATAGCCCAGCTTGCGCATGTAGTTTTCAATGCTGCGGTCGGCGTCCGGATAGTCGATTTTCCGAAATTGTCCGCCACGCTCATTCGAAACATCAAGCCACTCGTCCCAGTCCAGTTGCCTCCGAGCGTCTCCCGAACCGACTTGGAACGGCTTGCCTTCCGCGATGGTGTACCACGCGTTGTTCTCGAACGCCACGCCGTCCAGGCACTCGACGATCGCCAGCATGTTAGGATACACCTGGCACTGGAACTGGTTGTCGAAGATGCGGACGTTTTCGAAGCCCCCTTCGCTGTTGGCGAGGAGTTTCAACGGCGCGTTGGTTGCCGACATCCGGATGCCGTAGACAACGTTCCGGAAGATGTTCACGTTCCGGGTTCTTCCCAGCAGGCTACCACGGCCTCGGGTGATCGGTTCGCCGGTTTCTCGATCCCGCTGCCGCTGCGATGCCTGCATTTGGATACCATAGGCGTTGCCGATGTCGGGATGATGCTGGCGGACGAGCAGGTTGTTGGCGATGTTGCCGCCGTCCCAGTCGGCCAGCGGAAAGTACCACGCCAGGTGCCGGTTGGTGGGCCTTGACCGGC
>SKKK01000184.1 GCA_007121535.1 Planctomycetaceae bacterium | reverse complement strand
CTCAGACCAGCGAAGAGATTGTGGTCCGTCCCGAAGAGTGGACTTCGTCCGGTGGGTTCATCATCGATCGGGTGGCTCGGCACGGAGCCCGTGTCAAACGGGGCGACGTGCTGATCCAGTTCGACACAACGAGAATCGACCGAGCCATCGAAGATCTGGAAGCCGATCTGCAGATCAATCAATTGAGCCTGCAGCAATCGGAACAGAGCCTTCGAGCCTTGGAAGAATTCACGCCGATCGACTTGGAAGCCAATCAGCGGACGGCGCAGCAAATGGAGGAAGACAAGCGGTTTTACTTCGACCATCAGCGTCCTTTCAACCTCCGAGTGATCGAGTTCAACTTGCAAAGCTCGAAAAATCGGCTGGAATACGCCGAAGAGGAATTGCGGCAGTTGGAGAGGATGTACGAGGAAGACGATCTGATCGAAGAGACCGAGGCGATCGTGCTGAAGCGGGCTCGAAATTCCGTGGAAGCGGCCCGGATGTCGTTGGCCAGCGCCCAGATGTCCCACGATCAAGCGATGGAATTCACCCTGCCTCGCAATGATGAAATGATGCGTGAATCCGCGAGGCGTACGCGTCTGCGGACCCAACGAACTGCGGTCACGCTTCCGTTGACGTTGGAACGGCAGAAATTGGACGTCGAAAAACTGCATCAGCAGCGTTTACGCTCGGAAGAACGGCTGAAAAAACTGCAAGCCGATCGCGAGGCGATGACGGTCACATCGCCCCTGGATGGAATCGTCTACTATGGCAGAGCTGTTCGAGGCAGGTTCAGCGATTCGGTGACTCAGGCGGAATCGCTCAGCCCATTCTCGACGGTGCAACCCAACCGAGCCCTGATGACGGTGGTCCAACCGCAGCCTTTGTCGATCGTGGTATCGGTTTCCGAAGAGCACCTGCATCGCATGCGTTCCGGCCTGTCCGGCTCGGCGGTTCCCAAGGCCTACCCGAACATGAAACTGCCGGTCACGATGAGACGCATCAGCCCCATTCCGACGGCGCCCGGACAGTTCGAGGGCGAGTTCCGCGTACCCCGAGGCGAGCAGTCGGATAAGATGGTTCCGGGCATGACGTGCAAGATCGAAACGGTTCCCTACACGAAACGCAATGCCCTGACGATTCCGCCGGATGCGGTGATGACCGATCCGCAAACGGACGAGACGTACGTCTGGCTGGTGGACGAAGACGGCAAACCCCAACGCCGCGAGGTCAAAGTCGGCGAAAAGACCGACAAGCAAGCCGAAATCCTCGAAGGGCTTGCACGCGGCGATAAAGTGTTGCTGGAAGCCCCGAAGGACGAGAAATGAGGTTGTCATGAAAGGTTGGTTTTCCTGGGTGCTGCTGGCTGTCCTGATCGCGTCGCCGATCCGGGCCGGGGAGCAACCATCGGACGACGACGCGACGATCGAACCGCCGACGGCGGCCGAGATCGAGGATTCGATCCGCCGTGGTGTCCGATTCCTGCTGGATCGGCAGAACAGCAACGGTTCCTGGGGGACGATCGGCGGCAGGCGGCCGTTCGAGGTCTATGCTCCGATCCCCGGGGCTCACCATGCCTTTCGCGCGGCCGTCACATCGATGTGCGTTTCCGCCTTGATCGAAACCGGGGGAGAGGACGCCGAGGTCCAGGCTGCGATCGATCGAGCGGAAGCGTGGATGATCCGCGAGTTGCCCGGGTTGCGTCGGGCGACCCCCGATGTGTTCTACAACACGTGGGGCCACGCGTACGCCATCACCGCACTGGTGAAACTGCTGGACAGACATCCGGACGATTCGTTGCGGCAACAACGGATTCGCGAGGCGATCTGGCAGCAGATCGAATTGCTGGAACGATTCGAGGTCATTGACGGAGGATGGGCGTACTACGATTTTGTGGCAAGAACCCGCCGGCCTTCTGGATCCACGATCTGTTTCGTCACCGCGACGGTGCTGATCGCCCTCGATGATGCTCGGCAAGTCGGCATCCCCATTCCCGAACGGTTGGTCCAACGAGCGATCGATTCGATCGAACGGCAACGCAAACCCGATTTCAGCTACCTGTACGGCGAGTATTTGAAAGATCGACCGATGCGAGAGATCAATCGTCCCGCCGGCAGCTTGGGACGATCGCAGGTTTGTAACCTGGCTCTCCGATTGTGGGGTGACCAGAGAGTGACCGACGAGGTGATGAAGGTCTGGCTGGATCGTCTGTTCGCTCGGAATGGGTGGTTGTGTATCGGACGCAAACGCCCGATACCGCACGAAGCATGGTTTGAGATCGCCGGCTATTTCTTCTATTACGGTCACTATTACGCCGCGGGCTGTATCGAGCTATTGCCCGAGGAAGATCGCGGCAAGTACCAGGACCAGATGGCGATCTTGATGATCGGATTACAGGAGCAGAACGGGTCCTGGTGGGATTTCCCTTTGTACGATTATCATCAGCAATACGGCACAGCATTCGCTCTGATGACGCTGCACCGTTGCCGGAAAACACCGTGAGACTGCCACATGGCTGCGATCGTCGAAGACACCTACGCCGAAGCCTTCCGAAGCTTGTACGTCGAGTTTTTGATCACAGCACGGGATCGCGGCTGGGTCGAACACGCGGTCCGGGCGGCGACCGGCAACGCCTGCAGCACCATCCTCTGTGATTGCGAAGCGGGATGGGACCGCTTCGTGGGTCCGGGGGGTGACGAATCCTTGGAAACGCCCGATGGCCGACCGGGCGCCATCGTGCAATTGCACGTGCCGCGGTTTCGCAAAGATCGTGTCCAGGCGCTCGAGCGCGCGGCGTTGGTCCGTATCAGCCAAAATGTGTTGACGTGCCCGACCGCCGCTTGCTTCAATCGGATCGACTCGGAAAAGTACTTTCCGCTGGGGCGAAAGATCGCTTATTTCGGTGATGGCTTCCAGCGGCGGATCGAGCGCTACGGACGGAAGCTGTGGTGGATTCCTACGCTGGGTGGCGAATTCGTGCTCGATCGACGGCTCGGATACGCCGAAGGTCTGATGGGCGGCAACCTGTGGTTCTTCGGGCGCGATGTCGATGCAGCGCTGGAAGCAGCCGAACGAGGAGTCCGGGCCGTTCAGCAATGCCCGGGGGTGATCATGCCCTTTCCCGGTGGCATCGCCGGTAGCGGTTCGAAGGCCGGCAGCCGCTACCGATTCACCGTGGCAAGCACTTACGAAAGATACTGCCCGCTACTAAGGGAAAACCCCCAAGCCGATTCGCAATTGCCCGAAGGCGTACAATCGGTGATGGAGATTATCATCAACGGTCGGGATCTGGAATCGATCCGACAGGCGACGCAAGCTGCGATCGCGGCGTCGGTGGAAACGCCGGGACTGCTGCGGATTTCGGCGGGCAACTACGGTGGACGTTTGGGCAAGAGTTTCATCTATTTGCGTCCACGTTCGACCGGCCAGTGATTTCCCCCCGCCCGAGTTCCTGAACTATGACACGGGTTCCAAAGGCCCAAGCAGTTCATCGACTCGTCGTAACACCAACTCACGCGGATCGTTCTCCGGCTCACCGCTTTCCGGATCGCGGGCCACGAAAACGGCTCGGCAGTGACGGCACTGGATGCTTCGACCAAGATATTCGACACAAATCCGCAAGCGTCGCCCGCACGTGGGGCAGCACTGCACGTAGAACGCTGCATGACTTGACATGGCGTTACCTCCTGTTGCCGCGAAAAGTTGACGAGAATCGGAAAGCATTCCCCCTTCCCCATTCCGCAATGTAACCTAATCACGGCAAAATGCAATGGCTTGACGCCACAAACGATCGAATTCGGGGAATTCGTCTTCAACGCGTACGCTGGATCGCCTTGATAACCACCTGATCTTGGGGGGTCGAAGGGAATTTTTCGCGGTCAACGGTGGGGACTTGCGAGATCCGATCGACGACTTCCATCCCCTCGATCACTTCGCCGAAAACGCAATACCCAAAACTGGCTGCATCTTCACGGCTCTGATGGTCCAGACTCGGATTGTCCGCCACGTTGATGAAGAACTGGCAATTCGCGCTGTCCATATGGTCCGCATCGCGGCTCATCGCCACCGTACCACGGACGTTTTTCAGTCCGTTATCGGCCTCGCTGGCGATATAGGCTCGGGGTTCGATCGGCTGATAATCCGTGCGAAAACCTCCCGCCGCGATCAGAAAATCTGGTGCGACGAAATGAATCAACGTATCGTCATAGAAACCGCGTTCGACATAATTGGCCAAAAAGTTATCCACCGTCATCGGTGCCTGCTCGGGAAACAACCGCAGTCGGATCTGACCCAGATTCGTTTCGATCAACACTTCAGGATGGGTTGCGGCTGGCATCGAGGGTCGCGCGGGTGTTTCGCTGGACGGTCCATCCGCACGAACCTGGACAACGCCCCCAAGCGGGCGCCTGTTCGGATCGTCATGGTTCGAGGGGTTCGGCGAGGAATGGGACGCCGACATGGCTGCGGCTGGCGGGGCATCTGTGCCACCGCCGCATCCGGACAAAACGAGAAAGCATGCTGGCAACGCTAGCATGGCGAGCCCCGTGGACAACAACGTCCATCGCATTGAAATAGCCTCCGTGCTTTGCCCCCGCAAAATGGAATCCTTGGGGGCACGAACAACAATGACCTCCTGGCAAGGGATCTCCGCTTGCGCAGCCCAGCATCCGCGATGCTGGGCTGACATCATCGGAGCTTTTCCGTTTTCTTGCAAGCTCGGTTTTCACGACATTGACAGCGTCAGCGTTTGCAGCTTGACGGGGTCGATGGTCTGGCGAGGAACTAGTCCGGGGCGGCGATCAGCACCTCCAGCCGACCCTGCCAGATCCAAGCGATCCACGGTTTGCAAAGACGCCAACAGTCGTCCACGTCGACGGCTACTGCTTCAGCGGCTTGATACACATGAGACAAAGGGTAAAGGAGATCGAGGACCGGCGTGTAGTCCGGGAAATACGCCTCTTGAATTCGCCAGTTGCTCAAGTGGCCATCGGCGACATCCAACTCTTGACATCTGCTCGGTCGATGCTAAGCTCTGTCTGAAAAGGGGTCAGAACCCTTTTCACCCAAAGTCTAGGCTGAGAGACAGTGCATCGATCGAGGGAGGACGATGTCGTGGAAAGGCAAATTGGTTGGTTGGGTTGTGGCGTGGTTTTTGCGAGCGTGGGACTTGGGCTGGTGGCGCATGGCGCGACGTGGGGCTCGGCGGCCGATGCTGCTGGGCATCCGGTGGCCGAGCGGATGGAGGAGGCCGTTCGAGCTGATTGGATCGCCGCCGATCGGCAGTTTGCGCAAATGGTCGATCCTGCGGAGCCCCAGATTACGGTAACCACCGCCCAAGACGCGGCCGGTGCCGTCGATGGGGTCATCACCAGTCGTTTTGGCTTCCATACGGCCAGCAACGAAATCGATCCTTGGTGGCAGGTGGATTTGGGCGAGATCACAGCCATCGGGCGAGTGGTGGTCTACAATCGCACGGACGGCAACACGGCCCCGCGAACCAGCCGGCTGAAGATCCTGGTGGCCGATCAGGGGCCCGAGGAATGCACGCCGCAGGACTTGCGTCAGGTCTACCAGCACGATGGCACGGTCTTTTTCGGCGCGGCGGAAAAAGCCCCCCTGGAGGTCACGTTCGAGCCGCCGGTCCAAGGTCGCGTTGTCCGTTTGATGGTGCCCGGCCGCTGTTCGTTCGCTTTGGTCGAGGTGCAAGTGTACGCGGCGGAAGATCCCGAGACGAACATCGCGTTGGGTCAACCGGCAGATCAAAAGAGCGTACACCCCACCGGGTCGCACCCGGGGACGCAAGGACACCCAGCGCCGCCATCGCTGGCATCGACGCTGCCAGAGCCCGAGGCCTTTTCGATGGAACATATCGGCCAGGTGCTGGACCGCGCGCTTCGTTTAGCCGAACGACTGGATGGCCAAGCGGACCCGTTGCGGCTGGATCCGCTGAAGCAGCAATTGGCGATCTTGGAGGATCGCGTCGCCCGGACGGCCGACATGGATGAACCACCCGAGTCGGAGAGACGCGAACTTTACTTGAGCCTGCGTCACTTGCTGCGCCAAATCGCATGGACCAATCCGCGATTGTTGGAGATCGACCGGTTGCTGTTCGTCAAACGCCATGATCCCGGGCACCACATCCCCGGAGCGTTGATCCACATGGTCCATCAGTGCTACGGTTTCGGGGCCAAGCCGGGAGGTGGCCTGTTCGTCTTGGAACGTCCCTTCTCGGACCGGCCGGTTCGTGTCGATCTGCTGGCACGTGCTCGGGTCGAGAACGGACGACTGGCCGGCGAGCGACTGGAGCCGGGGGCCTTTTACCGACCGGAAGTTTCTTTCGACGGACAGACGATCCTCTTTCCTTACACCCAGGCGCTGGGCGACAAACCCGAGTGGTCTCCGCGGGCCTGTTATCACATCTTCAGCATCCGTGCCGACGGCACCGGATTGCGGCAATTGACCGAGGGGTCGTGGAACGATTTCGACCCGTGTTTCCTACCCGACGGACGGGTCGCATTCATTTCCGAACGGCGTGGCGGCTATCTTCGCTGCGGTGGATCGGCGCCGCGATGGCCTTCGCCCAATTTCACGTTGCATTCGATGGAACCGGATGGCAGCGACATCATCACGCTCAGCTATCACGAAACCCAGGAATGGAACCCCAGCGTCGACCATGACGGCATGATCGTCTATACCCGCTGGGATTACGTCGACCGCGACACCAACGTCGCTCATCACAAGTGGCTGTGCTATCCCGACGGTCGGGACCCTCGCGCCTTGCACGGCAACTATCCCAGCGGCCGACGCCGCGACCGTCCCTGGATGGAGACGCAGATCCGGGCCATCCCCGGTTCGCATCGTTACGTCGCCGTGGCTTCCGCGCATCATGGGCATGAATTCGGATCGCTGGTGCTGATCGATCCCCGCGTGGAAGACGACGGCGCCATGTCGCAACTGACGCGTTTGACCTCGGAGATCCCCTTTCCGGAATCCGAGGGCAGACCCGCCCACAATTACATGATCTACGGAACGCCTTGGCCGTTGAGCGAAGAGGACTATCTGGTCGTTTACGATCCGGATGCGGTCAGCCGTCTGGTGGCGGGCGACGGCTCGCAGAACCGAGGGAATTACAACCGAGGCATTTACTGGATCGATCGCGACGGTAACCGCGAGCTGATCTACCGCGACCCGGAGATCTCCTGCTATGCCCCGATGCCGTTGCAAGCCAGGCCCAAGCCGCCGATCATTGCGCGCCAGACGTACCAAGCGGCGCGGGATCTGCAGGCGGCGGGATCGACGGTCCCGCAGGCCACGATTGCCGTGATGAACGTCTACGACAGCCAGTTCGATTGGCCCGAAGGCACCGAAATCGAGGCTCTACGGATCATCCACGTGCTGCCCAAGACCACCTCGCCAGCCAACCAACCGCGAATCGGCGCCGCCAACGGAGCCAACGCGCGATCCGTGCTGGGCACGGTGCCGGTCGAGGCGGATGGCAGTGCTTACTTCGAGGCGCCGGTGGGCAAGTCCATTTATTTCCAAGCTTTGGACGCGCGAGGGATGGCCGTCCAGTCCATGCGTTCGTCGACCTACGTGCATCCGGGCGAGCAACTGAGTTGTCAGGGTTGCCACGATCGCAAGCATTCGCCGCCACCGCCTTCTTTGGCACAGGCGCCGCTGGCTTTGCAGCGACCTCCGTCGTCGATCCAGCCGGAACCCGAAGGTTCGCGGCCTTTCAGCTACGTACGTTTGGTTCAGCCGGTGCTGGATCGCAACTGCGTCGAGTGCCACCGCAAGGAAGGGGCGCTCGATCTGAGCGGCAAGATCGAGGGGCAGCATGGATTCAGCCGCTCGTACAACCATCTGGCCAGCGAGTTTGGCTTTTATTTCGACTCGAACAACGGATCCTTGCATCGACCGGGCCGAGGAGGCGCTCGCACCGAACCGGGCCGCTTCGGCGCCCATGCTTCACGACTAATGGAACACCTGGATGCCCGGCATTGCGGCGTCGAGTTGGATGAAGAAGACTATCGGCGGATCATCGTGTGGCTGGACGCCAATTCCGATTTTCTGGGCGCTTACGAAGACGTCGAGGCTCAGCGCCGCGGCGAAGTCGTATGGCCGACGTTGGATTGACCTGCTCGTTTGCGATCGGGTGGAAGGGGTCGGGCGTTAGGCCGCGTCAGGGTTTCGGGCGATAGGCCGCGTCAGGGTTTCGGGCGATAGCCCGGGCCGGGTTCGTAGCGTGATTCTTTGCGTTTGCCCTTCTTCTTTTTCTTGTTTCGCTGGTCCTTGGCCGGATCGTGGACGAATTCGCCGCGAAACCGCTGGTTGGCGTCGCGGCGTCGAGCCTCCAGGGCTTCACGCGGCGGTTTGTCCGGGATCAGGCAATCGCAGCCGCGGCCGATCAGATCCTGACGCCCGGCCTGCTCGAGGGCGCGACGGACTTCGAAGTAGTTCTCCGGCTTGAAGAACTGCATCAACGCTCGCTGCAACTTGCGGTCCCGGAGATGCCGCGCGATGTACACGGGCTGCTTGCTGAACGGATCGATCTCCGTGTAATACATGGCCGTCGCCACGTCCATGGGCGCGGGAATGAAATCCTGGACCTGGTCAGGCCGGTAGCCGTTGCGTTTCAGGAACACGGCCAGGTCGATCATCGCATGCAGATCGCTGCCCGGATGACTGGCGATGAAATACGGCACCAGGAATTGGCGTTTTCCCGCTTGTTGCGACAGACGATCGAACGCTTCGCGGAATCCTTCGAAGTCAACGTTGGCCGGTTTGCGCATCTTGTCCAGCACCTCGGGGTCCGTATGCTCGGGGGCTACCTTCAGGTGCCCACCCACGTGATGCCGGACCAACTCCTCCATGTACTCGGGAGAACGGCGTGCCAGATCCATGCGGATGCCGCTGGCCACCAGCACCTTGTTCACGCCGGGAACCTGCCGAGCCTCTTTCATCAACTGGATCAGAGGTCCATGGTCGGTGCCCAGCAACTTGCAGATCTTGGGATGCACGCACGATTGGCGTCGACAAATCGCCTCGACCTCGGGCCGCGTACACTTCATCTCGTACATGTTGGCCGTCGGGCCGCCGATATCGCTGACCACCCCCGAAAACCCCTCATCCGCCGCCATGTCCCGGATTTCGGACAGCACCGATTGTCGGCTGCGCGATTGAATGATACGTCCCTGGTGCGCGGTGATCGAACAAAACGTGCAGCCTCCGAAACAACCTCGCATGATCGTCACGGAATCCTTGATCGTTTCGCAAGCCGGAATCGGGTCGGAGTAGCTGGGATGCGCCTTGCGCGTGAACGGCAATCCGTACACGCGGTCCATCGCTTCCTGCGACAGAGGCAAAGCGGGCGGGTTGACCACCACCGCTTGGCGGTCGTGCCACTGGACCAGCCGCCGCGCGTTGTACGGATTGGTCTCGTGATGGATGATCCGAGTCGCCTCGGCGAACTGCCACTTGTCGTCCCGCACCTGATCGTAACTGGGCAAGACCAGCGCGTCGTCCGGCGGCGATTCCGAAGCGCCCATCGCGTATGCCACACCTCGCATGTCACGCAACGAACCCACCGTCTGGCCGCCATCCAAGCGCCGCGCGATTTCGACGATGTTCTCCTCACCCATGCCGTAGACCAGCAGATCGGCCTTGCAGTCCATCAGGATCGACCGACGAACCTTGTCGCTCCAGTAATCATAATGCGCCAAGCGTCGCAACGACGCTTCGACCCCGCCAGCGATCACCGGCACCCCTTTGAATGCTTGTCGAGCCCGCTGGCAATAGGCCAACGTCGCGCGATCCGGACGCAGACCGATCCGGCCGCCCGGCGAATAAGCGTCCTGGTTACGGACTTTGCGGTTGGCCGTGTAGTGATTGATCATCGAGTCCATGTTGCCCGCGCTGATGCCGAAAAACAGACGCGGTCGTCCGAATCGCTGCCAATCATCGCAACTCCGCCAATCCGGCTGACTGACGATCCCCACCCGAAAACCGGCCGCCTCCAACACTCGCCCCAAAATGGCCATCGCGAAACTCGGGTGGTCAACGTAGGCATCTCCGGTGACCAACACGACGTCGATCTCGTCCCAGCCTCGTTGTCGAGCTTCGTCGATGGTCATCGGCAAGGGATCGGAAGCATGAAACGAGCTGCAATCGGCCAAATGCCGGACCCATCCATCGGCCAATTGTCCGGGTGCAGGTCGGTCAGTAAGAATAGGCAATTGCATCATTCCATCCGGGATGGTTGATCGAAACGATCGGGTGCCTCAGGGCAACACAATCTCCTTGCGCACCACATCATTCTTATCCGAGATGGTCAACTTCATATCCCTCTCTCTGGCCTCGGCGGCCACCTTCAAGAGGGCAATCCCCATGCGAAACACGTCGGCCCGCGAAGTTTTTCCGAACTTTTCCTTCAATTCGTCGATCGTTCGATCCAGGGTCTCGTCGATGCCGACGGTAAATGTCTTGTAGACCTTCTCGGTAATCACCTGGGCGTTTCCGGTGTCGGACACCGGCCCTCCTGAGCAATGTTGTTGAAACATAGTATTGAGTGATTTGCAAGAACCTTGACCTTGCTCTCTACATAATTAACCAGCATCAGCGTCATTGTCAAGCAAAAATTACTTGATATTCAAGTAGATATTACCCATAAATCGAGCAACAACGCTTGACCAGCAGTTCAACTGCGTGATAAATTGGAATAATCTGGATTTCATCGATCGATCGCTTCGTGAACGCTTTGGGGGCTCTCTGGGAATGAGGCTTTTTTGGCAATGGGTTGATTATTTGGGTCGAATGGTCGTCGCTTGGCCGGCCAATTCGGCTCGTCAGGCGCTGGTTGTCGAGCGTCTGGAGCCTCGACAGATGCTAGCGGCCGACTGTTTCTTCATGGTGGAGGTCCATCCTGCCGAATTAGACATCGAAGCATCTTATGACGATGCGTCGTACGAGACGGGCGTGTTCGTAGACGCCTCGGTCGACGATTCGCTACATGCGGACTCGGGGTCCAACGCCCCGTGGCATGTTTCGGAGCCGGATGTTTCGGAGTCAGGTCCTTCGATATTGGATGACATCGGGGACTATTATTTGATCTATCTGGACGAGATTTTGGACGAGATCGGCCAGATATGGGAGGCGAGAGATACGGCATTCGGAGCTTTCGACGACCTTAACTTTTCCTGGTTTTCCTAGATTCTCTGACGAGTATGTTCGGCGCCGAGAACCGATGTTTTTTGGGATTTCACAGACAAAATACCGGTTGGATAGTGGAACGGTTGGATCGAAGCGTCATTTTAGAGAGATCTTGGAGTTTTCAAGTGGTCTTCCAGGGCGGTTGTACGGGACCAAGTTACTTTCGGACCACTCTGTTTGAGGCTGCGTGACCATGGCGACCGAACCCACGTTAAGTACCGACACGATCGAACAGACCAAACAGCAGATCCGCGGCTTGGTCAGCGAGATCGCAGCGTTGTCGAAAAGCGAAATCGAGGCCGAGGCCTATTATCCCGCGTTCTTGGAAAAGGTGATCGCGGCATTGGCGGCCGTTGGCGGCGCGATCTGGGTCATGCGCGACGGGCGGCGTCTGGATCTGGCGTACCAGATTCGTATGAGCGAAATGTTGCTGGCAGCCGATTCCGACGATGCGCGGCGCCATTTCGGCCTGCTTTCCCAAATCATCTCGTCCGGGGAACCGATTTTGGTACCTCCCCAATCGGGGGTTGGCGACGAGCAGGCGATTGGCAATCCGACCAATCACCTGTTGGTGGTCGCACCGTTGCGTTCGGACAACCAGGTTGAAGGATTGGTCGAGATTTTCCAGCGTCCGGATGCTCAACCCGTGACGCAGCGCGGCTACCTGAAGTTCGTCATGCAGATGTGCGAACTGGCTTCGGATTGGCTGAAGACCCGTAAGCTTCGTCAGATCAGCGACCGTCATTCGCTGTGGGCTCAAGCCGACCATTTCGCTCGCATGGTGCATGAGAATCTGGATCTGCGCGAGACGGCCTATACGATCGTCAACGAGGGGCGTCGAATCATCGGTTGTGACCGCGTTAGCGTCGGCGTCATGCACGGCCGCAAGTGCAAGATCGAAGCGGTCAGCGGTCAGGACACGATCGAGAATCGGTCGAATATCGTACATCATCTGGGCCAGTTGGCTACCCGCGTCGTGGCTACCGGCGAGTCCCTTTGGTATGACGGATCGACGGACGATTTACCGCCGCAAGTCGAAGAATCATTGCACGATTATATCGACGAATCGCACACGCGAATGCTGGCGCTGTTGCCGCTCCGGCGGCCCAAACGGGCCATCGACGTCCGTCAGACGGTTACGGGCGAGGCGGACGAGGAGAGTAATCTGGCGAACGAGATCGTCGGCACGTTGGTGGTCGAGCAGATCGAGAGCCGGTTGCCCGAACCCGTGCTTCGTTCCCGCACGGATCTGGTCTACGAGCACGCGGCGCGCGCCATCACCAATTCCATCGATGTCAACCGGATCTTCTTGATGCCCCTTTGGCGAACCATCGGCAAGGCTCGATGGTTGGTGACCGCTCGGAATCTTCCGAAGACGGTGACGATTTCTGCGATCCTCCTTGCGCTGATCCTGATGATGACCTTCTTCAGGAAGGACTTCAACATCCAGGCTCGGGGGTCGCTGCAACCGATGATCAAACAGGACGTGTTCGTGCCGATTGATGGCGACGTGGTGAAGCTGCACGTTCGCGACAAGGACCGGGTGGAGAAGGGCCAATTATTGGTCGAACTGCGCAATCCCGACTTGCAGGTCCAGTACCAGGACGTGGTCGGCCGCCTGCAGTCCAAATTGGAACGGTTGTTTTCCGTCGAGTATGCCTTGGTGCACCAACGGGGGTTGAACGAAGGGGAACGGATCAGCCTGCAATTCGAAGCGCGACAATTGAACGAAGAGATCGCCACTCTTCGAGCACAGCAGGAGCTGCTGGAAGAAAAGAGGGCGAAACTGCAGATTCGAGCGCCGATCGCCGGCGACGTCATGATTCCCTGGGAAACCGAACGGTCGCTGGAGCGGCGTCCGGTCAGCATGGGCCAGCAACTGATGACGATCGTCGATCCGTCGGGTGATTGGCAGTTGGAATTGAACATGCGGGAGAGCCGCAGCGGCAAGATACGTTGGGCGCGGCACGACCCGCAGTGGCGGGAACGCTACCCCGAAGCGGGAGAACGCGTCACTTACATCCTGGCCACGGATCCCGAGACCAATTACGAAGGCTTCCTCAGGGAAGTCAAGGACTTTGTCGAACTGGACGCTGCCGATGGCACTTCGATCGTGAAAATGAAGGTCGACATCAACCGCGACGACATCGGCACCCCGCACCCGGGCTCGACCGTCACCGCGAAAGTGTACTGCGGCCGGCGGGCGCTCGGGTACGTTTGGTTCCACGAGGCCTGGGAGTGGTTCCAGTCGACCATCTTGTTTTACTTGACTTAGATTCGAATCAACCTGTTACCGAAGAGGGAAATTGTCATGCTTAATGCCGCCCTGTTGATCGCAACGGTTGCCTTCACGGCGCAGCCCTCCGGTGGCGCTTTGATGCAGGACCGGGATACGGTGGTGTTGGACCATTGCGTGATCTCGCTGATCGATCACGTCGACTTGCCGGCGGAGGACGAGGGAAAGATCAGCGAATTGCTGGTGCGCGAGGAAGCGATCGTCACCGAAGGTCAGGTACTGGGGCAACTGGACGTGGTCGAGACGGAGATCCAGCGGAGGATCGCCGAGTCGCGACTGGCGGTCGCCGAAGAGCGGGCGACCAACGACGCGGAACTGCGCGTCGCGCGAAAACTGATCGATCTGGCCAAAGCGGAATACGAAGAATCTTTGGCGATCAATCGCCGCGCGTCGGGCACCATTCCCGAAACGACGCTCCGTCGCCAGCGGGTCACCTGGGAAAAATCGGTGCTGGACACGCTGGCTGCCGAGTTGACGTTCAAGATCGCCGGTCTGCAGCGGGACGAAGAACTGGCGCAGGTCGATGCCGTCGAGAATCGCTTGCAGCGCCGCACCATCCGGGCGCCGTTCGACGGCGTGGTGGTGACGCTCTATCGCCAGCAGAACGAATGGGTGCGCGCGGGCGAGCCGATCTTGCGGCTGATACGCATGGACCGGTTGCGGGTGGAAGGCTTTGTCAACGCCAGCCTCGTGGCGCCGTACCAATTGAAGGACGCCGAAGTGAAGATCATCTTGAACCTGGTTGGCGGCGATGAAGAAGTCGTGACGGGGCGGATCCAGGGAGTCAGCTCGATTGTCGAGGCGAATCGATACCGGATCTGGACCGAGGTGGACAACCAACCGGGGCGCGGCGGGTACAAGTGGTTGATGCGCCCGGGTACCGAAGCGCGGATGCTGATCTCCAAGAATCCCATGGTGGCATCTGCAGATCTGCGTTGAAAAGGGACATGCTCCGTGATGCCTTGTCCGGCTAACCCGACCTTTCCCGATCCGTTCGCACGTTCAAGAACAAGCGCAACCTGATGGCAACCCTTGCAGACAGCCTGGTCAGCAGCACTTCACGCAAGCTCTCGCTGCGCGTCCGTCCCGACCTGTCCGTGCGGCAGCAGCGGTATCACGGCGAGGCCTATTGGGTGGTCAAGGAACCGGTCGGCTTGAACTACTTCCGTTTCCATGAGGAAGAGTTCGCCATCCTGCAAATGCTGGACGGAAACATCAGCCTGGAAGAGATCAAGGAGCAGTTCGAACAGGAATTTGCGCCCCAGAAGATCACCTACCAGGACCTGCAGCAGTTCATCGGGATGCTGCATCGCAGCGGGCTGGTGATCTCCGAATCGGCCGGTCAGGGCCGGCAACTGCGGAAACGCCGCGACGAAAAGAAGCGTAAAGAATTCTTGGGCAAGATGTCCAACATCTTCGCGATCCGCTTTCGCGGAATCGACCCGGAACGCTTCTTGAATTGGGGATATCCGAAGGTCAAGTGGATGTTCCACCCGGCCGTCGTCTTCTTCTGCCTGGCGTTGGCGGTCAGCGCCTTGCTGCTGGTGATCATCCAATTCGATGTATTCCGTTCGCGTCTGCCCACTTTCCATGAGTTCTTCGGGCGCGGCAACTGGTTGTACCTGGCGATCACGATGGGCGTCGTCAAGGTGCTGCATGAACTGGGGCACGGGTTCTCCTGTAAGCATTTCGGCGGAGAATGCCACGAGATCGGGGTGATGATCCTGGTGTTCACTCCCTGCCTGTACTGCAACGTATCCGACTCGTGGATGCTGCCGAGCAAGTATCGGCGAGCCATGATCGGTGCAGCCGGGATGTACGTCGAGATGATCCTGGCCTCGATCGCCACCTTCCTCTGGTGGTTCAGCGATCCCACGACGTTGATCAACCAGTTGAGTCTGAGCGTGATGTTCATCTGTTCGGTCAGCACGCTGGTGTTCAACGGCAATCCGTTGTTGCGATTCGATGGCTACTACATCCTGATGGACCTGGCAGAGATTCCGAACCTGCGACAGAAGTCCACCGAAGTCCTGAAGCGGTTCATGGTTCATCTTTGCTTGGGGCTGGAACAGCCGGAAAACCCGTTCCTGCCGGAGCGCAACCGCTTCCTGTTCGGTTTGTACACCGTCGCGGCGGTGGTTTATCGGTGGGTGGTGGTGTTCTCGATCGTCTGGTTTTTGAACATGGTACTGGAACCCTACGGACTGAAAGTGCTGGGGCAGTTGCTGGCTGCCGTGGGTTTTTTCGGCCTTGTGGTCCAGCCGCTCTATCGCTTGGGCAAGTTCTTCTACACGCCCGGGAGGATGCATAAGGTGAAACGACTGAATTTGCTCACCTCGTTGGCGGTGGTCGGCGCCGTGTTGGGGCTGATCATCTTCTTGCCGTTGCCGTACTCGATCAACTGTGCCTTCCAGGTCGCCCCGCTGGGCGCGGCGCCCGTGTACGTTGACGTGCAAGGCCAGGTCGAGGAGATCCACGTGCAGAACGGAGCCGTCGTTCAAGCGGGCGATCCCTTGTTGACGCTCAGGAATCACGCCCTGGAACTGGCCGTCATCGACCTGCAAGGCGAACTGGCGGTGGCGAGCGAACGGTTGCGAGGCTTGGAACGCCGCGCGCACTTGGATGATACGGCTGCTTTGCAGATCCCACAGGCTCGCGAAATCGAAGCCACGATCGCGAAACAATTGCGGGAGAAGCAGGAAGAGTTGTCGCGACTGAATATCGTCGCACCCGTCGATGGCATCGTCCTACCGGTCGAAACCAAGCAATTGCCCAACGAAGAAGGACGTTTGCCCCCGTGGTCCGGTTCTCCCTTGGACCCGAAGAATCTGGGCGCCACCTTCCAGCCCGGCGAGCTGATTTGTCGAGTTGGCGATCCGTTGCGACTGGAGGCGGAACTGGTCGTCGACCAGGCCGACATCGACCTGCTGGATCAAGCGATGGCGGGCGGGGCTGAGCCCGAAGTAGTCGTAGTCCTGCAATTCGATGCGTATTTGGGACGAACCTTGACCAGTCGCGTGGTCGATGTCGCGCGGGATGAGATTCGAGCCATGTCACCGACGCTCACCAGCCGAGCGGGCGGTGACGTCACCGCGCTGCAAGATCGCGGCACGGGGCAACTGCGCCCGTTAAGCACGTCCTATCAGGCCCGCGTCCCCCTGGAGGAGGAAATTCAGGGGGATTTGCTCGGGTTGTTGACCATCGGGCAACATGGCAGCGCCAAGGTATACACGCGCTGGCAGAGCTTGGGACAGCGCCTTTATCGATTTGTGGCCCGCACGTTCCATTTCGACCTTTAGACAACTTTTGTGCCCGCGGCAGAACGGTGACAGTGACGCCGCACATGGGATTGGTTTTCCGTCACGCAACGAGATGCAGGCCGGGTTCCATCGGGGAACTGGCCGCAATGTCCGTTTGGTCAAGTTAGAGGAGAAAACTCAATGGCGAACGAAAACGAACGCGTTCAGGAAACAGGGACCGAACCGGTGGCTCCCCAGCCACAGGTCTCCACCGAGGCAGCACCGCCACAAACGGCGGCTCCCCCCCAGCAACAGCAGGTGCAGGTTGACGACAGCAACCTGGTGGCGTGCTACTCGAACTTCTGTCGAGTGACCGGGTCGCCGGAGGAATTGATCATCGACTTCGGGCTCAATCCGCAGCCGGTGGGAATGCCCACGGCGCCGATCAAGGTCTCGCAGCGGATCATCCTGAACTTCTTCACCGCCAAGCGGTTGCTGGCGGCGCTGTCCATGTCGGTCCAGCGGCACGAATCCGTCTTCGGCGTGCTGGAGACCGACATCAACAAGCGGCTCCGCATCCAGCAGTCCCGCTAGTTCAGACGCCCCGTTGTCAGGCCGCCACGTTGCGGTCGAGGACGACGGCGATCGAAACCCAAGGCTGCGCCTCGATCCGCAAGATCGTGACGCAGCCTTTTTTCGTGCCATCATGAGGCTGGAAAGACGACGAAGCCTCCTGCCCCCGTCCTGCACCGCCACTCTGCCGAATCCTACGTTCGTTTGCCTGGGAGTTTCCGTCTTTTCCGGCCTTGCCGGCGACGTTGGGCGACCAAAATCGCAACTTCGGGGCTTGGCTTTGGGAATCAAGCCAACGGTCGATTTCGTGTTCAAGAAGGTTTTCGGAAGTCCCGAGAACGTTTCGGTTCTGATCCGGCTGCTGAACGCCATCTTGCGAAAGGGGTCAGGTCTTGACATTTAACTTTTCATTATGTTTCCCATTGGGGCTTCACATTTGGCCTTGTAGCAAGTCTCTCTGTTAAAAAGTTAAATGTCAAGACCTGACCCCAGCTTCGATGCGCCAAACCCCCGCCTTCCTTGCCCGACGGCGCGCAACGGCGCTGGCGTCCCTTGGTTCCGCTGTCCGTCCGGGGGCTCAATGAACGCACGTTGAATTTTGGGCAAAGGAATTTGCTGGTAGACGAGTCTTGTGGGGGAGCGTACGACGGACAGGCATGGATACCGGCATCCCGGCCTGGATTCTTGTAACGTACATTCCCTTGCCCGAAATTCGCTTGCCTCCCCAATTCCCTGCCCCGCGATTCGCTTGCCTCCGAGAAGCATCGCTTGCCATTCCGCTGCCCGTCTTGCTCCGAACTCCGTAGGCGATGGTTCCGGATTCGAACGGGGGTGCCTCAGTGAACACGATCATGGTATCATTGCTCAGACGGTGGCGTCATCCGGTAGGGTTCTTCTCGTTCGTTTGGCGCAGGAATCGGATTGTTCAGTTTTTTCGGCCGCTGTTGGTGAAGGTGCTCGTGGAGGTTGGTCATGACGACGATTCAATTGAGATCGAAAGTTGACTCGAACGGGGTCTTGCACGTGTGCGTGCCGTTCGGCAAGTACGAGGCAGACCGGGAGGTCCGTGTGACAATTGAACCGT
>SKKK01000281.1 GCA_007121535.1 Planctomycetaceae bacterium | reverse complement strand
GCGCCGGCCCCCACCGGTCCTGCACCGGTGGCGGCCAGGTTTGGCAACCACCGCGCCGGCCCCCACCGGTCCTGCACCGGTGGCGGCCAGGTTTGGCAACCACCGCGCCGGCCCCCACCGGCGCAGGGTCGCTGTTGGGTCAAAGGGAAGAAGGAAAGGGTGGGGGATGCGTAGTTTTCAAACCGGGCTCCCACCGGTGCAGGACCGGTGGGGAGCCAGAGAGAGAGGTATTCACGGCAACCAGTCACGGAACGGAAACGGGTATGCGAGAAACTGCGAAATCAGGCCAGAATGCGACAAATTGACCACGCCAGGTCGGGAGTCGTTTTCGGGCAACGACCAGCCACATGGTACAAACCTTCTCCGAAAACGACTCCCGACCCCTTCTCGCAAGAAGCGACAGTAATTCATTTGCCGATCCTAACGCAGGTTGGCGCCCGCAACTCAGGCAGCTCTTCTACTCGTGCTCGTACTCGTCTTCATTCTGCTCTCCTGAATGCAGTTCGCTTGGAAACCGTGTACAATCCAGGCTGTTCACTCTGTGTTTTGTTTCGAGTAGTTAAATGAGAGGGGTTGTCATGAACGAATCGTTGGATCGTCGTTCTTTTTTGGGCTCGACTGCGGCGGGTGGAATGGCTTTGGGATTTTCCAGCCGTAGCTGGGCCACCGAGGATGCTCCCGGGCGGCGGCTCCGTGTGGGAGTGATGGGATTGAGTCGCGGTGCCGCGCTGGCTCGCCAATTCGCTCAGCGTCCGGGTGTCGAGGTGGCTTACGTGTGCGACGTGGATCGTCAGCGAGTCGAACGTTTGGCGGAATCGCTAACCGAGGTCTCCGCAACGAAACCGCAGATGGTGAGCGATTTCCGCCGCATCTTGGACGACGACACGGTCGACGCCTTGGTCATCGCTTCGACGAACCATTGGCACGCACCGGCCGCGATCGCGGGATGCGCGGCGGGCAAACACGTCTATGTCGAGAAGCCGGGCAGCCACAATCCTCGCGAGGCCGAGTTGATCGTGGCGGCCGCGCGGAAGCACGATCGGAAGGTCCAAGTCGGCTTCCAACGTCGCAGTTGGCCCGCGCTGCACGAGGCCGTACAGCGGCTCCGCGACGGCGCCATCGGCGACATCCGGCTGGTCCGTGGCTGGTACAACAGCCTTCGCCGTCCGCTGCCCCCCAGCCAGCCGGCCGACGTGCCCGAGGGTCTGGACTGGGACCTCTGGCAAGGCCCGGCGCCCCGTGTTCCCTATCGCACCGCGTTGGTCCCTTACAACTGGCATTGGTTCTGGCATTGGGGCAATGGCGAACTGGGAAATAACGGATCGCACGGATTGGACCTTTGTCTGTGGGGATTGGGGATGACCCGTCATCCTCAGCGGGTCAGCTCCGGCGGTGGAATCTACTTCCTGGAGGACACCCAAGAGACGCCTGACAGCCAAACCGTCACCTATGACTATGGCGATCTGATGGTCACGTGGGAAGGCCGCAGCGCCCATCTTCGCGGTTTCGAGGATTCCCGCTTCGGCGCTGCTTTCTTCGGCACCGAAGGCACGATGACGATGGTCGGCAGCGGCTACGCCATCTACGAGATGCGGGATAAACTGATCGAAGAAAAGAGCGGGTCTGGCGGCGATAGGCTGCATATCGACAACTTCCTGGAAGCGATCCGCGACGACGTGCCGCTGAACGGCGAGGTGGAAACGTGCCAGCGAAGCACGATGCTGTGCCACTTGGGTTCCATCGCCCACCGCGTGGGCCGCACGCTGCACTGCGATCCACAGAACGGTCATATCCAAGACGATCCCGAGGCCATGAAGCTGTGGGCACGCGAGTACGAGCCCGGCTGGGAACCCCGAGTATAGACGCGGAGTACGAATTGGCAATTCGCGGGATTGAGTTGGGGGTAGGGACGGCCGGTTGAGTTCGGCCGCCCCTCCCTCCGAACCGTACGGGCCGTTCTCCCGCATACGGCTCGCCGGTTCGCAGTTCACCGCGGCCAACAGCTTGGGAACGGCAGCGGGATGGGACGGCCCTTTGCCGCCGGTGCCTCTTGATTCGCTATTTTTTCTCGTCTATCATCGAGGTGTGTGAGGAAGCCAGTTTTCCGAACCCTGCGCGTGACGTAGCCACGTGCGACCCTGAGAGGAGATGCCGATGAGGCTCGGAACGTCGTATTTCGTCGCTCTCACCCTGCTGTTGGGTACGGGATCAATCTCGGTGCAACACGGCGCGGCGTTCGAAGTGCCGAGTGAACGACAGCCAAAGCAGTCGATATCGCGTCTGCCTGAGGGGAACGATGGCATTGCCGCCGAACATCCCGGCGATGCGGACATTGAGGAGCATCCGGCGGTCGTCTTTGTGGAACGCTTCGAGGGTACGTTGGAACAGATCGGCGAGCGTTGGGACAACGTCCGTCGGCAGGACATTTTTTCGCTTTCCGACGATGTGCCCTCGGGGGCCGCGAGTCGGCAGTCGCTGATGATGTTGCACACCGGCGGTGACGGCAATGGCGGGCACCTGTACCGCCGGTTGCTCCCCGGCTACGAGAAGCTCTTCTGGCGGTACTACGTCAAATTTGACCCCGACGCCGGACCGCTGCACCACACGCCTCGCATCGGGGGGCTCGATCCTCTGCCGCGTTGGCCTACCGGCGGCGCCGGGTCCAGGCCGGATGGCGGCCGCAACTTCCGAGTCGGCGTCGGACCGCAATACGGACCGGATGGGAGTTGGGACTTTTACGCCTATTGGAACGAGATGCGGGGCAGCCCGCCTCGAGGTCAAACGTGGGGCAACAGCTTCCTTCGGAATCCCGAACTGAGCACCCGACGAGGACGCTGGACCTGCGTGGAGTTGATGGTCAAGCTCAACCAGCCGGACCAGAGCGACGGCGAACTGGCGTTGTGGCTGGACGGCAAGCTTGCCGGCCACTTGGGCCCGGGCTTTCCGGATGGCACCTGGATTTGGGACAAGTTTACGCCTGGCCATCCGGGCCCCGGTATCCGCTGGAACGACGACGTAGCCGGGGGCCGTCAACAGATCCCCGGAGACATGCCGTTCGAAGGATTTCGCTGGCGCACGTCGGAGGATCTCACGATCAATTTTGTATGGATGCTGCTGTTCATTACCCGCGCTCCGGAGGGACACCAGAGCCGCGTATGGTTCGACCACGTGGTCGTCGCGGAAGATTACATCGGCCCCATCAGCCCGGGGCGTTAGAGTACTGTGTACTGCTTGGGATGTAAGATGCGCGCACGATGCGGGCATGTTGTAGAACGGAATTTATTCCGTTGATCGTCCCGAACGGAATGAATTCCGTTCTACTCTGGTTGCGGCCGGAGGCCGCGTTAGGAACGTCCACGCGGATCGATAGCGGGATCAAACCGATTGGCCTTCCAAGGCACAAATTGAATTTGTCACGATTGGCCTCAGCCCGAATCGCCGTCCTTCGAACGGGTGTCTTCGCGGTTCAGGCGATCGAGCACGTCTTTCAACAGCAGGCAGGTTTTGTAAGGAATCACCTGCTGCTGGGGCAGATCGGGCATCGAGGCGGCGACGCCTTCGGCGACAGCCAGCCAGATCGGCTGATCGGCGAACATTCGCAGCTTTTCCAGCTTGGCCTGCAGGTACTCGGGAGTCCAAAACCCGACGATCTCCATCAGCACGTTGCGTCCGTCCTCGTGTCGGAACACGAAATCCGGCACGAACGTCCGTTGCGTCTGGTACAGGATTTCGTCCTCGCGGACCAGCGTCCAGCCGTCGCGCGGCGCTTCGCCCCAACGTTCGGCAAACGCCTGCTCGACGTTCGAATCGAATTCTTCGGGCGGTGGCAAGTGGCTGTGCAGCTTGTCTTCCGACGACAGGTCCAGGCCGAGCAACCAACCGCGACGTCGAGTGTGAATCGTCGCGTGCATTCGCCACTGGCGGCAGGCGATCAAGGCGGGCAGGAACCGAGCCATATTCGCCCCGTACCGCCGCGTCTGGCGCATCACGGACGTCGGCCCGTCCAACTCGATGCGAAACTGGCCATCACCCAAGCGAGTGATCGTGTGCATCAGCCGCGCCAGCTTGGCATAGCGCAGAATCGTCTTGAAGTCATCTCGTGCCCAGACGACCAACTTTTCGGCATCGTACAAGGCCGCTTGCACCTGCGCGACGTTGTACCGAGCCAGCAGTTGGGCAGGATTCTCGTAGCCTTCGAAGCGGGCGAGCCGGTGGAATTCGATGATGTCGGCGAACAGATCCCGCTCGATCTCGTCCCACGTTCGTCCCAGCTCGGCGGCGATCCGGGCCTTGACCTGCGATTCGGCATGTTCGAACAGCCGATCCGCCGTCTGTACCAGCGGATGGTATCGAGCGGCCAGGCGGAAAACTTGACGGCGCAGTTCCACCGCACGTCCCCGCCGATCGCGATCGTAGACCGACACGTCGTCCAGCAGCTTGCAGAAGGCATCGATCCGCCGCTGCGGGCAATCCGGTTCAGCAGCAACGAACGAATTGACCGCCCCATGCAATTCCTTCCTCGTCTTGCCGCTGCCCTTGCGGTACACCTGCAGCATCTGTTCCGCGTAGTGCAGGTAATGCGCATGCGTTCGCTGAGTCAGGCGATCCGGATGAACTTGCCCTGACTGAAAATCATAAACAGCGATGGCCTGATCTCGCGTCAACATAATCTCAGGTGCGGTAGCTCAGCGAAGCCAAAAGGTCGTTTCGAGGCAGTAACAAAACTGGTTGGGGAGACCTACGGTCGATGGTCCCGGAGGGGTCAGAGACCCGCGCCGAACCGTTTTGTTACGGCCTCTACGGATCGGCGAAAATCAATGCCGCTTTCGGACAAACAGCGGCGTCGTTCCTTCCACCAACCGCAACTCGATATCAACTCGATTGTACCAAAGGAATGCCGGGATTGTCCAGTTGCGAATTGCCATTAACTTCGGCCGTAGCAGGCTTGTAGCAGAAGCCCCCTCCAACGTGCGCAGAAATTTTCGCCGGATCACAACCCGAACACCATCCCGAACCAACTGAACACTCCACTGAATGCCAAAGAATGCAGGATTGCGGATGGACATTCCGCCGGCACAACGGCAACCGCCAATCCGGCGCCAATGCTCGATCCGAGAAGCGTTCCCAGCAGGATGTTACGGCGATGCCTGCCCCGATGACTGCAATTTTCGCCCCCAGCCGATTTATCCTGCCAACGATCAAGACCCCATGAAACGATCCTCCGCCAACTCGGCTGCGCGTCGAACCCGTCAAACGCCCAACGTCCCGTCGAGAAGAATCTCTGAATGTGTGTCGGTTCGGGCGACGGTGATGCCCAGCGGTTCGAGTTTGCGTCGGCCATTCTGATCTGGCGTCGTTGGCCAACAGAATCGCAACGACGAGGCCCCCAAGACATGATGAAACGACCGATCCCAGTTATCAGGTATGTCGAGTCGAGTCAGGACATTTACACCCGCAGCTAAAGGAATTGACCTGCCAGCTTGACGGCCGATGGAAACAATTTAGAATCGAGAACAGCCAATGACGACGAGAAACGAGTTTCGAGTTCATCCATTCGTCGATTTTCAGATTTAAGGCCAGTCCATGCCTACAAGAATAAATTTGATGCCGCAACAATTCGTTGACTTGGGCGCGATTCGAAAAATGGGCAACGAACGACTCGCGAGAGTGGTCGAGCATCTGCAACGGTTGGATGATCTTCCTCTGCATCCCGATCGTTTGCAGACTGAATTAGCAACGGCTCTGGGGGGTGATCTACAAGCTGCCGCGTCCCTCCTGCGGCCTGTCCTGGCTCTGTCGCAGCTACTGAGGCAGCGTGAATTGACTGTTGATGAGGTGCTTGCAGGTCTACGATTTGCCTTTGCTACGGCAGATCCTGCTTGGGGTAAAGAAGAGTTAGCTGCGTGGGAATCGGTAGAGCCGCACTTTGCCGTGTTGTTCCAGACAAGAGCCGTTCGAACGGTGTCAAAGGCTTTGGACTTAGCCTACGAACATGCGAACCTGCTTCAAGGTACTCGGATCGTGACCGATGTTCGCCCCATCTTTAATGATGTTGACGGCGAGCACATGGAAATCGACGCCGCGGTGGTGGCGTTCACCCTTCGACTGTACTATGATAATCGCGAGGGGGATCATAGCCTTAGCGTCGCGCTGGATGAGACAGACGTGCTTAAGTTGAAGTACCAATGCGAGCGGGCAGTGCAAGAAGCAAGATTGACTCAACATCGGATGTGGGACAAGGCGGACATTCCAACCATCATTTCAGGTGAGGTGCAGGATGAGTCCAGCGATTAGCATGAAAGGGCCAAGCCGCCAGGGGTTTTTCTATGTTTCGCCCTGTGTTTTCCTTGAAGACACGGTTGTTGCTCCAATAGCGATACAAGAAACGGCTGACGATCCGAAGGCATTTTTTCGGGAAGGCTTGCAGCTTTCCGCCAAAGGCTCGGTCCAACAGAACTGGGGACGTATCCAAGCGGAGGACCTGGAGCAGTCTTCGAGAAGACTCACGCCGTCAATAGCAGGAATGCATTCGAAGTCCGGGTTTTCGAGGGGGCCTCGCCTGCTTGAAGTGTTCCAGCGCGGCTCGTTGCCCGCCTCGTTGCCACCAGCAGACCGCGAGCATGTCATCCAAGAAGTTTTGGGCGGAATGATGGAAGCGACCGAAAGCAGCTTGCTCGTCCAGTTGGCATACGAACTCCGAAAAGCCGGTAGCTTGCCCGAAAAGTGGGCCTGTTTGAAATCGTGGCTGGATCGAGTCGAAGGAAGTGTTCGGGAGTCACGGCAGTGCCCCGGCGACACCACGCCGAAGACGGTTGTGCTGGAGCGGTTGGAAGGATATGTCGACCGCATCGAAGGCGCCACCGCATACGTGACATTGAGAAGCCAGTACGGCGACGAACTGACCGGCGAATATGCATCGGACGAATTGGCGACCAAAGGAATCACCGAGGGGCGTCGCTTTCTTTGTGAAACGGTTGAAGTGAACGGTGCGGTGCAAGTGTTCCTCGAAGCCGTTCCAGAGGAATCTTTGTCGGAGGATGAGGAAGACGCCATTCGCCACAGGATCGCAGAGTTGGTACAGGGCAACGAAATCGATGGCCATGACTGATCCCGCTTGCTCCCTGGAAATGTACGTTTTTGGCGGAACTCAAGGCGAGAGTATCGTTCTCAGGCTTCCGGGTTTGGGCTGGGGCGTCGTGGATTGTTACGCGTCCACAGTTGCTGACTCTGCTGACAATGCGGTGCTCCGTTTTCTTTCCGATCAAGGCGTGGGCGAACTCGAATTCCTCTGTCTCACTCATCCGCATGACGACCATTTTCGCGGAATGAGCCAATTGCTCGAACAATTGCACGTCCGTTCTTTTTGGCGTCCATCGGCGATGTCGACAAAGCGTTTGAAGTGGATATTGCAACTTGCGCTGGTGGACGCGAAACGGTCAGGATACGGAGAAGCGATCGAAAACGCGGATGAACTCGAGCGGATATTCACGCTGGTCAAAGAACGGGGTAGAAGACGTCACGAACCGCTCATTCCGAAAGTCGCGGCCCTTGGGACCCAACTCTACCCGATGCCGGTCAATCCCGAGGCCCATTTCCAGATTTGGGCGATCGCACCGTCAGGGCGCCAGACGGAGCATTATGAACAGGGGATTCGGCGATGCTTCGATGACAACCGCCGTGTCAAGGACCGCCTCCCGCACGGCTGTCACAATGAGATCTCTTTAGCGTTGTTGGTTGTCTTTGGAAAAACTCGAATCATCTTGGGTGGTGATGTCGAACAGCAAAGCTGGCTCGACACGCTCACAGAGTTCGACCGGCGGAAGCTCAGCGGTGTTTGTGTAAAAGTGAGTCACCACGGATCGACAAATGGATACTGTCCTGGTCTTTGGGAGGCGTTTGCTGCCGAGAAGATGCCGGTTGCCGTTGTGACGCCGTTTCAGCGTCATCAACTCCCACGACACGACGCGTTGGAATACATCAGTAAGTTCGCCGCTGAGATTGTGACACCCTACCTTTCCGCCATTTGTCCGCAAGAACTCCCGATTCCACTGTCCGTGAAAGCTCCAGTCGCGAGTCGTCGAGCGCTTCGCAACACATTTCAGGCACGCACCCGAACGCGTCAGGTACGGATGGGATACTGCCATTTCACTTTCGACGATCAAGGCACGTGCATGGTAAACGATCTTCGGCCACCGGCTGGCAGCGTGTCCGCCGTCGGCTTTATTTTCCGGCGATGATCAGGTCCAGGCGGCGGTTTTGTTCGGCCAGGGGGAGGCCGCCGCTGCCTTCGATGGTCATCCAGCCGTTGTAGCCGATGTTGTCCAGCTCGCGGCGGACCAGCGGCCAATCGACGTCGCCGTCCCGGATGTCGACGAATTGGCCACCACGCGGATGGTCCCGATCGATGGTGAAATCCTTGACGTGCACCTTGACGATCAACTTGCCCAAGGCGCGGATCCAATCCTCGGGCATGGCGTACTTGACGTGATTGCCGATGTCGTAATAGCACTGGACCCAGGGATTGTCGAACGAGGCGATGAAGTGGGCGAAGATGGCCGGTTGGACCCACAGGTTGTTCCAAACGTTCTCCAGCCCGATGACCACCCCGGTCTCTTCCGCCACGGGAATCAGCTTCTTAACGGCCTGTCTCGTCGTGTCGGTGGCGTGGTTGTGGGCTTCGATGTACTGCTGGTAGGGCTCGTTGTCCCCTTCGACCACCCGGGTGATGTGTCCGGTTTCTTCGTCGAATTCGATGTCGAATTCGTGGGCGGCGGGCATGGGCATCCCGCCGATCCGGCAGGGGACCAACAGCAAGGCGTCGGCTCCGTAGGCCTGCGCGGCGCGCAAAGCACGATCAACGCTGGCAATGTCCTCGGCCACGGTGTCGGCATCTTGATTGAAGTTGGTCCAACCGCGCAGCACGCAGTGGATCGGCATCTCGAACCGATCGGCGATCTTACGAGCTTCAGCGGCTTCGGCCGGTGTCACGTCCCAACGGTTGGTTTCCATACCCTCGAACCCGGCCGCTTTCCAACTGGCGAACGTCTCCTCGGTCGGCGCGCCGATCAAGGCTTTCTTGAGCGTCGTCTTGAAAGGGGCGGCTGGCAGCCGATCGGCCATCAGCAGGCCGACTCCTGCCGCCGTCGAAGCCGCCAAAAAATCTCGTCGCGAAAGGTGATGGTTCATTGCAAGCTCCTCAAAAAGGCGCGAAGGAATTGATCAAGCGAGTCGTCTTTGTTTCTCGGTACCGCAGTATGACACGGCAACCGAACCGGGTCAATCAACCAATGCCGAGTTCGAATCAGCATGTCATCGATCGGCGTCGGGCGACGTTTCTGGTTCCAATGTCCGAACGACGCGAAAGCCTCGATAGTCGAACCGAAATGTGGGAGGCAGTGCCAGACGGGCGGCAGAGCGGAAACGATCCGTCTGGTGGTCTCGCCAACAACCGCCTCGCAGCACGCGCAACGCCGCCGAATCGGGGCCGGTGGGATCTTTCTCCGATGATCGAGCATAGGCGTCGACGGAATACCCGTCCGCGCACCACTCCGCTACGTTGCCCAGCAGGTCGAAAAAGCCCCAGGGGTTTGGTTTCTTTCGCGCCACCGGATGGGTTGTCGCGGACGAATTGGCGCCGTACCAAGCGTGGTCGCCCAATTCCGCGGGATCGTCGCCAAAGCTGTACCGCGTCGTCGTATCGGCTCGGCATGCGTATTCCCACTGAGCTTCGGTCGGCAACCGATACGTCTGGCCTTCCTGTTCGCTCAATCGGTGGCAGAATTCGACGGCGTCTTCCCACGAGACACGTTCCACCGGTCGTTGCGGATCGCCTTGGAAGCGGCTGGGGTTGTCACCCATTACTTGGTGATATTGAGCCTGCGTAGCGAGCGTGACGCTCAGAAAGAAGGGCTGAGAAATCTGGACAAGGTGCTGGGGTTTTTCGTCCATCCTGGCGTCCGGATCATCGTGCGGCGACCCCATCAGGAACTCGCCCGCCGGCAGCAGCACCAGCTTCATGCCGATCGCATTGCTGATTTCCTGCAAAGCGTCTGGCGGGCGGTTCGCCGAGAAGCGAGAAAGAACACGCAGCAACATCTGCATCATCCGCCCCCGTTCGATCGCGACGCGAGCGCCGGTTTCGTCAGGTCGGGATCCGGTTGCAGGCTCGGGCATCAGTCCATTCCAGGAATGTGTCAGACGGCTTCTCAGAGGGCTTCGATATGCAAGGCTCGCTTGCGCCGTTCTTTCCGGCGGACATCATCGATCGTCGTGGCGACTTGGCGGACGTTGTCGATGCCTCGCATCCACAGCTCGGGATGCGTGCTGTCGGACGAGATGATCTTGATGCTGCCCACGCCCATCATGCGTTCGAAGATCTTCTGCTCGAAGGTCACGTCGTTGATGTCGATCACCTCCATGCGGTCCGTCACTCGCTTGAGCAACCCGGTTTCGTGGATCAACCGCTGGCTGGTCAGGTAGTATTTGACCGTCATCTTGCGAATTGCCAATTGCAGGGCGAATCCGATCCACAGCCCGAGAGACAGGATCAGGTACCCTCCCCAGGTGTACTGATTGCCCCACTGCATCAGCCAGATCAGGATCGGTAGGATCACGGTGACCGTAGCGGCCAGGATCCACTTGCCGACCATCGCTCGCGAGGAAAACGCCCCCTGCCAAATCTCCTGCTCCGGTTCGTCCTCGGCTTGCCTCTTTTGCTCGGCAGCTTGCTGGAATCGTTCTCGCGGTGATCGGTTGCTGGCGGCGGCGCTTGTTTGTTCTTCCGCTGCCGGATCTCTTGTGTCGTCCCCGGACGGACTGGTTTGCCAGCGATTGTTCGCATCGTCGCTCATTGGTTCGCCTTTCTCAGTTGGTTTCGAAATCATCCGCTCGACGGTAACTTTCCTTCCACCGCGTCAGTATACAGATTTTTCGCGGTGCGCGACACGGCAGGGAACTAGCCGAACATAAAGGATTTGGAATATACTGCATGGGGAGAAGACACGACGCCCCCGGGGGCACTCGTGCGAAAACGGGCTTCGTGCGGCCGTCCGAAAATTGCCGAAACTATCGCTGAAAAAGGCTTTGCCAACCGATGAAATGTCCTTTTTGTGATGTCGATCGGGACAAAGTGATCGATTCTCGCGGCAGCGAGGACGGCAGTGCCATCCGCCGTCGTCGTCTGTGTTTGAGTTGTAATCGGCGATTTACGACGTACGAGCGTTACGAGCGCACGATGCTGCAGGTGGTCAAGAAGAACAACGTGCGACAGCCGTTCGATCGAGACAAGATCCGAAGTGGCCTGGAACGAGCCTGTTGGAAACGACCGATCAGCGCCGATCAGATCGAAGCGATTGTAGTAGCCATCGAAACCGACGTGTACGACTCGTTCGACGTCGAGATTGATAGCCGAACGTTGGGCAAGATGGCGATGGACCATCTGCGGGCCCTCGATCAGGTGGCGTTTGTACGATTCGCCAGCGTCTATCGAGAATTCAAGGACGTGCGGGACTTTGTTCAGGAATTGCAGCCGATGCTGCGTCAGCCCTAACCAAACGGTTACGGCCCGTCGACTTGGCCCGCCGCAGTGCTTGGTCCGCCGCTTGAAAGACCTGCGTCGCGTCATGATCGCTGTCGGTTTGCCTGAACGCGATGCCGCAACTGGCAGTCACGCAGGGCGAGATTTGGGAACAACAGGCGACTCGAAGCTGCTCGACTTGCGAAGCGATGGCCGCCGGATCATCGCCGGTGACCAGCAAGCCGAATTCATCGCCACCCAAACGGGCCGCGAACACGGATCGACCGACGCTGGCTGCCAGCCGATCGGAGACCTCCCGCAGCACTCGGTCGCCCGTACCGTGCCCGTAACGCTGGTTGATGATCTTGAAGTGATCCAGATCGATGACGGCCAGACCCAAGATCCCCGGCATGGTTCTGGTGGGCGATGGATCATCGGCCGCCGGATCGGCCGCGTGCCGATTCTCGTCGACCAAGCGATCTTCCCAGACGCGGCGGTTGGGCAAGCCCGTCAAGGGGTCGCGGAAGGCCAGTTGACTCATCAAACGCCTCGACTGACGTTCGCGGCGGCACTGTCGCCGCAAACGGACCACTTGGGTGAGCAGTTGGCATGCCAGTTGCAACTCCCGCGGCGTCACGTCGCTGGGCAAACGGACATCGGCAGCACCCTGCTCGCCCACTCGGATCGTCCCGATTTCACCGCGTGACCAGCGCAAACCGGCGGCGGGACCGGGCAGCATGTCCTCGGTCACCTGTTGGTCCGTCACGATCACATCAAAGACCGCGTCCGTAGCCAACGAATCCGGTCCCGGCCACAGTCGCAAACAGGTCCCGGCCAGCATCCGCGTCCAGGCTTGGACCTGCCGCGGGTCGCTTAACAGCAAGATTTCGGGCGGTTTGGCCATGGGACCGATGGTTTTTCGTTCGCGAAACGTTCGAACACGCTCGGCTGACGAAACATCCCGTTTGGGGAGTGCTGCTTGCGAAGCATGCGATGCTTGGTATACTCCAACCTAGCATACGGCAAGGGTTTTCGTCACCCTGGCAATCTTTCGCTGACCCGATCCGATTCTGGTGCTTGGTAAAATGTTGGAAATCCAGCCTGATCCCGTCCTGAAGTTCCCCGAATCTTGGCACCGTCACCATCTGCTGGACTTGGAAAGCCTGTCGGCGGACGAATTGATGACGATTCTGAATACGGCCGCCGCCTTCAAATCCGAGACGCATGGATTTCGTCGAAAACTGACGGCCTTGCAGGGAAAGACCTGTGCGAATCTGTTTTTCGAGAACTCGACGCGTACCCGGAACAGCTTCTCGTTAGCGGCCAGGCGTTTGGGGGGTGATACGATCGAGTTTACCTCGGCGGGCAGCAGCATCGCCAAGGGCGAAACCTACATCGATACGGCGCGGAACATCGAGGCCATGACGGCCGACATCATGGTCGTACGCCACTCGACGCCCGGCACCCCGCTTCGATTGTCCAAGCACGTCGATTGTTGCGTGGTCAACGCGGGCGACGGACCGCACGAGCACCCTACTCAGGGGCTGCTGGATATTATGACGATCTGGGAGCATCGAAGGAATTTCGAGGGGCTGACGGTGGCGCTGGTCGGCGATATCGCCTACAGTCGCACGGCGCGCTCGAACATTTGGGGTTTGAAAAAGCTGGGGGCTCACGTGATCGTCTGTGGTCCTGCCACGCTGGTTTCGCGGCATTGGGAGGATTTCGGCGTCGAAGTGGTTTATTCCCTGGATGACATCCTGCCGCGCTGCGACGTGCTGAATCTGCTGCGGATTCAATTCGAGCGGCAGCATACGCGTCCGTTCCCATCCGTTCGCGAGTACGCTTTGTTGTTCGCCATGAATCGAGAACGGTTGGCTCGCGCAAAGGAGGACATCCTGATCATGGCGCCCGGTCCGATCAATCGCGGCGTCGAGATCACCCCCGACGTGGCCGATGGCAAGCACTCGGTCATCCTGGATCAGGTTACCAACGGAGTGGCTGTCCGCATGGCCGTGCTGTGGCTGGTGTCCAACGCGCGGGATCGGAAAGAATGCCGCCGATGAACGGGACCGATCCTTTGCCGTCGAAGACCCGTCTATTGGATTATTTGCAACTGATGCGGGTCTCGAACGTTTTCACCGTCGTGGCCGACGTGTCGATGGGTTTCTTGCTGGTCCGGCCCGAGCTTGCTCCCATCGGCGTGCTGACGGTGTTGATCGCAGCATCGATTCTTTTGTATTCGGCGGGCATGGTGTTGAACGACGTCTTCGACCTGCCACGAGACCGCCGCGAGCGACCGGAGCGACCGATCCCGTCCGGAAGGGTTTCCTTGGCGGCGGCACGACGATGCGGGCTGGCGCTGCTGCTGGGTGGATGGTTCGCCGGTGGGGCAGCCGGATTTCTTCCGGGAGCGGTCAGCGATTGGGGTTGGCGACCCGGGGTGATCGCTACGTTGCTGGTCGTCATGATCCTGGCTTACAACGGTGGCTTGAAACGCACGGTGGCCGGTCCGTTGGCCATGGGCAGTTGCCGGTTACTGAACGTTTTGTTGGGCATGAGCGCCGGCGTTCCGCTGACCGACGATGGGAACATCCTGGGTTTCGGAGCAGCACAACTGACCGCCGCGGCAGGCATCGGCGTGTACGTCACCGGCATCACGTGGTTTGCGCGCAGCGAAGCGAAGACCAGCCAGCGCGGCCAACTGGGGCTGGCGATCGGTACCATGATGCTGGGCATCGGCATGCTGGGCATGGTTCATCGTCTGTTGGTCCAGCAGCAGGGAGCCCCGCTGGTGTTGCTGGAACCTTACTGGTGGATGTTGCTGGGAATGCTGGCCGTCCCCATCCTGCGGCGATGCACGATCGCGATCGCGGACCCCGAACCTCGGCAAGTGCAACTGGCGGTCCGGCATGCGTTGTGGTCGCTGATCATGTTGGACGCCGCCTTGGTCCTGTTGCTGCACCAGGTTCTTGCGCTGGCGATCGTCGCCTTGTTGATTCCGACGGCTATTCTGGGAAAATGGATAGCCAGTACCTGAATCGGAGCCGTAACGATGATCCGCGATCCTTCAGCGACGAGTATTTGGAACGTCCCCAATGCATTGACGGCGTTGCGTTTCGTGTTAGCGATCGTCGTGTTCGTCCTGATCCCACTGCAGCGTTTTTTTCCGGCTTTCGTTGTGTTTGTCATCGCCGCTTCGACCGACTGGGTCGACGGCTACTGGGCGCGCCGCTTCGGCCAGACGACTCAATTGGGCAGGATCTTCGATCCCTTTGTTGACAAGATCATCATCTGTGGTGCGTTCATTTTCTTGGCAGCCGAACCGGGATCGGGGATCGTCGCCTGGATGGCCGTGGTCGTCGTCGCTCGCGAGATGCTGGTCACCGCGTTGCGAGGTTTCATCGAGCAGCATGGAGGCGATTTTTCCGCCAAGATGTCCGGTAAACTGAAGATGGTGTTCCAGTGCATTGCGGCCGGCGCCAGTCTGCTGGTGTTGAGCTATCCCGACGCGGCGGCGCCGGACTGGATGGCTTTCGTGCTGGTGGTTTCGGTTTGGCTGGCCGTTTTGTCGACGATCTACTCCGGCTTGGAATACGCGATCGTCGCCCTACGATCCCTGCAGCAGGCTGGCTGACATGCTACCTTTTGCCCTGTCCGCATTTCTGATCGCTTCCGTTTGGGGATGGGCGTGGGTCTTTCGGCAACTGGCCACCGGTCGGCCGATCGTGCGTTTCCAGCCGACTCGACGAGTTCCGTGGACGCTGCTGGATATCCTTGTGTTCGTCTACGTATTCTTGCTGCTGAAGTTGATCGCCGGTGGCGCCGTGCGACTCATGCTGGGATGGGATGTGAACATCGAATCGGATGAATCACCGCTGGGCGTGCGGGCCGTGGTGATACTGGGCGGAGCGACTGCCACACTGGCCTGCATGCTGGTCTCGGTGATGCTGGTGCGATGGATGACCCGCGCGACCTGGCGGGATCTGGGTGTGGACAAACGGTTTTTGATCCGCGACGTGGGACTCGGTTTGGCTGCCTTTATCCTGCTGGCTCCGCCCGTCTATGCCCTGCAAGCGTTGCTGGTCCAATGGTTTCCCTCGGAACACCCCTTGATCCAGCTTTTGCTAGAACAACCCGATCCGGTCTTCTTGGGAATCAGTGCGTTTGCGGCGGTGATCGTCGCGCCGATAGCCGAGGAGTATTTTTTTCGCGTGCTCGTTCAGGGATGGCTGCAGAAGCTGCACAGCACGGGCGGAGCAATATCCAGTTGGATTCGCATTCCGCCACCAACCGATTCGCCGACTGGGGCCCGCAAGTCAGGAACGCCGGATGAACAGCCTTTGACCGATCCGACCTCGATCGGAACTTGGCCGATCTTCGTCAGTGCCGGCCTCTTCGCTGTGATGCACGTGCAGCACGGCCCTGATCCCATCCCGCTTTTCGTCTTGGCGATCGGCTTGGGCTATTTGTATCGGCAAACCGGTCGCATCCTGCCCTGCATCCTCGTCCACCTTCTTCTGAACCTCTGCAGTCTGACCGCCCTGATCCTGGCGCTCAACGGTCTCGAAAACTGAGTGCGTTGTCTAGGCGAAAAGTGCGGATTGTGAGCGGCATGGCGCTAGCCGCCGGTTCTCGATGCCACCGGCGGCTAGCGCCGTGCCGCTCACTCATCACGACCCCAAGGTTTCGCCTGGACAACGCACTGAGTGATGAAACGCCATCTTTATCTCGGGTAACCCAGGGAAACTGGGAGGCCCTGGAAGAAATTGCATGTAAAGAAGAAACAATTCATCGATCTGACTGAGCCTGTTCGATGAATGATAGCGAACATTTTGATTGTTTCGATTGAGTCGAGGGGGGAGCGTACCTAATGAACCATCGCTTACTAATCTACGCGCTGGCCATTTCATTCGTCGCAGGTTCAGCGGACACTTGGTCCCAGGATCTACCAAAGACCGCGCATCGTCGTGAGTCGCTGATCGATCTGTTTCAGCAGCGGCTCTGCGGTATTCTGTGTGACGGCCATCGATCATCGAAAGCGGGATGTCACGGCAAGATCGCAAAGCCAATGGTACAAAAAGCGCCCGTGCAAAAGGCGCCCGTACAAAAAGCGCCCGTACAAAAAGCGCCCGTGCAAAAGGGGGCGGTTCAAAAGAAGCCTTTGCAGAAAGGTCTTTGCTGGCGCGAAGTCAGCGATATGGCGGTGGCTTGTACACCGTGCGGCCCTTTCCCCGCTGGCCTGTTATCTGGCAGACCGACCCGCTGGTGCCGACCTTTCGCGGCAACATTACCGTTTGTCAGACGTTCCGTTCAAACCAAGGAGGGAAAACCAAGGGCCAAGGGGGGACACATTCAACGTTCCGGCAGCGCTTACCATTGGAACGCGGACCCGCCGGCGCCGCCGCTGCTGCCGATCCCCGAGATCGAGAAACCGCACTTGGAAAACCCCTTCTTAGACGACGCGATACAACCTGCGCCCGCACCCCGTGGGAACATCCGCGAGGCGACCGACCGATCAACTCCAAGGCGATCCGATCCGTTGGCCGGCTCGGCCCACCGGCCGATTGTGCAGCAGGCCGCCTACTACGATTTTCCCGTCCGGGTGATTCAAGGGGCCTCGATTCGGCCGGTTGATTAGGCGAATAGCGCCTTGTAGTGATCGGGCGAGAACAGGTTGAACTCGCTCTCGCGGACATACTCGTAAGGCCCTGCTTCACGAAGCGTGGCCACCAAACCGCCGATCTGGATCTGCGAACGGTACAATTGGATGCTCTGCAGCTTGGTCTGAAAGACCTGCTCGCTTCCCCGGATCTCCAGGTTGGGCGGTTCGGCAAAATCGCAGTAAACGGCAAGCTCGCCGACACCGGGCACATCCAGCAGCGGGGGCCCCAGCTCCGGCCAGATCGCGCCCGATGCATGGAACAAGCTGATCATCAGTTCGCTGTGGGTGATCCGATGGTCCGGATGAAGGTCGGTATGCGTCGGCAAAAAAACTCGCGACGGTCGAAATTCCCGCAAGTAGTAGGTGAACGCGTTCTGCAGCCCCACATATCCCCCGATCGCATCTTCACCCGACCGCGCGCGGCGTCGGCCGATATACGACGTCAACCCACCATCGGGATAACCGATATAAGTCACGTTCCTTTCCGCGACCCCCAGTTCTTGAAACGATTGAATCGTCTCGCTTCGACGGATCTGAACGATATCCGCTTGATGCTCGGGCCGGCAATAGCCTAAGCAACCATCGGTCACAATCAAGGCCTGGACATCCACCCCTTCACGCACCGCAGCTTGAAGAAGCATACCGGCGCCAATACACAGGTCGTCGTCGTGAGGGCTGACGAACAGCCAAGTCTGCTGAGCCAAATCGCGGTCATTGAAGATGTCGGAAAGGCTGGATGCCCGCTGTTTTCGCTCTCCGATCAAGCGGGTGAACTGAAAGCTGGCCTGTGGCTCCGAAATCGAAGGTCTGGTGGCTGCGGCAGGTTGCGTTTCGTGCATGGAATTCCCCTATTTGCGTTTGTCACGGGCGCTGACTCGAAAAGGCTGTGAAAAAGTTGGAACAGGCAGCTTGGCACCACCCTGTTTTCCACGGCTCTTGGCGCTTCCGCTCGGAGCCAGTCCCATTTTCTCACAGCCTCGAACCGTCTTGGGCGTCTCTTCTAGTATCGCGTCTGGAGTTCCCGGGGGAAGATGCGATTGTTGGAGATAGCAGATTTTGCGAAAACGCAGCTCGTAACGTCTCCAAAGTTTCGTCATATGTCAGCCAGTGTCTCCGAGTACTCTGGTGAGCCGTGCAGCGTGAGTCCAATGCCACTTACTTTGAGCTGCACGATGCACCCGCCAAAGGAGTGGGAACCGGTGGCTAGCGCCATGCCGCTTACGGACCGGTGGCTAGCGCCATGCCGCTTACGGACCGGTGGCTAGCGCCATGCCGCTTACGGACCGGTGGCTAGCGCCATGCCGCTTACGGACCGG
>SKKK01000224.1 GCA_007121535.1 Planctomycetaceae bacterium | reverse complement strand
GGGGAAACTGATGCCCTGGATGGAATGGTACGACAGTCTGGCGAAACCCGGTTGGACGCCGTCACCGGCAACCATCGGCTTGATCTGGCGGATCTTGTACCCGATCATCCTGGTGACCTTCGGATTCGTCTTTGTGCAGGCGCTGCGGCGCAAGCTGCCATGGTGGGTCGCTGTGCCGTTTGCCATCAATCTTGTGGCCAACCTGATCTTCACGCCGATCCAGTTCGGCCTGCGGAACCTGCCGCTGGCTTCGGCGGATATCTTGGTGGTGTGGGCGACGATCATCTGGATGATTCTGGTGATCTGGCCGTACTACCGTTGGATCGCTGTGGCCCAGGTGCCGTATTTCATCTGGGTGTCGCTGGCGACGGTCCTGCAACTGAGCATCACCTGGATGAATTGGGGACGATGATGAAGAGCGTCAGGCGGGACGACATCATGGGTTTGCAGCAGATTCCCAACATCGGCCCTTCGATTGCAGCCAATCTTCGACTGCTCGGCGTCTTGTCCCCAGACGACCTTCTGGGCAAAGATCCCTATCTGCTGTACGATGACTTGTGCCAAGCCACCGGAGTCCGTCAAGATCCTTGCGTGATAGACGTGTTCATCGCCGCCGTTCGATTCATGGCCGGGGAACCGGCAACGCCCTGCCCTGCTGCGGTGCCATCCGGCCTTCAAGGCGGTCGGCGAAAGCCCCTTCCGACACGGTTACTGCATCGTCGATCCGGACATACCCGACAAGGTTGCCAGAGACGCCGCTCGAGGCCGAAAACGCGGTATGGTTCAGCTATGCACGACCGTGGACGCTTGGTGTCCTGGCGCACAGCAGTACGATCTGGGCCGGCGCTGCCTGGAAGCCATTCTTCAGCAGCCGGGTTGGACGGTACGCATCCTGACCAAGAACGCCGCCGTAGTACGGGACTTCGATCTCCTGGAACAGCATCGCGACCGCGTTCTGCTGGCACTGAGCCTGACGGCACCGGTGGAAAACGAGGCATTGGCCCGCGTCATCGAGCCGCAGGCCTCGCCCATTTCCGAACGCATGGCGGCCATGCGGCAGGCGCACGAGCTGGGACTTCGGGTATACGGCATGTTGTGCCCCTTGCTGCCCGGAGTCGCAGCTGGTACGGAAGAGATCGAGCAGCTGGTCACATTTGCCAAGGACTGCGGCGTGGAGGAGATCTCCGCCGAGGCGGTCAACTCCCGCGGTCCGGGGCTGCGGGATACGGCTGAAAGTCTGCGGACGGCTGGCTTCGAGGAGGCTGCCCAAGCCGTGCATCGCATCCGCAAGCGGCCGGAGTGGTCGGCTTACGTCGCGGAACTGCTGCGCAACCTACAGTCCAGCCTGAGACGCCACAGGCTGCTCAAGAAGTTGCGTTACCTGCTCTATTCGTCTCGCCTGCTGCCGGCCGACGAGCAAGCGATCCGCCGGAACGATGCCGGCGTGGTCTGGCTGTAGGCGGTTTTGGTAAATCCTGAAAAAAATCGGTCTGCGGACGGTGGAGAATCATGCTTGCTCAGGCGGGGCCGTCGGAAATGGTTGGTTTTTGCAAAACGGGCGGGGGTGGCTGAGATTGTGTGGGATGATTGCGAGCGGGTGCAGTGATTTCCGCCACAGTTTGCCTCAGCTACGGTCGCGAACCGGTTGCCAGCAAGCCGCCCCCCAAAACCACGGAATCCCCGAGAATCTCCTCGTTTTCTCGTGTCACTTGACCAACCGTGTCAGCACAGCGGCGATGATTCCAATGGCGGCGAAATTCAACCGCCTGTCACCCTGGAAGAAAGGTCGTCCGATGATCGACATCCTGCTGCTCTGCACTACCGCATTTGTGGCCACCGTCGTGTTGTTGGTCTTTCCACCGCCGACCGCAAACGCCAGCTACTAAGAAGGAAAACTCACATGCCCAAGTTCTACGTCCAGTCCGGTCCAATCCGCCTGATCTTCGCTGCCGCCGACGCCGAGCAGGCCGCTGTTATGGCCTTCCAATGGACCTGCGACCAACAGGCAGAGATCGAAGCCGCCTCGCCGCTGGATCACGTGTTGGTCGCCGAAGAACAGGGCTGGCATCTGGAAGACGAAGTTGCCGTCCATGAACAAGGATTCGATCGGTGGGATGCTCAAGTGTTCGAGACCCGTGATGTCTTCGAGGCTTGGCTGCGGTGGTCGGTGCCGGTGGTGTGAGCCGAGTGGTTCACGCAGAGCGGGCCCCTGTGACGAACGCCCGCCGAGAATCGACGACGCGCCACGTCCCGCGGTTCAATCGCCACCGCCTTGCGCGTACGCCTGCCGCTCGAAGGGATTGTCCAGGTACGGTCGGCGGCCCATCAGCCACAGGACCAGTGAGCACCCCAGATAGGCCGGCCCCATCAGCGGCCCCCAGCGCTCGAATTGGCGCACGTGGACCAATTCGTGTTCGCGGCAGATGTCCAACGCGGCGTCGGTCTGCCCCAAGACCGTGTGGCCCAGTGTAAACGCCAACGTGAATTGTCCGTGCGGAAACCGACGCAACAGCCACCTTACGCCACCCCCGTAGAATTCGACCACCGGGCCGCGGATACGGCCATAACCTCCGGTACAGATCCCGATCAGCCCGATCAACAGCCCCAGCGCCGTGTACGGCGAAGCCCAAAGCACGCCAAGCACACGAAGAGGCACGCTGATGAATCTGCCTATTTGCACGGTAGCCCCTCCACGAATCGAACGGCTCGCTGCACCCAGCCGCTGAGTTGCTCATCGGTCTCTAGGCCATCGGCTCCGACGACGACCCACCCTCGCATCGGACGGCCCGTCACGTCGAACTCGACGACGTGGGGTTCTTCCAGAGCGGCCTTCGCCTGCTCGGTACCGAGACGCACGATCAACGACGACTTCCAGATGCCCACGGACATGTTGCCGGACATCAGGAACGCGAGCCCGCCGAACATTTTCTTCTCGCTGATCCCACGATGAGGAGCCAACAAGTGGCGTACCCGTCGCGCCAGGGACTCGCTGTAGGCCATGCTTCATTCCCCAGACCGCTGGCTCTCGACCGCCGCCTCGTACACGGCCACGGCCGCCTTTGCCATCAGGTGCATCGTGTGCTGGGACGGCAACAGCGGCAGCTTTCGGAAGCCGAGGCGGGCTACGATCCCTGCGATGGCCTGTTCGAGTTCACGTTCCAGCTTGCGAGTGGTTTTCGCATCCATCTCTGTGCCCATGTCACCCGTCTCCCAACCAGTTGTAACACTCCACCAGCCTCCGTCCGGCGTTTTCCGGCACGCTCAGCATTGCCTCATCTTTCAGTCCAGTCAAGATGGCAACCAGAGCCGCCACCAGCTTCCGCTCCTCGTCATCCGGTAGGAATTCGTTACGGAGGTGCTGTTCGTGGTAGGCGATCCAGGCTGCCGTGATGCTGCACCAGACCGCGACTTCGCCCTCTGGATGCATATCCCGCATGAAACCGATCGCGAACTGCTCCAGCGTGGTGTCGAGATACGGCCCGATCACATCGTACACGGCTCGAATGTGCTCCAGCAGTTCCGGCGGCAACGTCTCGTGACGGATCGGGCCCGGCTGCAAGTCATTGGGATTGACCACGTGGGGTTCGGGGTCGGACATGGCTGTCTGGGTTTTCGTTGGGCTTGGACGAATCGTATCACGCATCTGCTTCACAATTCCGTGCAATTATCACCGTTGGGTCCGAACTCGCCAACCGGGGATCATCTCCTGCGGACATCGGCCGCTGCGTAATGGTTACGTACCCGACATGTCTCGCGGGATCAGGCACGGCGGAAGAACCCGAGTCGGGCAGGGTCTGGAACGAGTCCCGTCGTATTGGCCGGCAGCGATTCGTGCTTTCCGATCACGAGGTAACCACCTGGTAGCAGTCGCTCCGCAAGGGCAGCCAGTACCTGCTGCTGCAATGGCTCGTCAAAATAGGTGAACACCAGGTTGCGGCAAAGAATCAGCGAGAACGCGTCGGCGGGAATAGCCTGCCGAATATCCGACAGCCGGAAATCGACCAAAGCGTGAAACTGCGGGACAAGCTGGTATTCGTCATCTCGGCAAACAAATGCGTTTTGCTTCCAGTCGGCTGGCACGTCCTTCAAACTGCTGGTGGGATAATGGGCTTGCTCAGCACGCTGGAGCATGGTTTCGTCGGCGTCGGTGGCCAGCACGTGAAGCTCTAGTTCCGGGAATTCCGGCTGCACGTGGTTGCTCCAGATCAATGCGACGGAATACGGCTCCTCGCCGGACGCACAGCCGGCCGACCAGACCTTCAACCGTTGTTCGCCCCGTTGCGACGCTGTGCGAGCCAGATCGGGCAGAACGCTGTCGCGCAAGTGATCGAATACGTCGCGGTCCCGAAAAAATCGCGAGATCGAGATCCGTAGGCAGGCGTCCAGCACCGTCCATTCGGCAGGATGGTCGGCGAGGTACCGGCGATATTCAGCGATGTGCATCAATTCCAATTCGTTTAGACGGCGGACGATCCGTTTCCGGACCTGGCCCCGCACCTTGCGGAAGCCGGCCCACCGCAGGCCAAGCTGCGGCAAAGCCCATTGCAGGAACTCAACGCATTGGCGATCCGTCACGGTTTCCTACGCTCTCTTGTTGGTGTTCGAAGATTCTTCGGACGGCGCGTCGTTGCATCACTGGCGCACCAGCCGTTCCACAATGATGGCAGGCAGTTGATCCCGATTGGTGGGCAATACGCTGATCAACGCCACGCCCTGCAAGTGCTTCGCCTCGCTGATGAAACCGTCTCCCTTGGCGGCGACCGTCGCCAGCACGGGCCCCAGACTGGTAAAGATCTGGCGTGTCGAACTGACAAACAGCTTGCTCAGACATTCCATTCTGCCAATCTCGTCAATCACCCAGACGTCAGGATCGGCTGCCTGTCCAGACAACTCTGCGCGAATCAACTGCTCGAAACCCGCCACGTCAACACCGTACCGGCCCACACGATGACAGCTTGGGAAATCGACATGAGACAGAACTGCCCGGCTACCTCGCAGACCGATGGCTTCAAAACCAATCCGGCGACCGCGGTCGCGCAGCTCCTGCGTGTAAAACCCAGCTACCCGCAGACCAGCCAACTGGTCGAGAACCCGGCGCACCAGGGTGGTTTTTCCGCAGCCGGGCGGCCCGGTTACAAGGATCTTCGCGGCGAGTGACAGTGGGACATTCATGCTGGCTGGCGACTCCCTTCGTCATTATCCGTTCTGGCAGATACCGTGAAAACCGCCGAGACGGTCAACTGATGGAGCTGCGAGAACCAGACCACTGGTTGCATGTTCTCGGCAAATGCCGCAAAATCCGACAGTCTTCAGGTAACCACAGAAGACACCAGGGCTTCGAAAGACAGCAAAGAGATCACGGCGGGTGGCATGGGAGTTGTGTACTGCGGACCAAGGAAGCGGAGCAAATGCGGGTGTTTTTGGCAGGGGTCAGCTGCGTTGACGTCAGTGATATCAGGAAGGACATGGCTTATTTTGGTCGGTCATACAAGAAGGCGGATGTCGTTGTTGAGGTTGCTGGGCTGAGCCCCCAGGATGTTGCTGTCAAGGTGAACGAGATTCTGTCGTCTCGACATTGACGACCACGATGCTTGCAGAAGCCCTGTATCGGCAGCTTGGCGCGTCAGCGTTCGTCCCGTAGACTCACCACCATCCAAGCGAACCGACGGTCGTCTCGAAGCAGGTTCAGGCACGCGCCGAAACAAGGATTTCGATGACCGCCGACTTGGCGACGCTGGCTGCGGCAAAATCCCCGTTTTGCCTCAGCGACACCGCAGGCCAGCTCGGCAAGCAATCCGCCCAGACGTGAAACGACAAGGATCGTTGCCTGGGGCCCGTATTGGTTGGCTCGCACATAATGCCTGCTGCGGCGTCTGGGCGGACGCTTGGTTTGTTGGTGCAACCACTGCATTGAACGGGAACGTTGTGAGAAACCGGTAGGAGGCCCGAAAATGGCACGAGGATTGATGCCGTCATCCTTCGAATGCGACTGCGGACATCAGATTCATTTCGGTGAGACGACCGTTCAGGAAATGGCCGCAGACAGTAGGCGCCGTGGCAGGCCCCAGGTGATCGCCGATTCAGATGACGGGCCGCATCGCGTCGAATTCCGCGCGGGGGAAGCGTCAGCGGTGATCTGTCCCCAACTGGGACGCTGCAAGATCACAGGCTGGGACTGACTTCGAGCCCGAAGGCCATGCTTCACCCCGCCATCGCCACCGGCATCAGGAAGTCCGCTGCCGCTGCCAACCGTAAGTTCTGGCAGCGATCCAGGTAGAACCGCCGAGGCTCTTCGCGGCTTTGGCACAGACCTAGGAACCGGTCCCGGCTCAGGAAGCGGATCGGGCTGACGACGCGGTGGGTCGTACTGCCTTTCGCATCGGTGTAGTCGAATTCGACGACCAGATCGTCCGATTGGTGCATGGCTCGGTAAACGAACTGTCGCATGGTCGTGGCCTCCTGCGTTGGAATCGTGCTGACTATTGAATTGTCGCCGCCCCAGTGACACGGTTGGTCCCGGCGTACAGATTTTTCCGGATTTCTTTTTCCGTTTTGACCAAACGTGTCACCGTTCTCCGGATCATTAAGGGCAGGAGGTACACGAAATGGCCAAATACTACGTCCAATCGGGCAATTTGCGGTTGGTTTTGGATGCTCGGACCGCCAGGGATGCCGCCATGCGAGCCGTGCAAAGGTGTCACGACCGCCAAGCAGAGATCTTTCGGGAACCACCGGGAGATCGGATTCGCGATATCGAAATCCTGGACTGGCAGCTTGGGCGGCAGATCAGCGTCAGTGAAACAGGCTTTGAAAACGATGGCGATGTCTTCGAGACACGATCGCTGGCAGTTCATCGGAGGCAGGTAATTGACTCAGGCCGCTGATGGGTCTGGTACGGCCAGAAAATGGACACTCGCATCCAGCCATTGCTGCCAAATGCTGTCCAGTTTTGGCTTCTGGGGGCTGGACTGGACGCGGACTTGTAAAATCCGACGGATCCTGACCATCCGTTTGAGCTTGCTAAATCGTGATCTGGAAGGGGACAGGTTTTGGAAATCTGGATCTGCCAGCAGGAGATTCGATGATCCGGGCCGGCAACCTTACAACCGACCTGCGACTTCACCGCTCTCGTCGCTGCGAACGTCGCCAGATGCTTGCTCAGCGGTTCCGATTTTCGACCAGTTGGTCCCATGCTCGCCGGTTGTAGGATCGAACGTCCATTGCCAACATCTCGGTCAGGTCCGATCCGAGCTGTGTGCAGGTTTCAGCGCATAAACCCGAACGCTGGCCGCGTACTCGTTCACGTCGTAGCGGCGGAGCAGATCCGCAAGCCGGTCGTGAAGATCAGACTCACCGGGTTGCGGCGAACAGCAACTCGCCTGCACCACGGGTAGCCCCAAAGTGGCTGTCGGCGTGCAGCATCCCGAGTTGCTCTCCAGCCTGGCATAGGCATTCAAATCGGCCTCCGCATCGACGACCTTGACGTGAGCGAAACCGGCTGCGACAAGCCCGTGCTGGTACTCTTCAATCGCGATGGCGCCGGCGATGCAGCCGACATAGGCCATGAGATCAAGACCGATCTCGGGCGGCAGCGGTTTCTTCAAGGCGATGTCGCTGACAGCCAGTCGTCCACCCGGCTTGAGCACTCGGGCGATTTCCCGAAAGACAGCCTGTTTGTCGGGCGCCAGATTGATGACGCAATTGCTGATCACACAATTTACGGAAGCATCGGGAAGCGGCAGGTTGTCGATGGTCGCTTCGTGGAACTCGATGTTCTTGGCCTCAGCTTTGGTGGCATTTCGCCGAGCCCGATCCAGCATCTCCGGCGTCATGTCGATCCCGATGGCCTTTCCGGTCGGGCCGACCTGCTGAGCCGCCAGGAACACGTCAAGCCCGCCGCCGCATCCAAGATCCACAATCACCTCGCCGGGCTTGAGGCTGGCAAAAGCCGTCGGGTTGCCACAGGACACTCCCATGTTGGCATCGGCGGGCACGGCTGCCAATTGCTCGGGCGTATAGCCGAACGCCTCAGCGATTGCACGAACCCCTTCCACGCTACTCGACAAACCGCTTTGGGCCACCGAGGCATACTGTTCTTGGACCGCCTCGCGAATCGTTTCGGACATTGCATTATCCCGGACGCTGGAAGAAACCGGTACCTTCACGCACCAGACAACAGTTCGATTCCCAGCCATTGTCGCACGAGAATGACCACGGGGACAACCGGCACAGCGGCCAGCAGCGGCAGAATCACAGCCAGTGCGTACTCCGACTGCGCCTCTTGGAGCATCGCGGCACGTCATACAATGCGTTAGAGTCCGCAGTTCCTGAACCGGATGAACAAATGACATGATCGCCTGCGTCGACGTCGATTACCGGGATGCCGGCGTGGTGTCGGCTTGCGTCTGCTTCGAGCACTGGGACGACGGTACGCCGGTGGTCTTGGAGTCCGCGATCGAGATCCGCGATGTCAAGCCGTACGAACCCGGCCAATTCTACCGGCGCGAGTTGCCGTGTATCCTGGCTGTCCTGCAGACGCTGCTCACCTTGCCGCAGGTCGTGATCATCGACGGATACGTCTGGCTTGGCGAACAGCGGCATGGCTTGGGAGCCCATTTGTATGAAGCGTTGGACGAGCGAGCAGTGGTTATCGGCGTGGCCAAAACACGGTTTGTGGGCGCGGAACCCGTCGCGTTGGTCACCCGCGGTGGAAGCTGCACGCCGTTGTACGTTACCGCCGAAGGGCTGGACGTTACCGAGGCCGCACGCCATATTCGGACGATGCACGGCAACCATCGGATTCCCACGATGCTCAAGCGAGCCGACCAGCTCAGCCGCAGGCATCTGCCATCGAAGTCACCAGGAGTAGCAGACGCATGATTCAACGTTACCCATCAGCCCTGATTGGAAATGCCGTCGCGACCATGTTGCTGGCTGTGTTGCTCTGCGGGAACAGCTTGCCTCAAGTGGCCATTTCAGCCGAGTCAGCAGTACCCGCAAGGGACCTGCCAGCAGACGGCATCTATCCCCAGGGGCGGAAACTGGCTTTTGCCGGGTATTCCGGCGATCCGGCTCGGGATCTGGCCAACGGCTTCACGCTGGCCGGGCCGGTCTACGGCGACCAGCAACCCTATCTGGAACGTTGTTTCGCCAACGACTGGCCGGTGATCGCCCACATCGGCCCCGACATCACGTTCAACGACCAGGCGCCGAACAGGTACAAGCTGGACCCGGCCAGCCTGCGGCAAGAGGTGGAACAGCAGGTCAAGGCATTGGCGGTCCACCAGCAGGTCGCCTGGTGGGCCGTGCGTCCCGAGGAACTGCGGCCGTGGCGAACGGCCGAAATGCAATACCTGGCCATCGTGTGCGAAACGATCCGAGAACACGATCCGCAGGGCCGGCCCATCTACCTGTACAATCCCAACCACCGGACTGCCAACAGCCTGGAGCCGATCGCCCGGCACGTGGACATTCTTGCCAAGGGATGCTACGTGAATCTGGTCGGACGGAAACGGGACCGGGCTTGGGTTCGCTGGAGCGTCGAGCAGACCGTCGAGGCGTTGGAAGCGGCCGGGCGTGCCGACGCCATCCCGCTGGTGATGCCCGAGCTGTGCCGAGATCCGGAACCGGAGGAGGACCACGAAATCCGAGCTTGGGTGCGTCACGATGTCTATCTGGGCCTGGCCAGCGGCGCCAAGGGGGTCTTGATCTGGTCGCTGTTCAAACGCCCCGCCGTCAGGCGCACCTGGCAGCTCTGGTACGACGCCTACAGCGAGTGCGGTCGCGAGTTGAACGGTGAGCTGGGTTTGTCCCAAGTGTTTCTGTTTGGCGAACCTGCGAACACGTTGAAGGTCCAGCCGACCAAGGCATCAGGAGCCGGCACCATTACAATCGGCGGCGACGTGGAAGCGACGACCACAAGCGAGCAGGAACGCGAGCAACGGAGAATCGAAGTCCCATCCTGGACGGCCGCCGAGTTCGTCTACGACGGCAGCCATTGGTTGTGGCTCATCAATTCCGCCAACGCGCCCGCGACGTTCCAGCTCAGCGGTTGGCCAAACCAACCTCGGGTTCGGGACGTTTTCACAGGCAAGGAGATCGACGTCGAAGCCGGCTCGCCGTGGGAACTAACGCTACCAGCCTATGGTGTGACGGCGATCCGATGGACAGACGGAACGATTGGGGCGGTGAAGCCTTGATGGGCCGGACGACGGGGATCATGTCCAGTTCCACTGAGTCAAACGGGATCACCAACCCGGTTCGTTGGCTTGTACTGGTCGACGCATGGGCGTAGACTGAAAAGCTGACGAGGCTGAAGCGGCCACTTCGGATTCTGCCAGTTCGATGATTCATCTGGAGGCGGCCGGTTGTGGGGCACAGCTTGTCGGTCGCGTCTGGCCGGGGGCATTTTCAAGGAGGCCAGCCATGAAGGTCGTCATCTGGATCTTGCCATGTGTGGTGCTGGTGGGGTGCGAGTCACTGCCGTTGGATACGCAGACATTGAAATCGTCGGGGAACGGTGTGTCCCGGGAACTGGCTACGGCTGTCCGTCGTGCTCTGGATGCCAAACGCGTCGAAGAGGCCAGGCTGGTCCAGTACGCGGTGGAGAAGCAGCGGCTGGTGTCGCGACTGCTGCCGATCGATGTGGACGTGGACTGGGCGGATCTGCATGCGTTGGCGGTGGAAGACTTCGTTACCGAGCGTGATCCCGGAGCGGCGAAGAACCTGAGTGTGCTGCTGGAGTTGGAGCGGCGTGCGTTGGATCGCAAACGGCATTTGGAAGACGCGATCGCCGTCGCGAAGCACTGGCTGGAGGCTGGTCGGCTGTATCGGATCTCGGGCGTGGAGGCGACACATCACGAAGAACAGGGTGTCGAACTGTTCGTGGTGATCGAGCGGCTGAAGGATCTGGTTACCGCCCCACCACCTGAGCCACCGTTACGGGAGATCGACGCTGGGAGTCTGAAGCACGAGCTGGCTCGGGTGGCGGTTCAAGAGCGGCAGCGGGAAGAGTTTGAGTCACGTGCCGCGGCGGAACGAAACCAGCGGCTGGAGGCTTCGGTAGTGGCGTTGCGGAACCAGTTGTCCCAGGAGCGGGACCGTAACGAGAAGCTGCGGGATCAACTGGCACGCGTTCAGGAGCAGCACCAACGGCTCCACGAACAACATCGCCAGTCGCAATTGGCTGCCCACGAGTCGCAGCAGCAGATCGCGGCGTTGGAGACGGAACTGGCTCAGCAGCGGGAAGCCAGGGCGCGCGATTCCCAGGCGCTGCCAGTCACCGCGTCCAGGGTCCATGTGGATCAGACACCCCGCCCGATGGCGCCCTACGGGTACTGGGCGTCTCCGAGTGGGTATCGGTACGGGGGACGGTGGTGAGTGGTGGGACGAAGATCACGTTCGATCTGGCCGCCGTTTGGCAAAAGAGTTCCAAACAACAAGACGTCCGATGTAGTGCCACATGATTGCTAAGCGGGAAAGGGTTAGATGGCCAATAATTGCAAGAAGAGGCAAGCTGGAGAACGTCAGGGTAGTTGCAATTTCGCCGGTCGGGAGTTAAGTTCCTGTCAGTAACCACGCGAAACGAGGAGAAGACCATGATCCAGCATCGCAGCTACCTGTTTTTGACAATCTGTGCCGCATGGGCAATGGGGTGGTGTGGCTCGCAGGTCGGTGTCCAGGCGGCCGATGGGACGGTGAAGGTCTTCATCCTCGCCGGACAGTCGAACATGGAAGGCAAGGCCAGAAACGACCTGCTCAACTACCAGGCCGAGGACCCGAAGACGGCCGACCTGTTCAGGCATTTGCGCAAGGACGGCGAGTGGATCGTCCGGGACGATGTGTTCATCAAGTTCCTCGGCCGCAAGGGCCCGCTGACGATTGGTTTCGGATCACCCGGTGCCACTGGGGCCGAGTTGGAGTTCGGCACCATGATGGGCAACCACTTCGACGAGCCAGTCCTGCTGATCAAGGCGGCCTGGGGCGGCCATTCGCTCTTCAAGCTCTTCCGCTCGCCTTCGGCCGGCTATCCCGGCCAGGACAGACTCCAGAAGGAACTTGATGACGCTCAGCGGCGTATCCGCGAGAACAACGAGAAACAGAACAGGAACGATCGCCTGCCGACAATGGACGAGATCAAGATGGTGTACGGCTCGTCCTACCGCAACATGCTGGCGGAGGTGAAGGAGACGTTCGACAGTTACGAGACGCTGTTCCCCGCGTTGGCGGGCCGCAAGTTGGAAGTGGCCGGGTTCTTCTGGTTCCAGGGCTGGAACGATCTTTTCGGCGATCTCGAGGATCCTGCCAGCCCGCCGAACGAGTACGCGTCGAATATGAAGCACTTTATCCGCGACGTGCGTCGGGATCTCGGCGCCCCACACCTGCCGTTCGTGATTGCCGCGTCGGGCAACAACGGCTCGACGCCGGCCAGCGGGGGCATGCTGGCCGTTCGCGAGGCCCAGATGTCGATGAACGACGTGCCGGAGTTCCAGGAGAACGTGAGGGCATTCCGCACCGACGTGCTGGTTGACCGGGCGGCCGAGGAACTGTTCCCAACGTGGCGCGACAATGTCGAACAGTGGCAGAAGGTCGGCTCGGACCGGCCCTACCACTACTTCGGCAGTGCGATCTGGTTTACCCGCATTGGCCATGCGGCCGGTGAGGCGATGCTGGAACTGCTGAAGGGTGGGGACTGAACGGCGCGGTCCCTCGGGCGCCGCCGAAACATTAGGCAAACAGGAGAGTACCGTGACCGTGGCAACCCCCTTTCTCAGCATGCTGCTGCTGGCGGCGGCCGGGCCGGCCGCCGCGCCGCCGGCGAACATCGTGCTGCTGATGACCGACGACATGGGATGGCGGGATCTCCGCTGCCAGGGGAACGATCGGCTGACGACGCCGGCGCTGGATGGGCTTGCCCGGCAGGGGGTCCGCTTCACCGACGCCTATTCCGCATCGCCCGTCTGCTCGCCGACCCGCGCAGCGATCATCACGGGTCAGGCGCCGGCGCGTCTTCGCATCACGCAGCACGGGAAGGACGGTCCGGCGTTCTGGCCCAAGGATCGGCCGGTGCAGCCGCCCGCCGCCGAACACGTCCTGCCGCTGGAAACCATCACGCTCGCGGATCGCCTGAAGGCGGCTGGCTACGCGACAGGCTTCTTCGGCAAGTGGCACCTTTCTGGGGACCCGGATCCAAATGATCCGGCCGCGGGCGGCCCCGCCTTCTGGCCGGAGCACCAGGGGTTCGACATCAACGTCGGCGGCTGCGGCCTGGGCGGACCGCCCACCTATTTCGATCCGTATCGGATCCCGGCCATCCGGCCCCGCAAGCAAGGCGAATACCTCACCGACCGTCTCGCGGCGGAAACGGTCTCCTTCATGACCGCCCACCGCCACAAGCCGATGTTCGTCTGCCTGTGGACCTACAACCCGCACTACCCCTTTGAGGCCCCGGAGGAACTCGTAGCCAAGTACCGCGGCAAGGAGGGGCCGGGCCTCAAGAACCCGGTGTACGCGGCGCAGATCGAGGCCGCCGACCGCGCGATCGGCACGGTGCTTGAAGCCATCGATCGACTGGGCCTCGCGGCCAGGACCCTGGTCCTCTTCACCAGCGACAACGGCGGCTGGGAGGGCGCGACCGACAACCGGCCGCTGCGCAGCGGCAAGGGGGATCTGTACGAAGGCGGGATCCGCGTCCCGCTGATCATCCGCTGGCCGGAGGTGGTTGCGCCGGCCAGGCCGGTCGCTCCCGGTGCCGTCGACCACACGCCGGTCGTCAGCATGGACCTTGCGGCGACCATTCTCGACGCGGCCAACGTCCCGCTCGGTCCCGGCGAAGCGCTCGACGGCACCTCACTGCGTCCGGTCCTCGAAGGGAACAGGCCGGACCGCGCTCCGCTCTTCTTCCACTACCCGCACTACGCGTGGCACCGCTCCAACCGTCCGGGCGGCGCGATCCGATCCGGCCGGTACAAGCTGATCCGCCGCTACGATGACGCTTCGGTCGAAATGTACGATCTGGTCGACGACGTGGGCGAGACGAGGAACCTTGCCGCCGAGAAGCCGGAACTGGCTGCGAAACTCGACCAACAACTCGGCCGCTGGCTCCAGGAAACCGGCGCCTTGATGCCCACGCCTCGCGAGTCCCAATCTCCCGACAGACGTATCGGTAGGCTCGCGCCGTAAGGGCCTGGTCGGCCGAGCGATTGTGCAAGGTATCTGGGACTGAGGAAGGGGCGAATTGTACTTTTTCAGCGCACGGCGAACCGCCGCTGGGATCAGTTACACTAAAGGATGCTTGTCACCGATACGGTGGTGTGGTAGGATCGCAGGCGGTTGGATGGCGGTCGTCCAGCGGCGGATTGACATAGAAGACCGCTGCCCAACAGCAATCGGATGCGATCGGTCCGCATTAGGATTCGGCCGTGTGGATGCTGGTCTTCTCGCGACCGGTTGGTCTGGAACGTACGACAGCTAGAAGAGAGAGTACCACTTATGGAGAAGGCGTATAACAGCAGATTCCTCGGAGCGCTGGGATTTCTTGGCTTTTTGGGTTTCTTGGGATTCAAGGGAACCGAAAACTATCAGCAGTTGGCAATACTGGCTTACCTCTCCCTACTGTCTCTCGCATCACTTCTGGTATTCATTCCCTTCGATAAGGCCAATCTCAAGGCACCTATTTTTCCGGAGAAGAGACGATATCTTGGCGCATTGGGGTTTCTTGGATTCCTAGGCTTCCTGGGAGGCCCGCAACCACAACTAGCCGGCCTGGCGTTTCTGGCCTTCTTGTCATTCGCGGCGATCGACACCAAGAGTACGAATGATGGAAAGCAGAGCGAAAGCGTAGAACAAGGCGATCACGCAGATGGTTAATCGCCACCGCTGAGCTTTGCTTGCTCGTGCCCAAACTCCGGGTACTGCTGAAAATGCCGTTGGTCAACCTGTCCCGTTCGTGATCCCACTGGCTTCCATCAGCTCGGTCCGCGATCGCCATTGTCCATCGCCATTCCAGTCCCCGTGTCATGATCCACCGAGCTCTCATCGCTCGAAAATGGACAGTGGCATGGAAGCATGGTGAGATGAGGGGTATCCAGTTTTGCTCTGGACGTGAATCCGGCTGCGGATGTGGCCATTGGTGAACTGGAGCGGCGTCACACTGCCATCGCTCGACCTGATCACGCATCAGCCCCGTCCACCCACCATCACACTCGCACCACGTGATCCTGATGGCGGTCTGGGGGATGCGACTTGTGGATAAACAAAAGGATGTTTTCTCCAGAAATTCCCCGTCCCAGTGACCTAACGTGTCAATCGGCCGGCAAACCAGCAGTAGGACAGGATGTACGGAGGCGAAAACAGGGACCGCAGCCACAAGAAAGGGTTGGTTTGATGTCTGCTGCCTACGATGAACTGGTCGAATTGCTGGACGAGCGGGGGATCGGGTACTGGGCGAACGGGGATCAGGCGGTTCGCCTCGATCTGCGGGGAGAGGTGGCCGAGTATCGGATCACGGCCGGTGTCGAGCCGGAGACCGATCTGTTTCAGGTCGTCGGTCGCTCGCCGCTGCTGGTGCCCGAAGGCTGTCGTACCGCTGCGGCCGAGACTATTGCCCGCGCCAACTACGGGTTGCGCTTGGGCAAGTTCGAGTTGGATCTTGACGATGGCGAAGTGCGGTTTCAGGTGTCGCAGATCCTTGTCGACGACGCCGTGGGCCAGGCGGTGATCGACCGGATGATCGGGACGGTGGCCAAGATTTCGGCTGACACCTGTCGAGCGTCGTCATACTGATTGAACCTCGAAGCTGTGGCGACTAAATTACTGGCGATGGATGCCGCGCAGTCTGAGCCGCTGCTCGGCTACCGCAACCGGCGACCTCGAACCTTCACAGTGATGGGAATTGGCCCAATGAATCGGCTGGAGCTGCGGACGTTGCAAGCGGGTAATATGTTAAGCACCGTTCGAGAAATAACTGACGCACTTTCTGACCCCCTCACCCTGCCCTCTCCCCAGAGGGGCGAGGGGACATCGGACAGTTATTTCTCGAACGGTGCTAAGTACTTTGGCTAGTCTGGCTGATCGCTGTGTCCAGCGATTCCTCGACGCCGCCGATCTGCTCGAAATTAGGTCTGAACCTATCGAGAAGCTTCGTCGATGCCGTTACGACTCTTTTTCCATCGTATCACTCGTTCCAGCTTGGGAGTGTTTGTGCAGACGGTATGTCGATGAGTGTTTTGACCCCTAGTTGACCTTTTTTGAGGATCACATCAGCTTGGTCACGCGATCTTGGCTGGTCTTCTGTTGGAATTTTGTGTTCGATGCCCTGCCTCGCAACGACGACTTTTGCCGTAACTACCTTCGAGCAATCAATTGGCTTCCCTCCCGAAGTGCTGAAGCCGCCGCCGAAGCCGTACGTCAATTTGTGTCGGAGGTTACTTTGCCGGGCAAGTCGCCCTTGTGGATTCCCGATGAGCGACTGACTATCCCGACACGATCCGACAACGATTATTGCCAACGCTGGTGGAAGCCTCCAAGCGATCCGCAATGACGCCGCGGGAGGCTGACCCCATGTGACTGCCCAACTGCTCGTAACGGACTACTTCACACCGTCTGAACTGGAGCAGTTCCGGCAAAGTTCGACCTGCCGTTTGACGAGAGGTGCCGGCTGGTTGGATGCATTTCGTTCAGGTCCGTATCATCCGCAACCTGGTCAGCATGGATGTGATGTCCGGTCGTTGTTCGGGATCTGTTTTGATGCAGTCGACGATCAAATCGCGCCAGACGGAATAGGGGACCCGGTCCACGTCGGTTTGCGCCGTGAGCAGAAATACCAGGATCTTGCCCAGCGAGTAGATGTCGGCACTGGGATGAGCTGCACAGCCCTGGAATTGCTCGGGAGGTGCGTATCCCAAGGTGCCGTGTTGTTGCAGCGTTTTCTGCGTCATCAGGCGGTTGAGATTCTTGGAGATGCCGAAGTCGGTCAACTTCCACTGACCGGACGCATTCAACACGTTTCCGGGCTTCAGATCGCGGTGGATGATGTCATGGGCGTGCAGGTCTTGGATCGCGGTGGCGATCACCAAGCCGACATCCTTCGCTTCGGCGGGGGGCAATCCGCTGCCGTCGTCTGTCTCGGAAACGTATTGGTTCAGGTCCCCTCCGTCCGCAAACTCGGTGACGATCGCTACATGGTCTTCATCGCGGACGAAGTCCAGAACCTGCAACACGTGCTGGCAGCAGGTGCGCATCAGTTTCTCGTAGATGCGTGCTTCGCGCTCCAAGGCAGCTTTGTCGCTCGATAGGGTACGCACGCGTTTGACGAAGACGACTCGTCCAGTCTTCATATCGCGGGCTCGGTACGCCTCGGCCATGCCACCTGCTTGAAGGGCTTGAAGCAGTTCGTAGCCGTGGAACACCTCGATGGACCCGTCTGCCGGCAGGATCCGCGAGGTGCCCGGCAGGTTGCCCGACCGGGGAAAACTGTCTGAACCACTCGACGGCTCGCGGTACTCGGGGCAGAGGACCACGACTTCGCTGCCGGTTTCCTTGTCCAGAAAGGAAAGCTCGGCGGTGCGGAATTCGTCGGGGTTGATCCGCCGCAGTTGCTCTTTCACTCGCCGCCGCATTTCCAGGGCGAAATGCAGGTATTCTGCCAGCTCCGCCGTCTGGTAGTCGCCGTCGGGGTGAATCAACTTGAGCAGGCCGGACACCGTCCGCATGACCGCTTTGCGATCGCGGTGCCCGAGATTCGCCCCGAAGGCGAAGTGCTTCTCGCAGGCGTCCGTGAAGTTCAGTGGCCGCAGCTCGTTGTGAAAGATCTCGGCGATGTAATCTGCGATGAACCCCAGGTGCGTCGTGAAATGGTCCGGACTGAGCTTGGGCACTTCCCAGCCGGGCAGATAGGCGTGCCAGCGGTCGTGAAAGGCGTCGTCGTCGCGGATTTGCTCAGGCAGCGCGGCGAACAGATGGCTTGTGTGCAGCAGTGTCTCGATATCGCCCTTGATGTTGCCGTTGAAGACGATCCCGGCTTCGGCCGAAATCGTTCCTTTGTCGTCGCCGCGGGAGAACGACCCCTGCTCCATGTATCCCTTGTACATGTCCTTGTCCTTGGCCGACTTGAAATTCGAGCCGGCCACTTCGTCGAACGCCACCACATCGTAGCGGACGACCAGACCGGGTTTGTCCCGGCGGTTCTTCCAGCCGAACAGATCGGTGACCGCCCCTTGGCCGCCCGACAGGAGGTTGGCATACGGCGAGATTTCGCGGAAGACGAACGACTTGCCCGTCTCCTTCGGGCCGAGTTCGATCAGGTTGTAGTTCCGCTCGACCATCGGCACCATCCGCAGCAGATAAAACAGCTTGCGACGCCAGGTGAAGTCCGGATGGCTGGGTTCGTAACCGACGGTACGGATCAGGACAGACACCCATTCTTCTCGCGTGAATTTCCGCCTGGCTTGAACGAACTCCTCCAAACTGGCGCTGGCGATCTGGATCGGCTGCATCCGTTTGAG